>JBFHEP010000207.1:0-7738 GCA_041584095.1 Acidimicrobiales bacterium | reverse complement strand
CACTGACCGGCGCCCACACCGTCGAGTTCCGTGATATCGGTTTCACCTATCCGCGGGCGTCGGTTCCGGTGATCTCGGGTTTGGATCTGCGCATCGAGGCGGGCGAGTCGCTGGCCATCGTGGGGCAGAACGGCGCCGGCAAGACGACGCTGGCCAAGCTGTTGTGCCGGTTCTACGATCCCCAGGAAGGGGTCATCGAGATCGACGGCCGACCGCTGACCCAACTCGACCTCGACGCCTGGCGATCGCGGGTCACGGCGGTGTTTCAGGATTTCGTGCGCTACGAGATGAGCCTGCGCGACAACGTCGCCCCCCTCGGTGCGCCCGATCAACTGATCCGTCAGGCGCTGGCCGACGCCGGAGCCGACGGCTTGGTGTCGGGGTCGAACGATCTCGACACCCCGCTGGCCAAGGGCTACCCGGGCGGCATCGACCTCTCGGGTGGCCAGTGGCAACGGGTGGCACTGGCTCGAGCGATCTGCGGGGTGAAACTGGGCGCAGGCCTTGTGCTGCTCGACGAACCCACCGCTCAACTCGATGTACGCGGTGAGACCGAGATCTTCCGGCGCCTGCTCGCCGCCACCAGCCGCTGCACCACGATCCTCATCTCGCACCGGTTCTCCACCGTGCGACTGGCGCAACGTATTGCGGTGGTGGAGGGAGGCCGTGTCATCGAACTCGGCAGCCACGACGAACTGATGGGGCTTGGCGGACGGTACACGACGATGTACACGTTGCAGGCGTCACGGTTCGTTGAAGTCGATGCGCTGGGTGAGGAGATGGTGTATGACCACCTCGATTGAGAACCCGACCGACGAGACCGTATCGACCCGTTCGCTCGACGAGTTGCCGCCGTCGATTCCGGCGCTGTGGCGTACGCTGCAAATCGGCTACCGGGCGGAGCCCCGGCTGCTGTGGGCATCGTTCCTGATGACGGTCGTGACCGCGCTACCCGATGCGCTGATCGCCTTGTGGCTGGCCCTGTTGACCGACGGGATCGTGAACGACAACCGTCCCCGCATCTGGTGGGCCACCGCCGGGCTTGCCGCGTCGGCGGTGCTGATGTGGATACTGCGGGTCGTTTTCCAACGGATCGAACGGCGGTTTCGCGACCGTATCGGCATCGCGCTCGAGGTGCATGTCGCCTCACTCCAGGCCCGCATCGCCACCGTCGAACACCACGAGCGTCCCGACTACCTCGACCGTCTGGCCGTGCTCCGGGATCAGGTCTTCGCCCTCGATCACCTGTTCATGTCGTTGTTCTCGCTGGCCGGCTGGGTCGTGCGGCTCGGGGTGACGCTGGCCCTGCTGGCCTCGATCCATCCGGCCCTGATGCTACTCGGCCTCTTCGGGCTCCCGATGGTTGCGACGGCGTCGTGGCGCCCCGGCGTGGAACAGCGGGTTGAGGAGGATGTCGCCGTCCACAATCGACTGGCCCGCCATCTGTTCCTGCTCGGAACGACGGCGGCTCCGGGGAAAGAGGTGCGGCTGCAGCGACTCGGTGCCGGCCTCGTCGAGCGGCGGGCCGAGGCCTGGGAGCAGTGGTACCGCCCGGTCGCCCGGACCCAGCTGGTGAGCGCCGCCTGGAGCTTCGCCGCGTGGGCCCTGTTCGGGGCCGCCTTCGCGGCCGCCATCGCCATTGTCGCCTCCCGGCCCGACGTCGGAGCGCCCGGCGTGGTCTTGGTGCTCGCCGCCGGCGGGCGTCTTTCCTCCTATATCGGCGCGGCCATCGGCGAACTGGGATTCCTACGGGGGATCTGGCTCGACTCGTCGCGCAAACTCGGCTGGCTGGAGTTGCTGGCCGAGGCGGCCGATGAAGATGCCGACGAACCGGTGCCGGATCGATTGACCGCCGGCGTCGAGTTCGATGGTGTGTCGTTCGCATATCCGGGGACCGACAAGCTCGTGCTCGACGACATCGATCTCGTCCTGCCGGCAGGGTCGGTAGTGGCCATCGTCGGCGAGAATGGTGCCGGCAAGTCCACCCTGGTGAAGCTGCTGGCCCGCATGTACGCCCCAACGTCCGGTCGGATTCTGATCGACGGGATCGATCTGGCCCGGATGCCCGCTCCCGAATGGCGCAGTCGCCTCGCCGGGGCCTTCCAGGACTTCTTCCGCTTCGAGTTCCGGGCATTGACGTCGGTGGGTCTCGGTGATGAACCCCGCGCCGGCGATGTCACGGCGGTCGGTGAGGCCGTGAGCCGGGCCGGAGCCGATGACGTGATAGACCGGCTCGCCCACGGTCTCGACACACAGCTCGGCCCGACCTGGGACGAAGGCGTGGAGGTCTCACACGGTCAGTGGCAGAAGCTGGCGCTCGCACGGGGTTTCATGCGCGACCAGGCGCTTGTGCTGATCCTCGACGAGCCCACCTCGGCCCTCGACGCCGAGACCGAGCACGCCTTGTTCGAGCGTTACGCCTCGTCGGCGAGGACGGGGCGAGCGGGCTCCGACGGCAACGTGGCCGAGCAGCGTGGTCGCATCACCATCCTCGTCTCCCACCGCTTCTCGACGGTGCGGATGGCCGACCTGATCGTGGTGCTCGACGGATCACGACTCGTGGAGTTCGGATCCCATCAGGAGTTGATGGAGGCCGACGGAACCTACGCCGAGCTGTTTCGTATCCAAGCCGACTCCTACCGCTGACGCGCCGGTCAGGAAGGCTCGCATTCGGGTTTAGGCTTGTTGACGAGGAGTCTCGCAGTGCTTGAATCATGGTTCGACGATCAGGGCGGTCTGGCGTTGGCCTTGGTCATCGTCGTGGCGTTGGCGATGGTCGTCGCTGCCATCTTCCTCTTCATCAAACTGCTGGCCAAGTTCCGACTCGTCCACCAGCAGTTCATGCCTCTGGGGGCCAAGGCCGCCTTCTGGTTGGCGATCGCTTATACGATCCTCCCCATCGACGTGTTGCCGGACCCGTTGCTCTTCGATGACATCGGTGTGTTGATCGCAGCCCTCACCTACATCAACCATCTACGGAACCAGTTGGTGGCAGCCGCCGACGACGGCTCCAACGACTCCGACCGTCGCGGCCCGATCATCGATGTCGACGAGTTGTAAGGGCGCTACGAGGTCCGAAACCGGCCCCGCTCACCTTCGACCACGACGAATGCCAGCACCGCCAGAACGACGGCCATGCCCGCGACCTGAAGAATCGTCAACGCTTCGCTGAACGCCACCCAGGCGCCTGCCGCCGACAACACCGGTACGGCCAGGGTCATCAGCGAGGTGAACGTGAGGGTGACGTGCTGGTGGGCCCAGTTGACCAACAGGTGACCGGTCGACGGTAGTGCCACGAGCCCGATCGGATACACCCACTGATCGGCCGGCGGGGGAGCGACGTCTCCGCTGGTCAGGAGACAGACGATGACCAGCACCGGCACCCCGATCAACATCGTGTAGGTCTGCAGGGTGACGGCGGCCAGCGACTTCCGGGCCTCCTTGCCGAACACGAAGTAGGCCGCGAAGAACAGCAGCGCGGCAATGGCCAGTGCGTCGCCGCCCAGCGACCAACCGACAGCAGCGGTCGAACCGTAGACGACGGCCGCAACCCCGGCGAGGCCGATGGCCGCCCCAACGATCACTGCGGGCGGAATCCGCTCGCCGTATCGTCGGACGGCGATGCCGGCAAGGAGCAGCGGCACCAGGGATCCGATCACGGTCACGTTCGCCACCGTGGTTCGCTGGATGGCGGTGAAGAACAATGCGATCTCCAGTGTGATGGCGATCGCCGCCGGAGCGGCGATGCGGGCCTGGCTCAGACGGAGCGGGCCGACCCGCCAGAGATGCCAGTTCGTGTAGAGCACCGCGGCGATCACATACCGCCACAGGGCGAGGCGGGGCCCGTCGAGTTCGGTGTCGCGGACGATCAGATTGCCGACCGCCCAGGTGGTCACCCCGACCATGACGGCCACCCGGCCCCAACGCTGCACCACCCCAAGCCTAACTCCCGAAGTTAGCAGGTGGCAGTGGCGACCAATGCCACTTCCACCTTCGCCACTTCCACCGTCGATCTCGGGGTGAGGTGGTTGACAGGTAATCATCTGTTTACCTAGACTCGAGCTGTGAGCAGTAAACAAGTGATTACCAACGCTGATCGGCCGACCCGGGACCGCCTTCTCACCGCCGGTCTGGCGATGATCGCCGAGCGGGGTTTCAACGGCGTCTCGGTCGGCGAGATCGAGGCCTCCGTCGGGCTGGCTCCCCGCAGAGGTGCGCTCTACAAACACTTTCCATCGAAGCAGGCACTGATCGAGGTGGCCATGGAAGAACGGATCACCGGCGTGGCCGACCTGTCGGACCAGGTCGCCTGGTTCGCCTCGCCCGCGGCTATGGCCGATCCTCGGTCGTCCCTGCGCCTGATCGCCCAGATCGCGCTCGACGAACTCGATCGGGAAAAACACATCAACCAGATCATCGAAAAGGACGGCAACCGATTCCCGGCCCTGCGAGACCTGATGCGCGACGCCGTGGTCGAGCCGGGATTTCACTATGCCGAGGAGATCTTCGCCGCCTGGGCTCGGGAGGCACTCGAGGTCGACGCAGGGTTCGATCCCGACCGGGCGGCCGCAATCGACGTGGCGGCCGTCGCCACGGTCCTGCTGAGTGCGCTCGTTCACCACCGTCGCCATGAATGGCTGCTCGGCGAGCCGCCACACCGCATCCAAACCGACCGCTTCCTCGATGCCTGGGTCGAAGTCGCCATGCGGGCTCTCGCGATACAGGAGAACGCAACATGACCGGTTCGTCCATCGATCGATCACCTCGGCAGCCTTCGTGGCTCCGGGTGCTGATGATGCTGCTCGCCGTGCCCAACCTGATCACCGGGTTGTGGGCCGTCGGCAATCCACAGCACTGGTACGACACGTTCCCGGGCTGGGCGCCCCAACTGATCTCCGCCCTGCCGCCCTACAACGAACACCTGGCCACCGACGCCGGCTCCGGCCTGCTCGCTTCCGGTGCGGTCATGTTGTTGGCGGCACTGTGGCCGAGACGGGAGGTTGCGATCACGGCAGCAGTAGCCTTCCTCCTGTTTTCCCTCCCACATTTCCTGTGGCACGCCGTCAATCCCGCCGACATCCTGTCGACGGCCGAGAACGCCGTCAACGACATCACCCTGGCCGCGGCGGTGATCGGCGGGGGCGTCGTTTTCTTGTGGCAATGGCACCCGAGCATTCGCCGGCCGACGCCCTCCGCCGATGCCGGCCTCACCGAAGGAGTTGCACGATGAATCCGTTCACCCCGCTCAAGGTCCTGCGGCGAGGCCCTTTCATGCCCGGTCCCTACCGCACCGCAGCCGCCCACAAGCCGACACTGTTCGGCAAGCTGGCGATGGAACGCTGGATTGCGTCGAGTCGGTCGGTCGACGATCGGCTGAAGACGATCGCCCAGCTCCGCACCTCGGCCATCATCGGCTGCATGTGGTGACACGATTTCGGCACCGCCATCGGCCGTGAGCTGGGCATCGACCAAGACACCATCGACGCCGTCGCCAACTGGCGTTTGAGCGACAAGCTGACGGCAACCGAGAAGCTCGTCGTCGAATATGCGGAAGCGCTGACTGCAACCCCGGCGGCCGTCGACGACGAACTTCGCGACCGAATCGCCGCCACCTTCACGCGGAAGCAGGCCGTCGAGCTGACCAACCTGATCGCGTGGGAGAACGCCCGGGCCCGTTTCAACCGGGGCTTCGACGTCCAGCCCGACGGCTACGCCGTGGATCAGGCGGCTGCGCCGTGATCCCGTTTACGGAAGTGGAAACCGGAACCTCTGCCTGAACCGGCGAAGCGGTCGAACGTCCACTGCGTCAGCCGGCGGCCGCCGCGGCGGCACCGGGCTCGAGCTCGATGCGATCCGTGTGGCCGGGGCAGGTCACCCGGGCTCGGGTCAGGAACGGCAACGCCCCAAGCTGCACACCGGCGGCGACGAGGAACGACGGCCCGTAGCCAAAGACATCGGCGACACGACCGAGTGCCGGACTGGCCGGAATGCTTCCGGCCGAACCGACCAACGAATCGACCGACAGGACGGTGGCTCGGTGGCGGGAATCGATCTGGGCGTTGAGGAAGGCTTGCCGAACCGGGAACACGACGGCGAACACGATTGACCAGACGACGAGCGCGGCGATCGCGGCCCAGAAACTGCGAACCAGGCCGATCAAGGCCACCAGGGCCGCGCCGGCCACTGTCAGCGTCATGATGAGTGAGGTGCGACTGGTGAACCGTCGCCGGACGACGCCCGATGTCGCCCCACCGACGATCTGGGCTCCGGCCACGATTGTGGCCGCCACCGAGGCGACGAGGTAGGCCTCGCTGTCGCCGTACAGCTCGAGCAGGTACGGCTGCATGGCGTAGAAGATGTAGCCCATGGTGGCGAACGTGAAGGCGCCGGCCAGCGCCATCCATCGAACCGGCGTGACGCTCCAACCGAACTCGATCGAATCCCTCGTGGTCTGACCGATCGCCTTCACCAGGCCGCCCGCCTCGTGAGGCTGGAACCCGAGGTCGTGCATCGCCCGAAAGGCCACGGCGAAGGTGACGAACAGCAGAATGGTGCGGGTGATGTACGGAACCCCGATGTTCGTGGTCTGGGCCAGCAATCCGCCGAGCAGGGTCCCGGTGAGCATTGCCGCCCCGAGTGCCATTTGATTCCGGGCGAACACGTCGTCCAGATCACCTGTGTAGCCGGTGGCGTCCAGCGCGTCGACGAGCCACGCCTCGGTGGCTCCGGAGAAGAAGGTGAACGCAATGCCGAACAGGAGAGTGGCAAGGGCGAACCACACGAAGCCCGCCCCGATGTACCAGAGGTACCAGTAGAACCCCGTTCCGACAGCCAGCGAAAACGCCCCGATCAGGTACGAGAGCCGGCGACCCCTGATGTCGGCGATGGCCCCCGTCGGGATCTCGAAGGCCACCGTACCGACCGTCATGAACGCATAGACCGTGAACACCTCCGAGGCGCTCAGCCCGGCGTCGAGCAGGAAGAGTGCGTCGATTCCGCGGATGAGGGAAGCGGCCAGCGTGGCCAGGAACGTGAGGGTCAGATAGGTGCGCCGCACGGCTGCCGCCTCCGGGGGCATGGATGGCGGGTCGTCGGCGACGGGCACGGTCACGACGCCAAGCCTAACCAATGAGGGTCGACCGGTCGGTATGATTCGCCGATGGGCCACGGTCGGATGGGAGGCTGTTTGTGCGGGGCGGTGACGTATCGGCTGACCGACTCGCCGGCCGACGTGCTGCACTGCCACTGCGAGAACTGTCGCCGGATCACCGGCAACTTCGTCGCCGCCGCTCGGATCGCCACAGCGGCCATCGACGTGACCGACCCCGACGGCCACCTGACCTGGTACCGGCTGCCGTATGCCCGTTACGGCTTTTGCCGAGCGTGTGGTTCGACGCTGTTCTGGGTCGGTGTCGAGCACGAGGAGACGACGAGCGTGATGGTCGGATCGCTCGACTCAGGCGAGGGACTTCGACTCGGCGGTGTGTGGTTCTCGGGTGAGGCCCAGAGCCACCATGTCCTGCCCGATCACGTCCCGCATTTCGCCGGCAACGGCGACGACTGAATCCACGGCGCAAGGGACCCGCACCGGCAAGCTCGGCGTCGCCCAATGAGCCCTGCTGTCTGAGCCCTGCCGTCCGAGCCTGCCGTCGACGTCGCGTCGACCAGTCGAGTACGATCGCCGGCATGGACATCGACGCGGCATTGCAGTGGGCCTCCGAACGACGGCACGGAGTGT
>JBFHEP010000206.1:0-7766 GCA_041584095.1 Acidimicrobiales bacterium | reverse complement strand
GGTTCGAGTACCGGCCTCGCCTTCGCCCCGGCGTTCCGGTTCCCCTGGTTCCGGAGCCTTCCCGCCGTCCTGTTCCTCACCCAACAGGCGGGCAGCGAACGGGTCTACTTCCTCAACTCGTTCTCCGGCTCGGTCCGCTACTCGGTCGACCCCGCCGCCAACGACACCATCGGCTCGCTGGCCTGGCACGACAACCAGATCTGGGCGGCCAATGTGACCACCGGCTCCGGCTCGATCAATCGGATCGCACCCTTTGGCGGCAACCAGGTCGGCTCGATACCGGCCCCCGCCGGACGAGGGGAGGGGTTGGCCCACGACGGCCGCCAACTCTACTACTCGACCCAGAACCGGATTCACGTGCTGAACCCGGCAACCGGTGCGGTCCGATTCTCGTTCATCGCACCCGGCGGGCAGTGCCGGGCCCTGTCGATCGGCGGCGGCAAGCTGTTCATCGGCGACGGATCCACCAACCGGATTCGAGTGCTCGACGCCAGAACCCGGATCGAGCAGGTTGTCTACGAGGCGCCGGGTGGAGGCAGCCGGCAAGTCGAGGGTCTGGCCTACGACGCCAGACGCCGGGAACTGTACGTGGCCAACCAGAGCGAGAACCGAATCTATGTGATTCGGGCTTGAAGCGGTCGGCGGGTTCGGGCTCGGCAACCCGTTCTGTGCGTTCACCGCCCGGAAAGCCGGGCGTGGGCCGCACAGAACGCAAGGGGGTCTGGCAGTGCCCGATTCCCCGGCCGGGCTGGACCCGACCGCCCAGCGCTCGGGGAGGTCTGGAGCGCCGAGTCGGCGACCGATCATCTCGTCGTCGTCCGCACCAACGCCGAATGATGGCGCCCGCGGGCCCGGGTACTTCTCCACACACTTTGCCATCAACATGCTTGGCTCTGGTACCTTGTGACTCATCTGTGAAGGCGGGATCGACAAAGGTGGAGGAAATGGGTACTGAGAGAACCGATCTGGCCGGGCATCCCCGGTCCAGGTCTCGAATTCGGCTCGGAGCGATGGCCCTCATCGCTGTATCGCTGCTGGTGGCGCTCATCGCCCCGGCCTCGGCCGCTCCCGACGGGAACCCTGGCGAGGGCAAGGTCGACCCGCCCGGCCAGCTGGTCGACCTCCAGCTGCTGGCGTTCAACGACTACCACGGCCACGTCGAGCCCGGCGCCGCCGGAACGATCGACGGTCAACCGGCCGGCGGAGGCGAGTACCTGTCGGCCAAGCTCAACGAATTGCGGGCCGGCAACAAGTACAGCCTGACCGTCGCCGCCGGCGACCTCATCGGCGGCTCCCCGTTCTTCAGCGGCCTCTTCCATGACGAGCCGTCGGTCGAATCGCTCAATGCCATGCAGCTCGACGTGTCGAGCGTCGGCAACCACGAGTTCGACGAGGGTGTCACCGAATTGCTTCGCATGCAGGACGGCGGCTGCCACCCAACCGACGGTTGCTACTTCCCCGATGAGCCCTACGCCGGGGCCGACTTCCAGTGGCTGTCGGCCAACGTGGTCGACGAGAGCGGCTCCACCCCGCTGCCGCCCTACTGGGTCAAGCGGTTCCAGAACATCAAGGTCGGGTTCATCGGCATGACCCTCGAGGCGACCGACACCCTCGTGGCGGCGGCCGGGATCCAGGGCTACGACTTCCTCGATGAGGTCGAGACGGCCAACGCGCTGGTTCCCGAACTGCAGGCCCAGGGCGTCGAGGCCATCGTCGTCCTCCTGCACGAGGGCGGCATCCCCAATCCAATCGAGATCAATGGCTGCTTCGGCATCTCCGGTCCGATCGTCGCCATCAACGACGGCCTCGACTCCGCCATCGATGCAGTCATCACCGGTCACACGCACCTGCCCTACAACTGCATGCTGTCCGACCCGAGTGGCGCCGACCGCATGGTCACGAGTGCGTTCTCGTTCGGCAGGGTTGTCACCGAGATGAACCTGGTACTCGACAAGCGCACCAAGGACGTCCGACGCGATCTGTCGACCGCCACCAACCACGCCGTGATCCAGGCTGACCTGGCCCCGGATCCCGCCGTGACCGCGGTGATCGACAAGTGGGCGCCGCTGGCCGAGGAGGTCGGTAGCGTGCCGGTCGGCACGATCACCGCCGACATCAACCGTGGCGGCGTCCCGACCGGTAGCGACCGCGGTGTCGAGTCGCCGGCCGGCAACCTCGTGGCCGACGCCCAGAACTGGTCGGCCTCGGCCGCCGGTTCGCAGGTGGCGTTCATGAACCCCGGTGGTGTGCGCTCGGATCTGACGTTCGCATCGTCCAGCGGTGAGGGCGACGGCGTCGTGACCTTCGGCGAGGCGCAGACGTTCCAGCCGTTCGGCAACACCGTGTTGACCTTCCCCATGACCGGGGCCCAGATCATCTCGGTGCTCGAGGAGCAGTGCCAGCCGTCCTTCGCCAGCCGGCCGTTCCTCCACCTCGGTGTGTCGGAGGGCTTCACCTACGATCTGGCCAAGACGATCGAGGCCGGTGTCTGCACCGGCGTCTCGATCACCAACGTCCAGATCAACGGCGTACCGCTCGATCCGGCGGGAACCTACATGGTGACGGCCAACAGCTTCCTGGCCGACGGCGGTGACAACTTCACCACCTTCGCCGATGTCGACCCGGCGCTGCGGATCGACGGCGGCAACGACCTGTTGGCGCTGGTCAACTACCTGGGCACCTTCAGCCCCGTTGCACCCCCGCCGACCGATCGGGTCAACGAGATCGGCTGATCGAGAACCGCTCAGCTGAAAATCACTGATCGGGCCCGGCCCTGCTCTTCACAGAGAGTGGGCCGGGCCCGATCGCGTCCTTGGTGTGGCTCGCCGCGTATCAGCGGAAGGAGCAGACCTCGCCGGCCCACAGCCGGTCGATGGTGGCGTCAGGTCCCGGGCCGGTGGCCAGTCCGCCAAAGCCGTCCGCCTGGAACTCATCGCCCAAGGTCGAGTCTTCGAAGAACGTGACGTCGCCAAGCGCCGAAACGGGCGAGCCGATCCCGACATCGTCCTTGGTCGTCAACTCTGATCCGGGCAGGAGCAACCACGAAAGGAACCGTCCATCGGCGTCGAAGTCGACCATGATCGTTTCGTCCCAGGTGGCCACCGTGGCCTGCCCGTTGGGGCATTCACCGGTGCCCTCGGCGATCTGGTCGGCCGATCCGAGAACCGCTTCCAGCCCGGCGATCACGCCACCCTGATCGTCACCGAAGGCAAGGAGTTCGGTCGTGTTGGCGTCGGGATCCAGGATGTCCAGCCCCTCGGGATCCAGGGCGAGACCCGGGGCCAGCAGGGCCGTCTCCTCTTCAACCGGTGCCCCGGCCTCGGCCGGGGCCGCATCGTCGAGGGTTTGAACCGTCTCCTCGGAGTCGTCGGCCTCCGGTTCCGTCACGTCCGTCGATTCGCCGGTGGTATCGGTTGTATCGCTGGCATCGGTGGTATCGACCGTGTCGGCGGTATCGACCGTGTCGGTGCTGTCGGCGTCGTCACCGGAGCAGGCGGCCAGTGCCCCGAAAGCCATCACCAGCAGCAACGGGGCGATCACACCGGCGGAGCGGCGGAGGACTCGGAGGGTACGCAGAAGATGGTTCATGAGCTTAGTACTAGCCGAAATCGCGCTTCGCTAATCGTCAGCCTGCCGGGTGGGCGGACCTACGGCGGTTCCCATCTACGCTTCCGGGCATGGATCGCAGTCTTGCCGAGGGTGTCCTCTATACCGATCAGTACCAGCTGACGATGGCCCAGCTGTACTACCGGCGGGGCCTTGCCGAGCACCCGGCCCGCTTCGAACACTTCTTCCGCCGCTACCCCGACTACGGCCGCCACCAAGCCGGTTACTGCATCAACGCCGGCGCCGCCTGGCTGGCCGACTGGATCCGGACGGTCCGCTTCGACGACAAATCACTCGACCAGCTCCGCAGCCACCGCAACCGCCACGGTGAACCGCTGTTCGCCGACGACTTCCTCAACTGGCTGTCCGATGTCGGCGATTTCTCATCGCTTCGCATCGAGGCCATCCCCGAGGGCCGGGTCGTGCACCCCAACGTGCCGCTGACCGTGGTCGAGGGCCCGCTTGCTCTGGGCCAGCTGCTCGAGACGTCGCTGCTCAACCACCTCAACTTCCAGACGCTCATCGCCACCAAGGCGTCCCGGGTCGTCGAGGCGGCCAATGGGGCCGGCGTGCTCGAGTTCGGCATGCGCCGAGCCCCCGAACGTGGAGCGCTGGCCGCCAGTCGGGCCTCGCTCATCGGCGGCGCCGTCGGCTCCTCCAACGTCGGCCTGTCGCACGCCCTCGGCTTCACACCGTCCGGCACGCACGCTCACGCCCTGGTACAGGTCTTCATGGCGCTGGGCGACGGGGAGCTCGGCGCCTTCCGGGCCTATGCCGAGCTGTACCCCGACGACTGCCTGCTCCTCGTCGACACCATCAACACCATCGGCTCCGGCATCCCCAACGCCATCATCGTGTTCGACGAACTCCGCTCCAAGGGCCACGAACCCATTGGCATCCGCCTCGACTCGGGCGACCTCGCCCACCTTGCCGTGCGGGCCTCGGGCATGCTCGACGAGGCCGGCTTCACCGAACCGATCATCGTGCTGTCGTCCAGCCTCGACGAGCTCACGGTCTGGCAGATACTCAACCAGATCACCATCGAGGCCCCGCAGTACGGTCAAGACCCCGACCGTGTCATCGGCCGCCTCGTCTATGGAGCGGGGACGCGCATGGCCACCAGCGAGGGCGCCCCCAGCCTCGACGGCGTCTACAAGCTCGTCGCCATCGACGATCGGGCCGGCGGCGGTGACGGCGTAGAGCAAGGTGAGGACTCCTGGGAGCCGGCGATCAAGCTCAGCGACACCCCTGCCAAGGTCGTCAACCCGGGCCGCAAGAAGGTGTGGCGAATCAACAGTGCCCGCGGGACGGCCACCGCCGATCTGCTGGCGCTGGCCGACGAAACGCTCAAAGAGCCGCTCGTCCTCCATCACCCGAGCACCCCGGGTGTCACCCGGACGCTCACCGCAGACCAGATCGCCGGACGGGAGGAGCTGCTCGAACCGTTCGACCCCTGGACCGCGGTCGACGAGCACGAGGCGGTCGAGGCCGCCCGGCAACGGCGAGTGGCCGACCTCGACCGCCTCGATGTGGGTGTGCGCCGCATCGTCAACCCGCACGTCTACCACGTGTCGTTGAGTGAGGGATGCTGGCGCCTCAAGAACGATGTGATGGCTCGAATGGCCGAAACCTGACGGCGGCGCCCCGCCCCGGCCGTTACGACCCTCGGCGGTTGAAGTCCTCGAGCAGTTCGGCGGGCCAGTAGCGAACCGGCGCCAGGCCGTCGGCCTCGACCAGCCGGGTCCGGACGGCGTCGTAGTCGTAGCAGTTCAGTTCGTATTCGTTGCCCCACGGATCGGCGAGGTTGTAGGCCCAACACAGGTCGAAGTCGACCAGGTCGTTCGGCTCCAGCATCCGACCGTCGGGCCCGTGAAGCCCACCCGGCAGCGATCGGGCGAACTCGATGAAACTGTCGGCGTCCACACTGAACGCGACACCGGTTTCCTGCCGCACCATCGGATGACCTTCGGACGTCTCGAAAAGGGCGAGCATGGTTTGCCCACCATCGGCCGAGATCTGGAGCGGCCCGCCGTCGAACCCCGACGCCCAGAAGTCGAACGCGTCGACCGGCTCGAAGCCGAGGTGTTCGGCG
Source organism: Acidimicrobiales bacterium (assembly GCA_041584095.1). GTDB lineage: Bacteria > Actinomycetota > Acidimicrobiia > Acidimicrobiales > SZUA-35 > JAHELU01. The sequence continues at coordinate 2,068 of JBFHEP010000206.1, read as the reverse complement.
TACCACCTTGCCGCCTCGGCTCGATCGGGCACCCGAATATGCACATGATCGAGTCGGCCCATTCGGAATCGCTGTTGGCTCACACTTTGACGGTAGCCGACGGACCGGCATGGACCGATCGGATCGAATCACCAGAGGAAACGGCGGGGCTCCGAGCTCAGTACACGGGCCGCCAGGTGTGGTCGTCGACCAGCAGTTCGACGGCCTCGTCGGTGAGATCGTCGCCGATGGCCGAGACGCCGTCGGCCACCGCTTGGCGGGCCACGGCCGTCGCCACCGAGCGTGCCGCCTCCGCCGCCCGCCCGATCGGCGGCAGCAGCCGTTCCTCGGTACCCATCACGGCCAGTTCGGCGACCGCTCCCGAGGCCGCGGTGATCATGGCGTCGGTGATTCGAGTCGCCCCGACGGCCAGCGCACCCAACCCGACTCCGGGAAAGATGTAGACGTTGTTGACCTGGGCGATCTGATGGACCTGCTCGCCCCGGCGAACGGGATCGAACGGGCTGCCGGTACCGATCAACGCCCGTCCCTCCGTCCACGTCACCACGTCGGCCGGGATGGCCTCGGCCCGAGGTGTCGGGTTCGACAACGGCATGACGATCGGACGCTCCACGCTGCCGGCCATCGCCTCCACGACCTCGACGGTGAACAGCCCCGGCTGACCCGACACGCCGATCAGCACCTGCGGGCGAACCGCTTGCACCACGTCGAGTAGCGAACCCGATCCCGGCACCTCGCCGCTCGACCGGAGATAGCGCCGCTGGAAGGCGTGCAGCTCGTCGACATTCGGCACCCCCTCGTGCAGCAAGCCATGGCGGTCGACGAGCCAGCACCTCGCTACTGCCTCCGTCTCGCTCATCCCGACCGACTGGAGGAACCGGACCAGCTCGTCGGCGACACCGGTCCCGGCCGACCCGGCGCCCACAATCGCCACATGGAGATCTTCGGCCGCCACCCCGGTCCGTCCCAGCCCGGCTCTCACGGCTGCGGCGGTCACGGCGGCGGTGCCCTGGATGTCGTCGTTGAACGAGGCGATCCGATCCCGATGACGGTCGAGAAGCCGCCGGGCGTTGGCCTGTGCGAAATCCTCCCATTGAACGATGGCGTTCGGCAGCCGTGTCCGCACGGCGTCGACGAAGGCGTCGACCAGCTCGTCGTAGTCCGGGCCCCGGACCCGCCGGTTGCGCCATCCGAGATAGAGCGGGTCGGACAGCAGCGACTCGTTGTCGGTCCCGGCGTCGAGCAGAACCGGCAGCGACGTGCTTGGATCGATGCCACCCACTGCGGTGTAGAGGGCAAGCTTCCCGATCGGGATCCCCATGCCACCTGCGCCAAGATCACCGAGACCGAGGATGCGCTCGCCGTCGCTGACCACGATCACGTCGATGCGATCGGCGGCGCCGAGCCCCCCAAGCGGGGTGGCGAGCGCGTTGTCGAGCAGCTCACCGATCCGGTGTCGATCGGGCCACGAGAGATAGAGCCCGTGTTCCTGACGGTAGATGCGGGACCACTCCTGGCAGGCCAAGCCGACCGTCGGTGTGTAGACAACCGGAAGCATCTCGTCGAGGTGGCGCTGCATGAAGGAGTAGAACAGCACCGAGTTCCGACTCTGGAGCAGGCGGAGGAAGATGTGACGGCCGAGGTCGGTGCCCTTGGTGTCGAACTCGATGCGGGTCCGCTGGAGCTGCTGATCGAGCGTCTCCACGACCGGCGGCAGGAGGCCGTTGAGCCGGTAGCGGTCCCGCTCGGCCGCGGTTCGGGCCACATGCGCGACGCGGGACAGCGACAGCGTGAGCGGCTTGCCTTCAGCACCCATCTCCGCCTTGGCGCGGTTGAACCCGCCGACCTGATCGAGCAGCAGCCGGTGATTGCCCGACAGCGGCGTTGTCTGGATATGAAAGCCGCGCTTGGTGCAGTGATAGATGCCCTCGGGGTTCATCACCGCCATCATCATCGCGATGGGCCGCACCGGCCGCGGCATGATCGTCAGCGGCGCGAATCGGTAATACTCGCCGTCCCAGCCCACCTCCTCTCGCGTCAAGAGCTCCTGCAGCACGTCGAGCGATTC
>JBFHEP010000205.1:0-7782 GCA_041584095.1 Acidimicrobiales bacterium | reverse complement strand
CTACCGCGAGGTACTCGGCCGTCGCCTGGTGTTTGCAGCCGACGAGTACTATCTGCTGGCCGATCGCCCGTTCCCGCCGGCCGCCACCTATGAGGGTTTCGCCATGCACGAGGACGGCATCGGCATGGCCCGAACGTTCGAACTCGAGTTCTCCGGATTGAGCGACGCTCCCGTCGGCACCGCCTCTGGGTTCTTCGCCTGGGTCGACGGAGCCCCGGCCGAGGGCTACCGGGCCCCACGGGTCGGGCCGGTCGATCCGACGGCCGCCGACGCCGGCGGCGCGCAGCCGGTCACACTGCGCCCCTCGGCGAAGGCCCCGGTCGCCATTCTCACCGGCGCCTACGGCGCCCAGGTACTCGAACCGCTCCTTCGGCAAGCGGTCGATCGGCTCCCGGTCGACGTTCGCATCATCACCGTGGAGAACCGGTTCTTCGGCGGCAACATCGGTGTCACCGGCCTGATGGTCGGTGACGACGTGGCCCGACATCTCTCGGATCAGCCGGCCGGTCATCGCTACCTGCTGCCCGACGTCTGCCTGTCCGGCAGTCGCTTCCTCGACGGCATGACCGTCGATGAGCTGCCTCGGCCGGTGGAGGTGGTCGGCACCGACGGCCTGTCGCTGCGACGAGCACTCGGCCTGCCGACCGCCGAGGTTCAGAACACCGTCGACGTCGCGACCGCCGTCGAGTCGGCCGTGACGCTCGAGGTGGCACGGTGAGTGCCCTCCCCGAGGTCGTCATCGTCGGCCGGCCCAACGTCGGCAAGTCCACCCTGATGAATCGCATTCTCGGCCGGCGGGAGGCGATTGTCGAGCAGCGGCCCGGGGTCACCCGTGACCGCAAGGAGGTGGAGGCGGAATGGCTGGGTCGGCCGTTCCGGCTGGTCGACACCGGCGGCTGGCTCGCTCGTGGCTCGGAACTGGATCTCAAGGTGTCGAGTCAGTCCGAGCGAGCGCTTCGGACGGCTGATGTCATCCTCTTCGTGGTCGACGCCATCGTCGGTGTGACCGATGAGGACATGGCGGCGGCCAAGCTGTTGCGCACCGTCGACACGCCGGTTCTCCTCGTGGCCAACAAGATCGACGACATGAGCCACGAGTCGGCCATCTGGGATCTGAGCCGGCTCGGACTCGGCGAGGCCTTTCCGGTCAGCTCCATCCACGGCCGCGGTATCGGTGATCTACTCGATGCGGTGATCGCCCATTTCGACGCCGAGGACGGCGACGAAGGCACTGCTGGTAGCGACGGCGTCGACGGCGAGGAGGATGCAACGGATCGGATCTTCGGCATCGCCATCGTCGGCCGTCCCAACGTCGGTAAATCCACGCTGTTCAACCGCCTCATCGGCGAGGAGCGGTCGGTGGTGCATGACCTGCCGGGCACCACCCGCGACACGATCGACACGGTGGTCGAAACCGAGATCGGGCCGGTCCGGTTTCTCGACACGGCCGGCATGCGGCGCCGATCGCGGATCAGCGAGGACACCGAGTACTACTCGGTCGTCCGCTCGTTGAAAGCGGTCGACGGGGCCGACGTGGCCCTGCTGATCATCGACGCCACCGAAGGCGTGACCCAGCAGGACCAGCGCCTTGCCGAGCGGGTCGATGCCGCCGGCTGCCCGGTGGTCGTCGTGCTGAACAAGATCGATCAGCTCACCACCGAACAGAAGAACGACCTCGGTGTCCAACTGGAGCGCAAGCTCAGCTTCCTCCCGGAGGCGGGCGTACACCGGATCTCCGCCCTGAACGGGTCCGGGACCCAGAAGCTTCTGCCGTCGTTGCGGTCGGCGATCGCCGCCTACCAGACCCGGGTTCCGACCGGCAAGGTCAACGATGTCATCCGCTTGGCTCAGCAAGCGCAACCGGCCCCGGGCGGGGCGCGGGTTCTGTACGCCACCCAGGGCGCTGTCGATCCGCCGACGTTCACCCTCTTCGCCAACCGTCGGATTCCCGACCACTACCTTCGTTATCTCGAGCGCCGCCTCCGGGAGGAGTTCGACTTCGGCCCCACGCCGATCAAGATTCGGGTCCGGCGCCGGAGCGAGTAACGGGCCGGCCGAGCGCCAGGATCGAACGTCGAGATGAAATCACGCCCGGTGCCGTCAGGAGGTCCCGGCCCACGGTTCCCGGGGCTGGGGTAGGATGGAGGGACTATGGAGAGGCTCCTGCCGGCTCTGGCCGCAATCGTCTGTGCTCTGGCCGCCGCCGCCTGGGCACGTTCTGCGGTGCGTCGTCACCAGGTGGTGAACCGGCTGACCGAGGAGCAGACCGCTCCCGATCTGTGGCGCCTGGCCATCAATGACTACCGCCGTGATGTGCAGACGGCGGTTTTCACCGGACTGGCTTCGATGGCTCTGGTCATCGTGGCCGTGGCGCGGATCGGCACCTGGCAGGCTGCCCTGGTGTCGCTGCTGGGGGTTCCGGCCGCTGTCGCTCTTCTCAACCGCGAATCGCAGATCGAGATCGCCCGCATATCGGCCAACCGGGCGGAGGTCGAAAAGAAGGCGCGGGAGGTGCTGACCCAGGAGGAGCTCGCCCCGTTGCAGTGGGCGGCTCGGCTTGCGCCTTCGGATCTGCCCGACATGCCGAACTTCGAAATCGGACAGGCTTACCAGGCCGGCAGCGGCGCCATGGCCGGTGATTTCTACGATGTGTTCAAGATCGACCAGGACCGCGTCGGTGCCGTCATCGGCGACGTCACCGGCCACGGGATCGAGCCGTCCATCACCGCCTTGCAGGCCAAGTACCTGCTCCGGGCGTTTCTCATTCAGTACAGGGATCCCGGTCAGGCGCTCGAGCAGCTCAACGCCCAGATGTCCGTGCTGGAGCGGGGCGAGGAGTTCATCTCCCTCTGTGTAATGGTCTTCGACATCGAGGCCGAGACGCTCCGGTACGCGTCGGCCGGTCATCCGGCGGCGTTCGTCTGGCACGATGGCGAGGTCCGGCCGCTTGGTGCCACCGGACCGCTGTTGATGCTGGATCCGACCGCGCCGTACCACTCGCGGGAGATGGCCTGGGAGCTCGACGACGTCGCCGTGCTCTATACCGACGGACTGGCCGAGGCACGGCGGGGCGAGGTGCTCTTCGGTGAGGATGGCATTGCCGGCATGATACGCCGCGACCCGACGGCGACCCCCGACGTGCTCACCAAAGTGCTGGTCGAGGCCGCCCGGGATTTTGCCGGCGGCCCGATCAGCGACGACGTTGCCGTGCTCGTTCTGCGTAGGATCTGAGGCGGCGAACGTCGCTCGACCAGTGGGAGGTGCCGCCGTGCCGTGGTGCGATACCTGTGATGTCTACTTGGCGCCCAACTCGGTCGATGCGGGCGGTACCTGCCCGACCTGCGGCGACACGGTCGACAACGCCGACCGGATCCAGGCGGCCACTGTCGAGCAGGCGGTGCCATGGCACTTCTGGGTGGTGGTTGTCGCAGTGGTCGCCTACCTCGGTTGGCGTCTCCTTCAAGCCGTTGGATGGTTGGTGCAACAGCTGTGAGGTGAAATCGGGATAATCGCGCCGCCGGCTCCCCGAACCAGGGTACGATCGGAGCGCCACGGGCTGTGGCGCAGCTTGGTTAGCGCGCTTGACTGGGGGTCAAGAGGTCGGGAGTTCGAATCTCCCCAGCCCGACAGAGTTTTGGCAGGTCAGAGGGTATGTGAGCGTGCCGGTCGGCTGGTTTTCGCTGCATACATGTATGCGTTTCGTATGGCGGTGGGCCGGTTGGTCGCATGGCTGGCGGCCTCATGGGGGCCGCCCGATGGACTGGAGACCATGAGCGGTGGCTCCCAGAGCCTGGCTGGACTGGCTGGACGACACGCGCTTGACCGATCGTGTTAAGCGCGCTGTGCGTCTGCGCCAGTCGATCCCCAGGATTCATGATCGGATGTTGTCCAAGCGGCTCGACACCCTGATCGTCCAGGGCCTCGTTTTGCGAACCCAGTCCGCTGGCACGCCGATCACCGTCACGGACTCCCTCGCCGCCAGTGAGGCTGAAGGGCTCACCGCGATCGTCCGAGCGGTTTGCGCCTACGCCAGGAGCGCGTGAGATCCGTCAACGCGAGCTAGGCGAGTTCTTGACAGGTGTTGTTGAGAGCCGTCCATCTCGGCGGTGCTCGTTCGTCGAGCCTATGACCAGCGGCGGCGGTTTGGGTCCCAATGGCCGCTGTGGAACTCGTCGCCAAGCAGTGGTTCCAGGAGCGCACGGACGATTTCCAGGGCTTCGGTGGCTGTTGGTGGGGCGAGGTGAGGGACCGTGGCCGCCACCTTGGCGTATCCCGCTTCCCACGACGGGTCGGGAAGGTCGACCGTCGCCGGGATGTCGAGGCCTCGGTGGGCGTACTCGCTGTGGAGGGCGGCTCTCAGATCCACGGCGGCTAGGGGGTAGGTGGTCGCGATGAGGGCGAGGTCGACAAGGTCTCGGTAGCGGGTGCTGGCGGCACCGCCGTGGTAGGTATCGATCATCGCTGCGTGCTTGTCAGCGACATGATCCACGAGCGGGTAGACCCGGTAGTCGGCGGTGGGCAGCCCGTCGATCGGAACGGGCCGCAGCGCTGCGATCGTCTCGGGTTCTTGGGTCATGTTGGAGTCGATGACGAGATCGATGGAGAACCGCTGAAACTCGAGGTCACCGACGTAGCTGATGACGCGCAGTCCGGCCGAGTCACTGTCCCCACGATCGGGGAGGCGTTCTATGTCGAAGGTGAAGAAGTCACCCACGGTGTCATCAGCGGCGAGGTTCCGAAGTTCGTCGAGCGCCACCGAGATCTCGCCTCGGTAGTACATGTCGATGTCCTTGCTGTGCCGGGCCCCCTCAGGGCGTCTGGCCAGTAGCCCCGCTGCTCCTTTGAGGATCCATCGGTCGGGATCGGCGGCGAAGATGCGAATGAGGAGTCGGTCGTAGGCGAACTGGCGGCGTAGTTCGTTGATGCCGTGCACACTGGTTTCGGCGGCGGCGGCCAGGCGGGCCTTCAGCGCCGTGTTGAACGCTGATGCGGTCGTGTAGGGCAGCTGGTTGGTCATCGAGCACCACTCGGGTGGGGGTCGGCCATGGCGACGAGTGCTGCGAGTTTGTCGGTGGTGATGTCGAGGCGATCGCTCATTGCCTGTTCGGTGGTTGCTCCGGCGTTGATCGCATCTTGAATGAAGCGGCCGAGGTGGCCGCCGTCGACGCCAGCTCGATGGAGGTCGGCGGCGGTGCGCTCGATGCTGGTGACAGCGAACCCGTCGATCACGGCCCAGTCGTTGCGGTCAAGGCCTCGGGATCGGCGATGAACTTTGACGCCGTGTCCTGGCCGGAGGCGGTCGACGACGATGAAGGTCGGGACATCGGCCAGGAAGACCCCGGCGTTGTGGAGATCGGCTGCCGAGGTATGGGAGACCCAGATGTCGGGGCGGAGGGTGCGGGCCCGAGGGGTGCGGGCCGGGGCGAGTCGTAGCCACGCAATCCGTAGCGCTGCGTGCCGGTCATAGGGCGCTCCGGCTACCCGGTAGACGCCGTGGCCGACCCGGTCGATGAAGCCGTTCTGTACGGCCCGCGTCAGATCGAAGTCCTCGACGTCGGCCGCGGCGGCCTGGGCCCGTGTGAAGTACCCGTGTTGTGCTGAGGGGAGGTCTCCGAGGAGCCGGACCACGTTCTTCGCCATCTGACCGTAAACCTTGCGCTATCTGCAATCTTCACGGTCACTATAGCACATCACAGCAATACAGACACCTCAAACCTTGCACCAATGGCAAGGTTATCGGTACATCGTCGCTCAAGTGCGTGGAATAGAGCTCGCATCGATCCAGCCGAGTTCAAGCGCTTGATCTTGGACACGGATTTGCCACCAAGAGTGGTGGGATTTATCCGCTCGCCGAAAGTGAGGACATCCCTGTGATCCACCCGCTCGGGGATGATTTGGGTGCCGTAGGTGGAGTGCTGGTCGGACACACGGGTGTAGGAGGTGTCGCCTTGGTCGATGAAGAACCGGGACAGTCGCTGTGCGGTCAGCGATTGGGTTTGATCGGTAGTCCTAGCCCGTCTGAGGACGACAGGATGCCGCCTCCCCAGATCTTGGCGAGCTGGTGTTGGTTGGTGGTGGTGTTGACGATGGCGGTGTTGGGTGTTGGGGAAGAGTGCTTCCATGGGCTGAGCGAGATCGATCACCACTCCGTCTGGTGCGGCGCAGGCAAGAGGCTCCCGACCGAATGATGTTTCGGGCAGCTCGAAGTCGTGTCGTCGGGGCGCCTACGCGTCAAGGACCAGGCCCTGCTCGACGGCTCTGTAGACATGTCGTCAAGTGCCGGGCGATTTCGACGTCGATCTCGGTGAGCCATCGTCCACCAAAGCCCTTCTTTTGGTCGGGCGGTCGATCAACAGGGGTGTGAAGCGTTGGACCTGTTGGAATCGGTGTATTCATGCCAAGCGCCTGGTGTTGAGCGCCATCTTGGGTGAGCACGCTGGTGGTGTTTGGCGACATGTTGGGTGAGCTTGCCGACCCCGTTCCAAGCGACGACTCGTTCGATCGATAAGGCATCCGTAACATCGCGGTGGGCACGGCTCGTCGCTGGCTCGGCGACTGGTCGTCGTGAGATATCCAGGCGAGCAGTTCCCCGCCCGATGGGACGAAATTCGAGGCCGCCGTGGGGATCCTTGACTTCACCGAGCGCGAAGCGGGCCAGCTCCTTGCGGTGTTCGCAACCCACAGGGATCACCTTCCGATTGTCGCTGACCGGGACGACTCGATCACCGCTCGCTGCGTTTGGCCTGTCACAGCGTGATTCTGCAGCATCCAACTGAGCCTGCAGGTCGTCACGCTCGGCGGTCACTTCGGCAAGTCTGCGGATGCGCTGTCGGCATCGCAAGCAAGGCGCCGGAGGAGACCGCCTCCGGGTCCGGTGGTGCTATCAGGGGACGTGGTCGGTCAGGCGGCCCACTTGTTAGGTATGAGCAAGCTGAGTGTGCAGTGCAAGCGATCGACCGATGGGCAAGACTGAGCTACTCTAGGTCAACTCGGCGGCACACCTGACTCTCTCGCCGTTGGGGACCGATCTGCGTAAGATGGAGGGACAGCCGATGACCGAGCATTCAAACAAGCCTGCCTTCGTACTCGTTCAAGGTGGGTGGCACAACCGCGAGAGCTGGCGCCAGCTGATGTCCGAGCTCGATGGTCGAGGGCATGCCAGTGTTGCCACCGACTTGCCGGGAGCTGGGACTGACCAACCCCCTTTGGACCCGGCCGTACTCGGAACCGAACCGTCGGCTGTCGCCGGGGTCACTCACGCAGAGCGCACCGAGGCTGTTGTCGGTGCCGTCCGTGAGGCGGCCGGAAAGGGCAACGGACAGGTCGTTCTCGTTGGACATTCTCTCGGAGGAGCGACCGTCTCTGCGGTAGTCGAACACGTTCCCGATGAGCTGAAAGCGATCGTCTATCTCGCCGGGCTCATGGCCCCCGACGGGATGAGTGTAGGTGAGCTGATGGGTCACGAGGCGATGGCCGGCTCCGAGGTGATGTCAATGCTCGTCGCCGACCCCGAGGTTGTCGGCGCGCTCCGTATTGATGCCGGGTCCAGCGACCCTGACTACATCGCGTTGGTGAGGTCGGCGTTGTATGGCGACCTCACCGATCAGCAATTCGAGATGGCACGCCTCTGCATCCACAACGACGAGTCAGCGGTGTTGTTGGCTGAACCGTTGAACATCACCGTCGAACGTTTCGGCATAGTCGATCGCCACTACATCAAGTGTGAAGCGCCCCGGTTTTAGTGGAGGGCTGGTTCTCCCGGGATCGGTTGATCCTGGGGGT
>JBFHEP010000204.1:0-7880 GCA_041584095.1 Acidimicrobiales bacterium | reverse complement strand
GACTTCACCGTCCGCTGCACCCACGGATCGGCCGGATCGGTCCGGGTGGCCCGGAACTTCACTGCGCTGTTGGACCTACCGGCGCTGGTCCCGTTTGTCCCGATGGCGACGAACCCGAATCCATTGCGATCGAGATGGCGGCGAAGGGCGGGCAGGATGTCATCGGGGTCGATGCCGACGACGAACCGAAGCTGGCAGTGAGCCCGAGCCCGGGGAGGGATGGCATTCACCGGTTGGGACGGTGTGCCTGCCTCGAATGCCAGGATCTCGAACGAACACCAGGCGAAGACCCGTTCGGCCGGTGTCAGACCCGGTTGTCCCCAGTCGGGATCCACGACCGGTCCGTGCTCGCCGCCGTCGACGGTGAGACCCTCCAGCGCCCGACGAACCGATGCCGGGATCTCAGCGGGAACCCACTCGGGGATGTGAATCTCCCCCCGTTCCGATGCGATCGACGACAGCGCGTGGGCCAGTTGCAGCGCCGGGTTGGAGATCAATCCGCCCCAATTGCCCGAATGGTGGCCACCACCCCGTGCGTCGATGACCAGGTCGAAGTTGACCGCGCCCCTCGCCCCGAGGAACACCGTCGGCTGCTCGGCCCTCAACCGGGGCCCGTCGGACGCCAGCAGGATATCGGCGGCGAGATCGTGGGCGTGGTCCCGGCAGAAGGCGTGAAACCCCGGCGATCCGGTCTCCTCGCCCATCTCGATCAGGTACTTGGCGTTGAATCCGAGCTCTCCTCGGGTTTCGATCACGGCCCGCATGGCGGTCATGTTGATGGTGTGCTGGCCCTTGTTGTCGGCCACGCCGCGCCCGTACCACCGGTCGCCTCGAGTCGTCAGCCGCCACGGGTCGAGGCCGCCGGTCCACCGATCGTCGTGCCCGTCGACGACATCGCCGTGACCGTACCCGAGCACGGTGGGCAGGTCGTCGCCCTCGAGCCGTTCGGCCAGCAGAAACGGGGCCAGGGCATCGGGATGGTCGACGAGACGACAATCGAATCCCATTGCCTCGAAGGCCGGGAGGATCTCGTCGGCAAGGTAGGCGGCGAGCGCGTCGGCCCGATCCGGATTCTGACTTTCGGTGGGGATCGCCACCCGGCGGGCAAGGGTGGCGAACAGTGTGCCGTCGTCGAAAAGCTCTGCGGCTCGGTCGATGGCCTGCGATCGGGTCACGGATCCAGTCATGGTGTGGATCGTACTGACGCTCAGTCGGCGGAGGCGGTCCGCACGGTCTCGGCCAGCCGGTCGTTGTCGACGACGTCGTTGTAGGCCTGCGTGCAGATCCGAACCACCAGCCCGGGCCTCTGCTCTCGAACCCCGTGCCCGGTCAGGCGTTCAGAGCCAAGGCGGCGACCTGGCCGAACCAGTCCCGCGACTCCATGAGGCCGTCCTTCAGATCGACCGAGGGTCGGTAGCCGAGAACGGCCGAACTCTTCTCGATCGAACCCCACGTCTGGGGCACGTCACCCCGGAAGGTGTCGGTGTAGACGACCTTGGCATCGACGTCGAGCACCTTCTCCAGTAGGTAGATCACGTTGGACAGCTCGACCTGTACGCCCCGGGCCAGATTGAAGGCCTCGAAGGTCGAGAAGTTGTGATCGATGCAGGCCCGGAGACCGGCGACGATGTCGTCGACGTAGGTGAAGTCGCGAAGTGCCGTTCCGTCGCCGAACACGCGGATCTCGTGGCCATTGAGCATCCTGGCTGCGAAGTTGGTGATCGCCAGGTCGGGCCGTTGCCCGGGTCCGTAGACCGTGAACAGTCGGGCCGCCGTGGCGGTGAAGCCGTGCAGCGCAGCGGCTCGCGCCACCAGTCGCTCCCCGGCCAGCTTGCTGTTGGCGTAGTTGCTGATCGGCTGGGGCCGGTGATCCTCGCACCACGGTACATCCGGGTTGATGCCGTAGATGCTGCTCGAAGAGGCGAAAACCAGGTGGGGGACCCGATGGTGAACCATGAAGTCGAGTACCGCAGCGGTTCCGCCGACGTTGACGTCGTAGTAGTCGATCGGACGTTCCGACGACGGTCGAACCCCGGCCAACGCGGCCAGGTGAACCACGACGTCCACCGAATCGGTGCAGGCGAGCAGGGCCTCGGTGTCGCGGATGTCGACGTCGCAGAACTCAAACGCCGGGTTGTCCTCGAACTTCGCCAGATTCCGCCGCTTGAGCGACACCGGGTAGAAGTCGTCGAGTGAATCGATCCCCACGACCGTGTGTCCATCGGCGAGAAGGTTGGCGACCAGTGTGGAACCGATGAAACCCGCTGCACCGGTAACTGCAATCTTGGTCGCCACGTTCCACGCCTTTCCGCCGACCACAAACCACCTGTTCCACTACGTCTCCACTATGTCGGCACGTTCCAGCCTACCGTCGACCTTTGGAAGGTAATGTACAGGAAAGTCGCCTATCAAGCGGGTAATTGGGCCCAAACGGCCCGCGGTGTCACGAGCGCTCGGGGGCGGTCGGTTGCCGCTCCGTTTCGTCCGGTCGCTCCGGATCCCACACCGAAAACCCGCGGGACCGGAACACGTTGACGACGGCGTGGGCGGCCGCGACGTTGACCACGATGAAATGTGACAGCAGGCGGATCGGCTTGAACCGGGCCAACGCCGATTCCGGGTACCGGATTGCGAGTGCGGCTGCTGCGCCCGCTGCCACGCCCGACCAGGTGGCCAGACGAACCACGGGGTGGATGTTGCGGAGCAGGAACATGCCGATGGCGCCGGTCGACAGCGGAACGAACATCAGCCGTCGAAGAACCTTGTGTATCAGTAGGACCACGGCGTAATGGCCGTGCCTGCCGGGGTTGAGAAGGGCCCGGCGGCGGCGCACCCCCGTGAGCCCGCGGGTGATGATCCGAACTTTGCGCCGGTACTCCGACGCCGGTGAACCCGACGGATCCTCCCACGCCACGGCCCGGGGTTCGTAGACGAGCCGTCGCCCGGCCGCCACCACGCCCGTGGAGATGAAGAAGTCGTCGGTGACGTCGGGCGGCACCTCCTCGATCAGGTGTCGCCGCACCGCGTAGAGCGCCCCGGTCGCCGACACGACACTGCCGATGCTCGACTCCAGTATTTTCAGTCGATCCTCGTAGGCCCAGTACTCCGATTCGCCGGTGATCGCCTGTGACGGGTCGCCGTAGCGTTGACGGCCCGCCACCCCGCCGACCTCCGGATCGGAGAACGGGCCCAGGAGCACGTCGAGGGCTTCGGGCCCCAATCGGGAGTTGGCGTCGGAGAAGACCACGATGTCACCCTTCGCCAGTGCCAGTGCTGCGTTCAGGGCCTTGCCTTTCCCGCCTCTCGGCAAGTCCAGGACGACGGGATCGACCGGGTGGGCGGACGCCAGCGCCACCGTCTCGTCGGTCGATCCGTCGGAGGCCACGATGACCTGCATCTCCACGCCCTGGGGCAGGTCCTGTTGTTGGAGATCGGTCAGTTTGGCGGGGAGATCCGCCTGCTCGTTGTGGGCGGCGATGACCACGCTGATCACCCGGGGAAGGGGTTCGTCGCCACCGACCGGTCGGGCCCGAAGCCGTCGACCGACCCACAGTGCAGCTGGTAGACCGACATAGCACGCCGCTGCGGTCAGCCCGGCGAAGGCAACCGACGCCGCTCCCCACCGCTGCGGTCTGCCGATGTCGTAGCGCATGGTCCGCATGGTAACCGCGCCGCGCCACGGGCGGGTTCCTCCATCCATCGGCGGCTTCGCCGCCGTCGATGTAGACTCCCCAGGCGTGGGCGGGCCAGGCCCAGCGGGCGATATCCTCATCCCGCGGATCACCTCGCCGGAACTCCCTGCCGGGCTCCCATCCGGGCCGGAAGCACTCGCCTGACGAATCACCAATGAAGCGGATCACACACTACGGCATCACCGATCTCGCCTACTGCGGCTTCCTGCTCGTCGGTTTTCACGCCGAGGCCCGCTCCGGGCGGATCGACTTCGAGGTCAGGCGGAGCCTGCCCGACGACCTGCGAGTGGCCGCCCGCAGTGGCGAGAACACGCAGATGATCTCGATGTTCGAGGCCTGCGATGGTGGCGAGCGCCTCCGTTTCTGCGTCGACAATCATGACAAGTCCGACTACGTGCACCCCGGTCTCGTCCGGCTCGTCGACTTCTATTTCAAGGGCAACCACAATCCCGACGCCATCGCGGCACTGGATCTCGATCCGGGTCTGCGCGACAAGATCCGACCCTTGGGTGCCCCGTTCGCCCCGATCCGGGTGCCGCTGTGGGTACACCGACCGAGGCTGCGCGAGTTGCCCGACGTCGGATGGGGCCGGCGCAGCATGGTGCGTCGGGTCCGCCAGCTGCGACGACTCCCGAGCGTCGACTATCTGCGGTCGCTGCGGGCGTCACAGAAAACCCACGACGTGTCGTTCGTGGTTCGTTTGTACCGGCAGCAACACCACTCGCCGATCAACGAGTTCCGCAGCGAGGTGGGACGGCTTCTCGCCGCCAGTCCCGATATCGACGCCAGGGTCACGTTCATCAGTGCCTCCTCCTCGGTCTGGCACAAGATGAAGCCGTCGGCGGTTCGACCGAAGGAGCATCTCGCCCGATTGGCGAGCTCGCGACTCGGCATCTACGTCTGGGGCGCCCATCAGTGCCTGTCGTTCAAGCTGTTCGAGCAGCTGGCCATCGGACTTCCAATCGTCGGCCAGCCGATTCCGCAGGATCGGGCCAACCTCGCCGGTCTCAAAGGATTCGAGGAGCAGTTCCGTCACGACGCTCCGACGGCCATCGTGGAGGCGGCAGCTGCGGCCCTCAACGACGAATCGTGGCTGATGGCGCAAGCCGAGGGCAACGCCGCAGTGTTCGACGAATTCCTGGCCCCCGAGGCTGTGGCCGGAAACATGATCGATGTCGTTTTCGGAATCGACCACCGACGTTGAGGGGGCCCTCCGTACCCGGTCCTCCGGCCCACAACCGAATGTGAAATGGAGTTGAACGGCCTATGAAAAACGGCACCATACGTCGCGGTTCGCCTCCTCTCGCTCAAAACTGGGGCCGATCGGGCATCTTCACTCAGCCAAAAGGCCATGCCGTTGTCGTAGGGTGTACCCACATCGACGAGCGCTCGAGCGGCTTGGCAGGGCCACGAGCGAGGGCGAATCAAATGGCATCTCAAGGCGGAACCACGATGGATTTGCAGCAGGCGGTCGCGATCGAGAGCCCATCGCGCTCAGAATCCGAGACCAGTGACGAATCCGCATACGCCCCCGTATCCGGGGTGATCGCATGATGCCAGTCGAGACCATCGCACCGATGGAGAACCTGTTGCACGCCCCGCTCGGGGCGACCAACGATGGCGACACGCTACGGGTCGGATACGTCGTCTCCCGGTTTCCCAAGACCACCGAGACATTCATCGCCCGTGAGGCGGTGGCAGTGGGCGATCTGGGTCACGATGTCACGATGCTGGCGATCACGAGGGAGACCGACGAGATCGTCCAACCGGGCGTCGAACGCCTTCTTCCGGACCTCATCGCCGGCAACGACGCCTCGGTCGGTGAACTGGTGCGGTCCCAGTTCAGCTGGTTCCGACGCAGCCCACGGCGCCTGGCCCGGATGTGGTGGCGGGCGCTGGCCGGCAACATCCGGTCGCTCAAATTTCTGATCCGAGCGCTTGCCGTCTCGGCGGTGGCACCATGGGTGGCCGATCGGGTGGTGGCTCGGGATCTCGAACATCTTCACGCCCACTGGGGCAGCCATTCCGCATTGCTGGCTCATCAGATCGGAATCCTCAGCGGCCTTCCCTACACGGTCACCCTGCACGCCCACGACCTGCACATCAACCGAACCATGCTCGGTGAGAAGCTGGCGGCCGCCGCCAAGGTGGTGACCATTTCGGAGCACAACCGTGAACTCCTGGCCGATCTCTACCCGGAGCTTCGGACGGTCGAGGTGGTTCACTGCGGCGTCGACGTCGCGTCAATCGCACCCCGCTCGACCGAGCCCGACAACTTCCCGCCCCGGTTGGCGGTGGTGGCGGGGCTCCGGAACTTCAAGGGTCACGAGTACCTGCTGGAGGCGCTGAAAATACTTGAGTTGCGAGGCCGCAAGATCGTCCTCGATGTCGTCGGCGACGGTCCCCTCCGCGGTGAGCTGGAGGCCAAGGCCGGCGACAACGTCGTCTTTCACGGTGCGCTCGACCTCGAGACGGCGCTGGGGATCGTCGGTGACAGCACCATGGCCGTCCTGCCCTCGGTGGTGATGCCGGATGGTCGCCGCGACGGCATCCCCGTGGCGCTCATCGAGGCCATGGCTCTCGGCGTCCCCGTCATCAGCACCCGGGTTTCGGGGATTCCCGAGCTGGTCGAGCACGAGATCACGGGACTGCTCGTCGAACAGCGGGCGCCCGAGCAGCTGGCCGATGCGATCGAACGCCTCCTCGACGACGACGACCTGCGTCGCCTACTCGGGGAACGCGGTCGTGACCGGGTCGAGCGCGAGTTCGACCTCCTGGCCTCGGCCCGGCGCATGGCCGACTGTTTTGTGTCCAACGCCGGCTGACCCGCCTGCAGCCATGGTCGACACACCCGCTCACGCAGCCGAGGCGGCCGCGACATCGGGCCACCTCGTCGATGGGTCCGAGCCCGCCGGTGGCACCGAGCGAGCCGCCCATCTCAACGGCGTGCGGTCGATCCCCGAACCGACGGTTCGAGCCGCGATGGTCATTCAGAATTACCTCCCGACCGTGGGTGGCGCCGAACGTCAGCTCGCCAGCCTCATACCCCTGCTGGTCGAGCAGGGGATCGAGTCGGTGGTGCTCACCCGATCGCGGCCAGGGCAGCCCGCTCGCGAAAATCTGCGTGGTGCGCAGATCCGGCGGATCCGCTGCATCGGACCGAAGCCGGTTCAGTCGATCATGTTCGTGGTCGGCACGTTGTGGAATCTGGCCCGTCTCCGGCCCGATGTGGTCCACGGCTACGACACGCTGACCCCCTCGCTCATCGCCGGGCTGTACAAGTCGGTCACCGGCACGCCGTATCTCACCAAGCTGCTGCGGTCGGGTGAACTCGGCGATCTCCGCCGGCTCGAGGTCAAACCGCTCGGTTCGACACGGTTGCGATTGTTGAAGTGGACCGTTGACCGTTTCGTGGTGATCAGTCGGGACTTGGAGCTTGAACTCGAACACCGCGACATCGGCTCCGATCGTCGGGTGTTCATTCCCAACGGTGTCGACACCGACCGGTTCCGACCCCCCGAGGCAACCGACGGTTCACCGCTCGAAGCTGACGAGCGTCGACCGCGGCGCCGTCGCGAACTGCCGGACTGGCCCGACGGTCCGGTGGTGCTGATCGTGGGCCGCATCTCGCCCGAGAAGCGGGTGAACGAACTGGCCCGCCGGTGGTCCGACGTACGAGTCGCACAGCCAGACGCCTGGCTCTATGTGGTCGGCGAGGGCCCGCTCGAGCAAGGGCTGGAGGATCTCGACGGGGTCCGGCTGCTCGGCAAACGGGAGGATGTGCCGCTCCTGATGCGATGGGCCGACCTCTACGTCTCGGCGTCGGAGGCCGAGGGGTTGTCGAACGCCCTGCTCGAGGCGATGTCCAGCGGCCTGGCATGCGTGGTGACCGACGTAGGCGGCGTTGGCGACGTCGTGACCGACGGCGTCGACGGACGAGTCGTTCCCGGCGGCACCGTCGATTCGACGATCGACGGCATCGTGTCGCAGATCATCTCCCTGCTGAACGATCCGGGTCATCGCCATGCGCTTGGAACGGCCGCCCGCTCGACGGTCTGCGATCGCTATTCGATCGGTTCGACCGTGACCGCCCTGGCCGCCCAGTACAGGGAGATGGCCGGGAGTCGATGATGGACGACGGCGTGATCGGAAACACGATCAACGGGGTCACTCGTGCGTCCCGCGCCG
>JBFHEP010000203.1:0-7889 GCA_041584095.1 Acidimicrobiales bacterium | reverse complement strand
GTCGACGTCTGACCCTTCGGGATAGCGGAGAACAAGCGAGCTAAACGAATCGCGGTGACCGACGACCGCCAGCCCGGCAGGCGTGAGCACCGCTCCAACGTCCAGCTCGGCGAAGGGCGGCAGCACAACGGACCCCACGACCGTGAAGGGAACCAAGCCATCCCCATCCGCAAACCGACGGGCGTCCACGGTATCGCCGACCGCAACACCGAGGTCGTCCATCGTGGCCTGCCCGAGAGCGATCTCGGTCGGCCCGCCCGGCAGCCGTCCCTCGACGGCTGTCAACGCCATCGAGCCGCGCAGTGGCTCCAGGGCATAGGAGATGACCGATTCATCGGCGAGCACCACCGTCTCTTCGTTTAACCGGGCCACGGCCTCGACCCGATCGTCGTCGACGAGGCGGGCCTCGAGCTCCACGACGTTCCCGTCGCCGAAATAGTCGGGCATGCTCGACCAGACCCAGCCCCAACGGCTCGGCGTGCTCTCGAGGGCAGAGAAGCTGACCTCGATCACACTTGCGGCCACCAGCCCGGTCACCGCGAGGGCAACACCGGCCAAGGCGGTCCTGACTGGAACCGCCCTCCTTCCGGCCCCACCGTCGCCGGCGAAGCGGACGCCGGTTGTCATCGTAGGGGTGGCACCGGAGCGCCGCGCCAGCTCGACGAGTGCCGACGGGCGGGGCCGCCGCGGCCGACGGGTTCGTGGGGTGGCCAACCCCAGTCGGGCCAGACTGAACGCCCCGACCGTCAGTCCGATCAGGATCAGCAGGCTCGTTGCCGCCGTCGTCCACGGGGCGATCCAGACGCCGGGGTCGACCTCGGCCCGCCGGGCCAGTCCGACAGGCAGCAGGGGCGAGAGGGCGACGGCGCTCGCCACGCCGAGGACGACGCCGATGACGCCGACGACGACGATGGGCCCGGTCTGGACTCTGGCGATACCGGAGCGGGTCAGGCCGAGCGCACCGAGCACCGACGTCGGGATCGACGATCCGGCGAGCTGGCGTTGCACCGCCTGCGAAATGGCCAGGGCCCCGGCAAGCAGCGAGGCGACGGCGAAGACCCCCAGGCCCCAGGCGAGGCTGGTGACCGTCGCCTGGGCGGTGTCCACATAGAGCTCGGCCGCTGTCGTGCCGGGTACGTCCACCGGCTGGTCCGTTGGCGAGGTCCCGTCGGAAACCGAGGAAGACGATGCGAGATCCGACGACGCCACGGCCTCGACCTCGGCCACATCGGAACCAGGACGGACGCGAACCACCACCGCAGGCGGCCATGCCCCGATGCCGGGATGGGCCGCGAGGAAGGCCGGGGATGCGATGGCGAACGGTGCCGTCCGGCGGACTTCGCCCGTGAGCTCCTCAGGTACCCGTCCCACGCCGACGACCTCGAGATCGAGTGGTGGTCCGTTGAAACCGGGGAAGAACTCGGCGGACGTGAACAGGGCTTGGAGATCGTCCTCGCTCCAGGTGCGGGCCCGGATCCGGTCGCCGGGGCCGAGCCCGGTGGCCCGGGCCGCCATCTCGTTGAGGAGGATCTCGTCGGCGGCGTCGACCGCAGGCATGCGTCCGGCCAGGATCAGCGGCCGGTCGATGCCCTTGCCATAGATGTCGGCTGGGTCGCTCAACACGGCGATGTCGGGAACCGCACCGTCGACGAGGAACGCGTTCACGAGATGGCGTAGGGTCGCAGTCTGCACGACATCGTCGGCCCGTGCGGTGGCCAGCATGTCGTCCGCCCCCTCGACGGTCTCCGCCTGGTAGGCCACGTCGCTGGCGCGGGTCTCGGTCCGGAACCGATCGACGCTGCTCGAGGTACGCAAAGCCCCCACCCCGGAGGTGAGCACCGCAGCGGTCACCACGGTGACGAGGAGCGAAATGACGCTCAGCCCGGCCCAGCGCCGAGCCAGCTCCACCCGGGCGACCATCCAGGCCACGGCCACCGCCCGCTCCTCACCCGCTCCGTCGAGCTGAGTCGGTCCGAGCGCCGACCACCGCGTCGATCTCGACGCGCCCGTCGCGCATGCGGACCACACGATCGGCCCCTGCGGCCACCTCATCGCTGTGGGTCACCATGAGAATGGTCTGGCCATCCCGGTGCAGGCGTCTGAAGAGTTCGAGGACCTCGCGGCCACCCTCGCTGTCCAGGGCGCCGGTCGGCTCGTCGGCCAGGAGCACCGTCGGTTCGTTGGCCAGAGCTCGGGCGATGGCCAACCGTTGCCGCTGCCCCCCCGAGAGCACCGCGGGAAGCTCGTCCGCCTTGTCGCCAACGCCGAGCAGGTCGAGCAGATTGCGTGACCTCGACTCGGCCACCTTGCGCTTCGCCCCGGCGATCATCGCCGCCAGCGCCACGTTCTCCAGGGCCGACACACCCTCGATCAGGTTGAAGAACTGGAACACCATCCCCACGTGGCGGCATCGCATTCGGGCCAACCAATCCTCACTACGGCCGGTGATGACCTCACCGGCAAGCATGATCTCACCCTCGTCGGCCACGTCGAGACCGGCGATGAGGTTGAGCAGGGTGGATTTGCCGCACCCCGAGGGGCCCATGATGGCAACGAACTCCGCCGGGGCGACGGCGAGGTCGACACCGCGCAGGGCGCGGACAGGGGCGAGCTCGGCCTCGAAGGTGCGGCGCACGCCCCGCACCCGGACCCGCATCTTCGAATCGTCTTCGGCCGCGGGAACGGAAGGCGCGGGACCGGTGAGCGTCATGGGTGAACCTCGTCGGTGATGGCGTTCGATGCGGTCAACAAATCCTCCTCTCAAGAAGGATCATCGTCGTCAGAGGCGGCGTTGGCAATGGTCGCATTGCCGCACCTCCCGTGAGTGTCGTTACACATCCATGGTCGCCCGGTATCAGGCTGCGGTCGATGGGGCGAACAGGCGAAATGCCGTGCGGGAAACCCCACCCCGAGTCGACAGGATTCCCTCCTCCGGCGGTCGGCTGCTTCTCCGCCGGCGTTACCGATCCATGTGAACAGGTCATCGGTGAACGTAGGCTTGTCTCCTATGGCCGACACCACAACCGAGGCGACCAACCGGGCCGTCCCCGCCACCGACGCCAGCACCGACACCGACGACACACCACCGCACCGGTACAACGCGTCGCTGGCCCAGGAGATCGAGGTGAAATGGCAGCGGTACTGGGACGAACGCGGGCTGTTCGAGACCCCGAACCCGAGTGGGCCGTTGGCCGATCCCGAGCGCATGGCCGACCGGGGCGAGAAGCTGTTCGTGCTCGACATGTTCCCCTATCCGTCAGGTAGCGGTCTGCACGTCGGCCATCCGCTCGGCTACATCGGCACCGACATCTACAGCCGTTTCCAGCGCATGCGGGGCCGCAACGTGCTCTACAGCATGGGCTTCGACGCCTTCGGTCTGCCGGCCGAACAGTACGCCGTGCAGACCGGCCAGCACCCGGCGATCACCACGGCGGAGAACGTGGCCAACATGCGCCGCCAGCTCCACCGCCTCGGCCTGAGCCACGACCGCCGGCGCAGTATCGAAACCACCGACCCCGACTACTACCGGTGGACCCAATGGATCTTCCGGACGATCTTCGACGCCTGGTACGACACCGAGGCCGACAAGGCTCGCCCGATCAGCGAGCTGATCCGACAGTTCGAAAGAGGCAAGCGGCCCACGCCCGACGGTCGCCCGTGGGCCGACCTCAGCGCCGCCGAGCAGGGCGACGTGCTGGCCGGCTACCGGCTGGCATATGTGTCGGACGCGCCGGTCAACTGGTGCCCCGGGCTCGGCACCGTGGTGGCCAACGAGGAGGTCACGGCCGAAGGGCGAAGCGACCGGGGCAACTTCCCGGTCTTCAAACGCAACATGCGGCAGTGGATGATGCGGATCACCGCGTACGCCGATCGCCTGCTCGACGACCTCGACGCCCTCGACTGGACCGACGCCATCAAGACGATGCAGCGCAACTGGATCGGTCGCAGCGAGGGGGCCACCGTCCACTTCCCGTCGGCCGCGGGGCCGATCACCGTGTTCACCACCCGCCCCGACACCCTGTTCGGTGCCACGTTCATGGTGCTGGCTCCCGAGCATCCCCTCGTCGACGAGTTGACCACACCGGACCAGGCCGAGGCGGTCGCCGCCTACCGGAAGGCCGCTGCGGCCAAGAAGGAGATGGACCGCACCGACGACACACGGGAGAAGACCGGCGTGCCCCTCGGCGGCACCGCCACCAACCCGGTCACCGGTACCGACATCCCGGTCTGGATCGCCGACTACGTACTGATGGGCTACGGCACCGGCGCCATCATGGCCGTACCCTGCGGTGACCAGCGCGACTTCGAGTTCGCCCGCCGCTACGACCTGGCCATTCCCGCCATCCAGCAGCCGCCCGACGCCTGGTTCGCCGACCACGGGATCGAACCGACAACCGGCGCCGACACCTCGACCTGGCCCGAGGCCTACATCGGCGACGCGCCGTACATCAACTCCTCCAACGCCGACCTGGTCAACGGCGGGCTGAATCTGAACGGCCTCGACGACGTCGCGGAAGGCGTCGCCGCCACAAACGCCTGGCTCGAAGCCAACGACCTGGGCGAAGCGACCGTCACCTATAAACTGCGCGATTGGCTGTTCAGTCGCCAGCGTTACTGGGGTGAGCCGTTCCCCATCGTCTACGACGACGATGGTGTACCGCACGGCCTACCAGATGCCATGTTGCCGGTCGAGCTGCCGGAGACCGACTCGTTCTCCCCTCGCACGTTCGATCCCGATGACGCCGACTCGAACCCCGAGAGCCCGCTCGACCGGCTCGGCGACTGGGTCACCGTCGAACTCGACCTCGGCGACGGCCCGAAAACCTACCGGCGCGACACCAACGTCATGCCCCAGTGGGCCGGATCGTGCTGGTACGAGTTGCGTTACCTCGACCCCACCAACGACGAGCGGTTCGTCGATCCGGAGGTCGAGGCCTACTGGATGGGTCCCCGCACCGACATCCGGCCCGATCATCCTGGCGGCGTCGATCTCTACGTGGGTGGTGTCGAACATGCGGTGCTCCACCTCCTGTACGCCCGCTTCTGGCACAAGGTGCTCTACGACCTGGGTCACGTGTCGTCGTGGGAGCCGTATGTGCGGTTGTTCAACCAGGGGTACATCCTGGCCGACGCCTACAAGGACTCCCGCGAGATCTACGTCGACGCCTCCGCGGTGACCGAGCGCGACGGCGAGTTCTTCTTCGAGGGCGAACCGGTGACCCGCGAGTGGGGCAAGATGGGCAAGAGCCTGAAGAACTCGGTCAGCCCCGACGACATGTATGCCCAGTACGGGGCCGACACGCTGCGTCTCTACGAGATGTCGATGGGCCCGCTCGACCAGTCGCGCCCGTGGGAGACCCGCGATGTGGTCGGCATGTACCGGTTCCTGCAGCGGTTCTGGCGCAATGCGATCAACGAGGACACCGGCGAGTTGACCGTGGTCGACGTCGAACCCGGCGACGAGACAGCCCGGCTCCTCCATCGCACGATCGACGCGGTCACCACCGAATGCGAGGAGCTCCGGTTCAACACCGCCATCGCCAAGCTGATCGAGCTCAACAACCACGTCACCAAACTCGATGCCGTTCCCCGATCGGTGATCGAGGCGATGACGCTGATGGTGGCGCCGCTTGCGCCCCATATCGGCGAGGAACTGTGGCGCCGGCTCGGCCACGACGGTTCACTGGCCTACGAACCGTTCCCGACGGCCGACCCGGCACTGCTGGTCGACGAACTGCTCGAGCTGGCCGTGCAAGTCAACGGCAAGGTCCGGGGGCGGGTGACCGTGGCCGTCGACGCCGATGACGACACCATCACCGCCTTGGCCCTGGCCGAGGAGAACGTGGCCCGCAACCTCGACGGCCGGACGCCGAGGAAGGTGATCATCGTTCCCGGCCGCATGGTCAACATCGTGATATAGGGACCTGTCCACGTTTGTCGGTCGGGCTTCCGGGTAGATTGTGGCCATGGGAGTCATTCGCAAGACCATGTCCATCGCCACCCTCGGTCTGGTGAACTGGCGAAGTAAGGGAGAGCTCCTCGAGCGTGAGCGCGCCACTCGCGAGAATCTCGAAGAGGAACTCGCCCACGCCGAGGAATCGCTCGAGCTGTCGCGTCGGAAGCGGCGCAAAGCCGCAAAGCGAGCCGAGAAAGCTGCGAAGCAGGCCGAGGAAGCAGCGAAGCAAGCTGAGAAGGCCGAGCTCGAGCAGCTGAAACTCGACAAGAAGCTGAAGCGCCGCCAGCGTCGGGCCGAGGCCAAGGGCGCCGCCAAGACCGTCGGGTTCTTCGGGCGCCGCCGGGCACGTCGAGCGGCCAAGAAGGCCCGCAAGACGGTGGATTCGGCGGTCGAAACCGCCACCGACGCCGTCACCTGACCGTTCGACACCGTCCCCGCCCCGTGCCGAGTGACAGCTGATCGCGCACTCGCGCAAGTGCTTGCCGACGACGGGTATCGGCTGGTGATCGACGAGGAGTTCGTCGGACCCGAGCTCGACTCGTCGCTGTGGCTACCCCACCACCTCCCCCACTGGAGCTCCAGGGCCGACTCCGCGGCCCGGTACGACTTGGTCGACGGAACGCTCCAGCTCCGCATTGATGCCGATCAACAGTCGTGGTGCCCCGCTCTCGACGGCGACGTCCGGGTTTCGTCGCTCCAGACCGGGCTGTTCGCAGGCCCTGTCGGGTCGACTGTAGGTCAGCACCGCTTCAACCCCGAGGCGACCGTACGCGAAGCGCAAACCAACGTTCGGCTCTACACCCCTCGATTCGGTGTGTTCGTGGCCCGGGCAACCGCCCTGCTGGACCCGAACGCCATGGTGGCGCTGTGGATGTGCGGCTTCGAGGACCAACCTGAACACTCCGGGGTGATCGACGTCTTCGAGATCTTCGGCCGCGACGCCGAGCCCGATCGGGCTCGGATAGGGATGAGCGTCAAGGCGTTCGCCGACCCCGACCTCATCGACGACGTGGCGACCGTCGAGTTGGCGATCGACGTTCGCGAATTCCACGACTACGCGGTGCAGTGGACGCCGGAGCGCGTGGTGTTCTTCGTGGATGGGCAACCGGTGCGCATCGTCGACCAGTCACCGCAGTACGAGATGCAGTTCATGTTGGGCATCTACGAGTTCGAGCCGACGCCGGCGGACGACAACGACGAACCTCCTGCGTATCCAAAACGATTCCTCGTCGACCGCTTCCAGGCCTACGAACCCACCCACTGATTCGATCAGCGACGGCTGGCCGGTCCCATCGGTGACGACGTCGAGTCGAGCCCCCGCTATCAGCGGCTACTGGAACGGGAACGACAGCGCGAGCAGCGGTAGGCGACATCGCTTGTCGACCGGGGTCGTCACCGTGATCCAAACGGCACCGCGACGCCGAGGCGCTACGATCTAGATGATGTCTGGCGAACCCGATACGCAGCAGAGGGATACACAGCAGTTCCTCGACCGTCCGAACACCGACGACTGGGCGGCGCGGGCCACCAGTTCGATCACCCAATACGTCGGCCAGGTTCGCGACAGGACAACCGGGCCGGCGCTTGTCGCGTCGCGGACGGTGGTCTACATGATGGCCATCGGACTGATCGGGCTGGTGTTGCTCATCGTTGCCCTGCTGCTCCTGTTCCGGTTGTTGGTTGTGGCCTCGGGCGAACTGTTGCCCTTCGTCGAGCCCGACGAATCGTGGTTGGCCCACTATGTGCTGGGGGGAATATTTTTGGGTGTCGGGCTCTTCTTTTGGCGTAAGAAGGATCAGTAACCGGACCGATCTGGTCCCCGTTTTCAACCCGCCCCACTCACGACCATCCCCAGGACTCAAACAGGAGCATCAATGTCCGCTTCGCTTCACGACGTCGTCATCCTCGGTAGCGGCCCCGCCGGCCTCACCGC
>JBFHEP010000202.1:0-7901 GCA_041584095.1 Acidimicrobiales bacterium | reverse complement strand
GGCCCACCACGAGCGAAGCAGCGTGAGCCTGCCAGCGTCGACCAGGATCTGGTGGGTTTGGCCGGTCTTGCCATCGGCTTGACCACGATGCTCACGGTTGCGCGTCCAGTCGAGGAATGTTCGGGTCTGGTCGGCGGACCAGAGCTCACGAGCTTGCTTCGTCTTGGGCTGTCGGGGCGCAGTGGCTTTGCGGGCGACATTGTCGCCGACCATGCCGAGCCTGACGCATCCTTCAGCGACCGGCTGATAATCGACTGGTTGTATCGCACCGTCCGGACGAGAGGTTGCCCTCACTACCGGTGCGCTTGTTCTACCGTCGGATGATTGCGGCGATCACATCTTTCGGTCAATGTGTGATTGGGGAACTCCTCGGCGAGTGTCCCCGCGGCGACCGGAGTCGATGTTCGACGAAGTGTCAGCGCAGGCCGTGCTGGGGCTTCCGGCTCAATCGGGATCGACGGTGAGGGCGTCGATCAGGTCGAGGCTGCTCAGGATCCCGACCACCTCGTTGTCCCCGTCCACCTCGTCGCTCACCAGCAGGTGGTGGGTACGGCCGGCGATCATGGCCTCGGCCGCCTTCCGCACGGACGTGTCGACAGGGATCGACACCGGGGCCGATGTCATCACGGTGGCGATGGGTTCGTGGTCGGGCCAGCTGTCCAACAGGTCGGTGCTGGTGACGATGCCGTGCACGTCGTTGCCGTCCATCACCAGCACGGCGTGAACGCCGACAGACAACATCACGTCGCGGGCCCGACCCACGGTGTCGCCGGGCAGGATGGACAGGAGGTCCTCGGTCATCAGGTCGGCAACCGTGGCCGGTGGCCGGTCGGCCCGCCTCATGGCCACGACCCGGTGGTCGTCGACGACCTCACGGTCGTTCCTCGGGAGTTGGTTGCACCATGATTCGCTCCATTGCCGTCAGCCTCCGGGGCAGTCTCGTCGTCGACGGTAGAAAACCGGCGTGCCGTTCACCAGGGCCGGAGGTCCCGACGGTGCTCGTTGTCGGCGGAGAAGGGACTCTCGTCCCTGGACGCGACGAGCATCGTCGGGCAGACTCGGACCATGAACGCTCCGGACTACGTCAAGCACGATGCACTGAAGGCCTGGGTCGAGGAGACGGTTGCGCTATGCCGACCGTCCGACGTGCACTGGTGTGACGGATCCGACGAGGAGTACGACCGTCTCTGCCAGGAGTTGGTCGACGGCGGCACGTTCATCCCCCTCAACGAAGCGAAGCGCCCGAACAGCTTCCTCGCCCGCACCGATCCGAGCGACGTGGCCCGCGTCGAGGATCGCACCTTCATCTGCTCCCGTACCGCTGACGACGCCGGTCCGACGAACAACTGGATGGATCCCGAAGAGATGAAGGGCATTCTGCATGGCCTGTTCGAGGGGTGCATGGCCGGCCGCACGATGTACGTGATCCCGTTCAGCATGGGTCCGCTCGGATCCGACATCGCCCAGCTCGGTGTCGAGATCACCGACTCCGCATACGTGGCGGTGAACATGAAGATCATGACCCGCATGGGCCGGGCCGCCATAGAGGTTCTGGGCGAGGACGGCGACTTCGTCCCGTGCCTGCACACCGTGGGCGCCCCGCTGGCCGCAGGCGAGGCGGACATCCCGTGGCCCTGCAATCCCGACGTGAAGTACATCGTCCACTTCCCCGAAGAACCGTCGATCTGGAGCTACGGCAGTGGCTATGGCGGCAACGCCCTGCTGGGCAAGAAGTGCCTGGCCCTTCGCATCGCCTCGACGATGGCCCGCGACGAGGGATGGCTGGCCGAGCACATGCTGATCATGGGTGTCACCGATCCGGGCGGGGAGAAGACGTTCGTCGCCGCTGCCTTCCCGAGCGCCTGCGGCAAAACGAACTTCGCCATGCTTGTTCCCCCGCAGTCGTTCGAGGAGGAGGGCTGGAAGGTCACCACCATCGGTGACGACATCGCCTGGATCAAGCCGTCGGCCGACGACGGCAAGCTGTACGCCATCAATCCCGAGGCCGGCTACTTCGGCGTCGCCCCCGGCACCTCGTTCGAAACGAACCCGTCGGGGATGGAATCGATCCGGGCCAACACGATCTTCACCAACGTCGCCCTGACCGACGACGGCGACGTGTGGTGGGAGGGGATGGACGGCGATCCGCCGGCTCACGCCATCGACTGGCAGGGCAAAGACTGGACCCCGGGCTCCGACCGCAAGGCTTCGCACCCGAACGCCCGGTTCACGGCCCCGGCGATCCAGAATCCCGAGCTCGATCCCGATTGGGACGATCCCAAGGGGGTGCCGATCAAGGCCTTCGTGTTCGGCGGCCGCCGGTCGGGGACGATCCCGCTTGTCGTGCAGAGCTTCAACTGGATGTACGGGGTGTTCATGGCGGCCACGATGGGATCGGAGACGACAGCTGCGGCCTTCGGCGAGCAGGGTGTCGTACGTCGCGATCCCTTCGCGATGTTGCCGTTCGCCGGCTATCACATGGGCGACTACATCAACCACTGGCTGTCGTTCGGCCGGAACATTCACAATCCGCCCCGGATCTTCGAGGTCAACTGGTTCCGCCGAGATGCCGACGGCTCCTTCGCCTGGCCCGGATTCGGTGAGAACGTGCGGATTCTGCAGTGGATCGTCGAGCGGGCCAACGGTCGGGCGGTCGGTGTCGAGAGCCCGCTCGGCTGGATGCCCCGTTATCAAGACCTGAACTGGAAGGGCCTTGAGGAATTCTCCGAGAAGCGGTTCCTCGAGTGCCTGTCGATCGACAGGGCCGAATGGGATGCCGAGCTGCTCGAGATCGAGGAGCTGTTCATGCGGCTCCACGATCGTCTGCCGTCGGAGATGAGGGCGATCCGGTCGCTGATCTCCGGCGCCCTCTGGCGGTCACCGGAGCACTGGGAGATGAATCCAGACCCGACCTGAGCGGCCCGCCGCCACGGCGACCGCACGCCCAGTGCGGGCGAGGAGCGCATCCCCGTAGTTGGACAAGCACAAATCCGAAAGAGAGGAAACGAATGGGTAGCGCCTCGATAGCCGACTACGTCGCCCTCGAACCAACCGCAGCCCTCTGGGAGCGGGTGTTCACCGTCGCCCCGCTCGTCCTCATCGGGACGCTCGATCCCGACGGCCGCGTCGACCTGGCCCCGAAGCACATGGTGACCCCAATGGGGTGGGGCCCCTATTTCGGCTTCGTCTGCACCCCCCGGCACCGGACGTACCGCAACGTCGAGCGGGAGGGCACGTTCACCGTCAGCTACCTGCGTCCCGACCAGGTCGTGCTGTCCAGCCTGACCGCCGGCCCCCGCGGTGAGGACGACTCCAAGCCGATCGTCGACGCCCTCGACACCTTCCCCGCCACCAACGGGCGCGAGGTCTTCGTCAGCGGCGGCCATCTCTACCTGGAGTGCCGCACCGAACGTCTGGTCGACGGCTTCGGCGACAACAGCCTCGTCGTCGGTGAGGTCACGGCCGCCTACGCCGAGGAGGCCGCGCTGCGCAGCGCCGACGGCGACGACTCCGAAGCCGTGGAGCGAGCGCCCCTGCTGGCCTATCTGGCCCCCGGCCGCTGGAGCGAGATCCGAGCGAGCTACTCGTTCCCCTTCCCCGTCGGGTTCGAGCGGTGAGGCGGGCCCGGTAGTGGACGATCTGGCGGCATCGCTGGTCCAAGAACTCGGTCGGCTCCGGGACGACCAGCTCGACTTTCTCCGTCGACTGGTGCTCAGCGAGTCGCCGTCGCTCGTGCCGACCGCCCAGGACGAGATCCTGGCCATGCTCACCACGGAGCTTGAGGCGCTCGACCTCGACGTCGAGTACCTGCCGGGAGAGGAGACCGGTGGCCACCTGCTCGCCCGAACCCCGGCCGGAACCGAGGGCGGCCAGCTGCTGATCGGCCACTGCGACACGGTGTGGCCGCTCGGCACGCTCGACCAGATGCCGCTCGAGATCGACGGCGGCCGGATGCGGGGGCCCGGGGTCTACGACATGAAGGCTGGCCTGTCCCAGATCATTTTCGCCTTGCGGGCCCTGCGGGAGGTCGGGGTGACCCCGGCGCTGCCGCCGATCGTGTTCATCAACTCCGACGAGGAGATCGGCAGCCGGGAGTCGAAGCCCCACATCATGGAGCTCGCCCGTCAGGTCGAGCGGGCCTTTGTGCTCGAGCCGTCGCTCGGTCCATCGGGCAAGCTCAAGACGGCTCGAAAAGGGGTCGGGCGATTCACGATCACCGTGCACGGTCGGGCCGCCCACGCCGGCCTCGACCCCGAGGCCGGCGCCAGCGCCATCCTCGAGCTGTCGTTCCTGATCCAGCAGCTGTTCGCCCTCAACGACCCCGAGCGTGGTATCACCGTCAACGTGGGGATGATCGACGGCGGCCTTCGACCCAACGTCGTGGCGCCGAACAGCACTGCCTCGGTTGATGTTCGGGTGCTCCACCAGGAGGACGTGCCCCGAATCGAGGAGGCTATCCGTAGCCTGCAACCCAGCACCGTCGGGGTCGAGCTCGACATCCAGGGTCGCATCGGGCGCCTGCCCCTCGAGCACAACGACCGCAACCGCACCCTGTGGAAGCTGGCCCAGGAGTGTGGCAACTCCCTGGGGATGCAACTCGACGAGGGCACGGCCGGCGGGGGCTCCGACGGTAACCACACCACCCTCCACACCGCGACCCTCGACGGCCTCGGCGCGGTCGGCGACGGTGCCCACGCCAAACACGAATACATCGATATCGAGGCAACCTTGGACCGCACGGCGCTGCTGGCGCTCCTGGTCGCCAACCCCGCCTGACCGAACTCCGAAAGTGACCGGGCCTGATTGGAGGCGCTGTGACCGACAAACTGTTCCTCGGGTCGCTGACCCGGATCAGCCCCTTCGCCCAACGAACCCCGGGGATCGAGAAGCGCCCCAAGTCGTCATGGAAGACCGGCGACTACGTCGTGATCGAGCTGTCGGAGACCGTCAGGAGCCAGAATGTCGAGCTGGCAGACGGCCGGATGGCCGACGCCTGCGCCGGGGCCAGGATCGTCGGGGCCCTGGGCGAGAGGTCGGCAACGCTCGAGTCCGTCGGTAGCTGGCGGGCCGTCGGCGACGATCTGGAGGTCAACATGCTGACGGCGGCCGGGCTGATCGGCCGCATCACGTCACGCTCGGCGCTGATGCCGCCGCCCAATCCGGCCCGCTACCTCGGCCACGCCACCCTCGACGGGAAGCCGGTCGCGATGCAGGATTTCGTACCGGCGCCATCCGGGGCCGAGTTCGACATTCCGATCGTCCTCATCATCGGGACGTCGATGTCGTCGGGCAAGACCCTGGCCGGCCGGGTCATCATCCGCATTCTGAAGCAACGCGGCCTCAAGGTGGTCGGGACCAAGCTGACCGGCGCCGCCCGCTACCGGGACGTCGTCAGCTGGGCCGACGCCGGGGCCGACGCAGTCTGCGACTTCGTCGATGGTGGACTGCCCTCCACCGTGGTGGCCGAGCCCGAGTACCGGCGGGCCCTGGGGGTGGTTCTCGACCGCATCGCCGCCGAGGAGCCCGACTTCGTCGTGGCCGAGGCCGGCGCCTCGCCCCTCGAGCCCTACAACGGCACCGCGGTGGTCGAGGAGCTCGGCGGCGTGATCGCCTTCACCCTCCTGGCCGCCTCCGATCCCTACGCCGTGACGGGGGTGATGAACGCGTTCGATCTCCGACCCGACGTCGTCAGTGGCGTGGCTGCCAGTACCAGTGCCGGCATCGACCTGATCGAGAAGCTGACCGGGCTCCCCGCGGTCAACGTCCTCGACCTGGAGGATCATGCCCGGCTCGGCTTGCTCTTGGCAGAGAAGTTGAAGCTTTGAACCGGAGCCGACCGCCGCTCGGGGGAGGGTGCTGTGCACCAAGATCATCCCCGTGGCCGTCCTCCTCCGCTGCTGCCAGCTCTGCTCGATGTCGCGTTCCGGCAGGCGATCCGTTTGCTGGCGGACTCAAACGCGCCGGCGTCAGAGCGATGAGCTGGCCTGCGGCTCAGGGGTTGCGTCGCTGCTTGGGGCATCGGCCACTGGTGCCGCGGTGTCCGGGCTTCCAGGCACGGTCGAGGGACGTGCTCCGACCAGGACCTCGAACCCGCCGAGTACCCGGACAGGGACTCGAAAGGTACAGCCTTGCGCGAACCGGTGAGCGAAGGAGGTGCGATGTCCTAGAGGGGCCGAGAAAGCTCAGATGGGTGAACATCGCCTCGAACAGCAGCGTGAAGTGCGATCACCGCTGTGCAGCTCGATCAAGATCGGCGATTCAGTCCGGGTCGTTGGCGACCAAATCCAGGAACGGATCGGCGCCTTCGATGATCGCTCGATCGCCGATGCGATCCCTCAGGAGACGGCTCAGGTGCGCCGTCCCCGAGCCGACACAGGCGCTGACGAGCACCAGACCGTGATGATGGACGGAACACACGGACCCAGGATGGCGGCATCCTCCGAGGTCAGCACCCACGCGCCACTTTCCGGGCACGACACCCACGGCTTCGCCTGCAGTTGCCCGCTGGGTGATACGTACGTATAGTAGTTACATGCCGAATAAGACGATCAGCGTTCCGGATGATGTCATTCCGGTCATCGAAAGCTTGGATGTGCCGTTCTCGCGGTGGGTTACCGATCAACTCCGCCGGCACGCAGCGAAATCGACGATGTCGTTCGCCGACCAACTTCTCGCCGACGCAGCGCTGGCGGCAGGTGATTACATGCCCGATCGCGACGCGGTCGGTGAGCGCATGGATCGATCCGCACCATGGTGACCCGTGGATCGGTCTGCTGGGTCGATCTCGACAAGCGTCGTCCCTGTGTGGTCGTGTCGTCTCAGGAGGTGCTTGGTGTTGACGTCTGGCAGACTCATGTTGTGCCGCTCACCTCCAACCTGGATCGAGCCGGTCTTGCCGGCAATGTCTTGCTCGAGTCGACCGTGACCGGATTGCCAAAGGATTCCGTCGCAGTGCCGCTCGGGCTGGAGCTGGTCGACCGTAGCTGGCTCGTCGACAGAACAGGCCAGCTGCCGCGAGCGCTCCTCGGTGCAATCGACGACGGAGTCCGTGTCGTTCTCGGCCTGTGACGACAGGCCTCGAGTCATCCCGCCACCAACTCACCGCTCCAAAGAGCGCGTGTACTCAGGGTTAAAGTCGCCCCTCCGACACCCGAGTTAGTACACGCTGGTTCTTCCGCCACCTTTCGGGAGCTTGATGGCCTTTGCCACTCATCTCCTGCGGGCTACACGGTCGGCACGGTGTTGGTCGCCGCTGTACTCGGTGATCGCGACCACGACCCCGTTCGACGTCCGGAGGTGAAAGACCGTCTCGTAGTCGAACGGCTCGCCACCGACCGTTCCCTCATACCGAACGACGACAACCGCCCGTGTGCCAGCCGCTATCACTTCGGTGACTTCGACGATCGAAACGATCGTGTCCTCGCTCGTCTCCTGGGCCAAGGCTTGCGCAACGGCCTCGTGTCCGCGGTGCAAGCCGGCGGCGCCACTGCGGCCGGGTACGAGATAGACAACTTCATCGGCCAGAAGGTCGCCGAGCTCAGCAAGGTCGCCGCCTTCGACGACGTCCGCGAAGATGCTGGCGATCTTTCCTGACTCGGTCCCCGGCAAATCGTGTCGGGGATCACCCTCAGCACCGAGAACGACGTCCTGGTTCTCCACCCCATTGGGGTCGTACCGAGGTTCCCGAGTCTTCGATCCTCGAAGTCGTGACCTCACACGCGCAACGACGCGGCCTGCTGCTCTTGAAGAAGCCCAGCGGCTCGTTCCGGCGATGAAGGAACGCAACAGTGAACTGTTCGAAGTCGTCGAGCGTGTTGGATCAGCGGTTCTCTAGGGCTCCTCGGCCCTCAGGCGCCTACCTGCTGAAGCAGTGTCCAAAGCCGCTGCGGGCTGACCGGCGT
>JBFHEP010000201.1:0-7954 GCA_041584095.1 Acidimicrobiales bacterium | reverse complement strand
GGCTGACCGTGGCCTGGGTTGCGGCAACGTTGTCGGCGGCCAGCAGGGCGACGAGCTGGCTCTGGCTGGTGACCATGTTGTCGGACAACAAGCGGGCGATCCGGTGCTGGCGGTGGGTCTTGCCGCGGGGCATCAGTTCCCACCTTGCCCGTTGACCTCGAGCAGCCACTGCAGGACGGCCCGGGCCGCGGGTAGGCGGTTGGCGGCCTGAGACCAGATCCGGCTCTGCGAGCCGTCGAGAACGCTGTCGGTGACCTCTTCGTTGCGGTGGGCGGGAAGACAGTGAAGGAAGATCGCGCCGGGGTTGCGGGCCATCATGGTGTCGTCGACCTGGTATCCCTCGAACGCGCGTAGAAGCTGTTCGCGGTCACCCTCCTGACCCATCGACACCCACGTGTCGGTGTAGACCACGTCGGCGTCGACCACCGCCTCGGGCCGGTCGCCGTAGGTGAACGGAGTTCCGGCGGTCGACAAGCGATCGGCGTCGACCTCGCTGAAGCGGCGGTCGGGTGGGGCCACGACCGTGACCTTTCCACCGAGTGCACCGACGGCCAGTATCAGGGATCGGGCGACATTGTTGGCGTCGCCGACATAGACGATGTTGCGGCCCGCAACCGGTCCGTACTCGGCCTCGATGGTCAGGACATCCGCAATGGCCTGGAGTGGATGCCCGTCGTCTGACAGCAGGTTGACCACAGGCACGACGTCGAGGGAAGCCATCCGTTCCAGGAGGTCGTGCTCGAAAACCCGGGCGCAGATGGCCCGGTGGTAGCACGCCAGTGTGCGAGTGACGTCCTCGGCCGATTCGCGGCGGTCGATGCCGACCTCGTCGGCAGTGATGTAGACGGGATGGCCGCCAAGTTGTACCACGGCCATCTCGGTGGAGTTTCGGGTTCGAGCCGACGGTTTGGCGAAGTAGCAGGCCACTCCATGCCCGGCGAGTACCGGTGGGACCTCGGCAACGGGTTGGCGGGCCAACTCGAAGATCCGCTCGAGTTCGGAACCGCTCAAATCGTCGATCTCCAGAACGTGGCGCACGGTGGTCTCCGATCGTCTAGCCGACCGGGGAGTCGGCCCGTTCGGCGACCGTGTCGAGCGAACTCGACAACTTGTTGACGGCGGCGGCGATGTGGCTCTCCTCGATGATCAGCGGCGGAGCGAGTCGAAGCGCAGTGGGGGTGACGGCGTTGATCACGAGGCCCTCGCGTAGAGATTCGGCGGCCACCTCACGGGCGTCGATGCCGTCGAGTTCGGCCGCGATCAACAGACCCAGCCCGCGCACCTCCTTCACGTACGGGAGCCGAGACAGGGCTGTGGTCAGCGCCTCGCCCATTTCCGTGGCCCGGTCCGGCGCACCGATGGCCTGCATCGTGGCCAGGACGGCGCGGGCGGCGGCGGTGGCCAACGGTTGTCCGCCGAAGGTTGTCGCGTGGTCGCCCGGCGTGAAGGCAGAGGCGACCGACGCCTTGGCCCAGCACGCCCCGATCGGCATGCCGTTGCCGAGCGCCTTGGCCATGGTGACGACGTCGGGGTCGATCCCGAAGTGTTGGAAGCCGAACCATTGACCGGTGCGGCCCAGGCCGGTCTGCACCTCGTCGACCATGAAGAGGATGTCGCGCTCCCGGCACAGATCCTCTACGCCCCTGAAGTAGTCGACCGTTGCCGGATTCACTCCGCCCTCACCCTGTACCGGTTCGAGCAGAATGGCGGCCACCGTGTCATCCAGCGTGTCGGCCAGCTCGTCGAGGTCGTTCCACACCACGTGTCGGAACCCCTCGGGCAGCGGCTGGAACGCCTCCCACTTGTTGGGCTGGCCGGTGGCGGCCAGAGTCGACAGCGTGCGGCCGTGGAAGCTCTGGTATGCGCACACCACGACGTGGCGGCCGTGGCCGCCGTAGCGGCGGGCCAGCTTGATGGCGGCTTCATTGGCCTCGGCTCCGGAGTTGCAGAAGAAGACCTGACCGCCGGCCGGTTCGCCGTTGCCGACGAGGCGGTCGAGGGTGGTGGCGACATCACCGTTGTGTTCGGTTGCGAACAGATTCGAGACGTGCATGAGGCGCTTGGCCTGCTCGGCCACGGCGGCGGCCACCGCCGGATGGCTGTGGCCGAGGCTGGTCACGGCGAGACCCGACAGGAAGTCGAGGTAGTTGACGTCGTTGGAGTCCCAGAGATAGGGGCCCTCCCCTCGCACGAACTGAACCGGCGGTGGGCCGTATGTCGGCATCAACGGAC
This sequence comes from Acidimicrobiales bacterium, assembly GCA_041584095.1. Classification (GTDB taxonomy): domain Bacteria; phylum Actinomycetota; class Acidimicrobiia; order Acidimicrobiales; family SZUA-35; genus JAHELU01. The sequence continues at coordinate 5,722 of JBFHEP010000201.1, read as the reverse complement.
ACCGTTCGAGGTCGGGCGACGCATGCACGGCCGCCCGATGCCGAGCCTCCGGGGTGTCTAGGGTCGAGTCGGCAGACGCTCCAGTGATCACGAGGTTGGCTCCTGGTAGGTGGATGAGGTCGAGGATACGGCCGTCGGCGTGGCGGCGGGGTCGGGCTCGGGGTCGGCGGCGGTGATCATCGTGCCGATGCCGGCATCGGTGAACAGTTCCAGCAGGAGCACATGCGGCACTCGGCCGTCGAGCAGATGAGCCGCCCTGGCCCCGGATCGAACCGCATGGATACACGACTCGACCTTCGGAACCATGCCGCCCGAGATCCGTCCCGACGAAATGGCGGCCTCCAACTCATCGACCGTGGATCGGGCGATCAGGCTCGACGGATCGCCGACATCGGTCAGCAGGCCGGGCACGTCGGTGAGGTAGACAACCTTCTCGGCACCCAGGGCGCCGCCGAGCGCCCCGGCCACGGTGTCGGCGTTGATGTTGAGCGACTGACCGACGCTGTCGACCCCGATCGACGACACGACCGGTATGAGGTCCTCGGCCAGCAGCCGCTCGACCATTTGCGGGTTGACGGCCTCGATCCGGCCGACAAGGCCGAGATCGGGATCCTGCTGGCTGGCGACGATCAGGCGACCGTCCTCACCCGACATGCCGACGGCGTAGGCGCCGTGGCGGTTGATGTGGCCGATGATGTCGCGCCCGACCTTTCCGACGAGCACCATGCGGGCGACGTCGAGCGTTTCGGCGTCGGTTACCCGGAGGCCGTTCCGGAACTCGGTCTTCTTACCAAGCCGGCCGAGCAGATCGCCGATCTGAGGGCCGCCGCCGTGCACCACAACCGGTTTCAGTCCGACCGATCGCAGCATCACGATGTCGGTGGCGAACGTAGCCATCACTTCGTCGTCGGTGATGGCGTTGCCGCCGAGCTTGACGACGACGATCGCACCGCGGAACCGCTGCAGGTAGGGCAATGCCTCGACCAGGGCGTTGGCCCGCTGTTCGGGTGAGTAGCCCCGGTCGACGGCGCCCGAGGTGACTCCGGCACCCATCATGGGTAGACCCCGACGGTCGCCAGCCCGGTGGTCTCCGGAAGGCCGACGGCGATGTTGGCACACTGCACCGCCATGCCGGAGGCCCCCTTCATCAGGTTGTCGAGCACGCCGACCCCCATGACGAGACCGGTCCGCGGATCGACCCGGCCCGTCAGGTGGACGGCGTTGGAGCCGGTGACCGCCTTGGTCGAGGGGCTGCGGTGGTCGACGACGACGAACGGCTCGTCGCGGTAGTAGTCGGCCATGGCTTCCAGCACCTCCCCGGTGTCCGACGGCGGGCGCGAGCTCGTGGTCGGGCGGCCGTAGCAGCTGGCCAGGATACCGCGGTTGAGGGGGGCCAGGTGGGGGGTGAACAGGACGGACACGTCATGGCCGGTCGCGACGGACAACGCCTGCTCGATCTCAGGCGTGTGCCGGTGGGTGAGCAGCCCGTAGGCCGTCAGGTTCTCGTCGACGGCGCAGAATGTGGTGTTCTCCTTCGGAGGTCGCCCCGCCCCACTGACACCGGTGATGAGGTTGATGACGATGCCGTCGGGTTCGATCAACCCGGCCGCCAGGAGCGGAGCCAGCGTCAAGGTGGCGGTGGCGGCGTTGCAGCCTGTTGCGGCGATCAGACGGGCCTCGGCAATGTCGGACCGGAACAGTTCGGGCAAGCCATAGGCGGCCTCGGGCAGGTACTCGGGCGCCGAATGCTGGGCCCCGTACCAGTCCGGGTAGAGCCCGGGATCACGAAGGCGGAAGTCGGAGCCCAGGTCAATGATCACGCCGACGTCGTCGATGATCTCCGGGATGACGCTCATGCTCACACCGTGGGGCAGCCCGCAGAACACCACGTCGAGGCCGGCGACGAGCTCGGGGGTGTAGGCCTCGAACAGCCGACCCCGGTAGGCCAGGGCCAGGCTCGGGTAGAGATCGGCGATGGCGGTGCCGGCTTTCGAGTCACCGGTCATCACCTCGAGCTGGAAGTTCGGATGCCCGGCCAGAAGCCGCATCATCTCGGCTCCGGTGTAGCCTGAGGCCCCGACGATCCCGACGCGATAGATTGGGCCACCACCGGCCGTGGGAGTGGGAAACGGGGCTGCTGGCACAACGGCCAGCATAACTCCCGATCATTCAACTGTCTACATATTTATGCAGACAGTTGAATGCTAGTGATTCCCGACCCCACAGTCGAGTGGACGAGGTCAGTCGATGGTGAACATCTGGGTCTGCGGGTTCAGATGGTCGAGCCGAAGCGCTCCAGCAGTTGGGTTGCCGCTGTAGCGGAAGACGTTGAGTCCCTCGGTGATATTGGTCTCGTAGATGAAGTTGTTGTACCAGTACGACGACCATGCGCCGGCGATGTCGATCGGGTCCACCGGGGGCGGGTCGCTGAACGCCAGCTCGACGGCGTTCCGCGGATCGGTGAAGTCGACCACACTGGTGCCCGACTGGTAGGACCCGTGGACCAGCACGTAGCGGCCACTGCGCAGCGGAACCACGTTGAGGTTGTGGAGCGTGCAGTTCTCGGTGGGACCCTGGGCGCGGGGCAGTACCCAGGTTCCCACTTCGTCGCCGGTGGCGGCGTCGAAGAAGAAGTAAGTCTTGTCGGTGTCGGGGTTGGTGGTTTCGCAGTTCGACGCCACGCCACCGCCGGGCTCATGGCCGAAGATGATGATCTCGCCGTCCCAGGTGAAGGCCGCCGAGTGGCCGATGCCGACGCCGTCAACAGACCGTTCGTACAGAGGCGACGGGTTCTCGACAGATGCGCTGAGGTCTAGCGCAGCATAGCCATCATCGCCGGCGCAGGCCGCCATCATGGCGTCGCCCAGGATGATGCCGATGTCGTGGCAGTCGCGCTCCAGCGCCACGAAATTGATCTGGGCCGCCGCCGCTGGATTGTCGAGGGGTATCTCGACGATGTCGATGCCCTCACAGGCGCTGCTCGATCCGGAGTTGTAGATGAGCAGCCGGTCATTGTCGAGATCGGGAACGACCGAGGCGGTGTGGGACCCGCACTCCAGCTCGACGCCAGCGATCAATTGCAGGTCGGTGACGTCGGAGGCGTCGAAGATGTGCAGGCCCTCGAATCCCATTGGGACGGGCACGCCATCACACGTGGCGCCCGCAGTGGCCGGCGAGTTCCACGATCGAACCAGGATGTCGTCCCAGATGATGACGTCGCCCTGGTTGCCGGTGCAGGACACCGATGAGACAGGCTTGGGTTTACCCGGTGCGGAGATGTCGCGCACGTTGATTCCGAGCCAGCTTCCCTGAAACGCGTACTTACCCCAGAACGCGATATCGGTGTGGATGTTGGCGCCGTTGTCAGCCGGGTTCAGAAGGCTCGCTTCCTCCTCGATGTGGCCCAGCGGATGGAGGTGTTGGCTGCGAGGGTCGTCGTCGTGGCCGGCCAACGCCGGAGTGGCCCCGACGAGTGCGACGACGCTCACCAGCGCCAGCGCGGCGATGAGCGTTCGAATTCGGGCGATCATGATGTCTCCTTTGGTCGGAAGAACGTCTCAAGCCGGAACGACCAATGCTGACCAACCCCCCGTCGACAAGCTTGATCAGCCGAAAGCCTAGCACCTTCACTGCGACGGAGCCGAGAAACGGACCGACCTTGCGGCCACCGTGAGGATCCAATCATGACAGCAGCATGACAATGCATGTCGCTTCTATTACACTCAGCGGCCGGGGGTAGACGATCGGCTGACAACGGCCGGCTGCCATTTCCCGGTCGGGACTGCGTTTGCAGCAACCGACAGCTTCACATGTGCCGCAAGACAAAGGACACCGCCTGATGAGAACCAATCCACGACACCGTTTGTTGACCGTGCTAGTGGCAGTGATCGGCCTATTGGCCGCCCTGGCAATGCCGGCCAGCGCTCACCCGGAGGACGACGGAGGGTCGGACGAACACCTCGAACGTCATCAACCGGACGAGGCGCTCGAGGCGCACGATGCCGCCAACTCGAATGTCATTTCCAACGGACCAAACGCCAAGGTCATCAAGAATCTCGATCTTGTCGGGCGGGGCGAACGGATTGGCGCCGACTTCACCACCGACGTCTGGGCCCACGACGGTTACGCCTACACCGGGACCTTCAACAATCCGTGTGGTGGTGATCCCGAGGCCGGCATCTGGATCTGGGATGTTCACAACAAGAACAAGCCGAGCTTTGTGGGCGTGATCGGATCCCCGGTCGGAAGCCGAACCAATGATGTTCGGGTGGAGGCCATGAACTCCGGCGACATCCTGGTTCACTCCAACGAATCGTGTGCCGGCGGTCCGGGAGGCTTCGAGATCTACAACGTCGACGACCCGACCAACCCGGTCTACCTGGCGTCGGTGCGGATCGACGAGCTGAACCCGATCTCCGACGCCCTGTTCGGTGGTCTGACCGACGTCGGCGTGCACAACCTTTGGCTGTTCACCCAGGGTGACCAGGACTACGTCGGTGTGACGTCCGAAGGAGCATTCGACAACTTCCGGATCTACAACATCACCGACCCGAGCTCACCCGAACTGGTGAGCGGCTGGGGTGCCGAGGAGCTGTTCGATCCCGGGGTCGGCGACGAGACCGTCGACGTCGGGCGTGTGCTGAACGCAGCACTGTGGCTGCTCGACGGATTCGGTGCGTCCGCCAACCGATTCCTCCACGATGTCACCATCAGCGACGACGGAAATTCGGCGTACCTGGCCAACTGGGACGCTGGTCTGGTGCTGCTCGACATCAGCGATCCGGCGAACCCGACGGTCGTTTCAGTGGCCATCGACCCGGTCAATGGCTCGCTCGACGGGGAAGTCAACAGTCACTCGGTGTGGCCCAGCGACGACGGCACCATCGTGGTCGAGGGTGAGGAGGACTTCTCAGCATGGGAGTCGTTTGCCCCACCAACCAACCTGACCCTCGACTCGTCCTTCCCTGGCGACCCGACGATTCCGGCGACAGCGATCTCGACCTCGGCCGGCGACGACTTCGAAGCAAACCAGACGGGGAACCTCGGCACAACCGACGGGACTTCGGTGGAGGTCACGTCCGGACCCCTGGCCGGCAACAGCTATCCAGCGGTCGAGCTGGCGACTGCAGCAGGCTCACCGACGTTTGGCGATACCGGTCCAATTTCCGGCGAGCTGGTGTTCATTGGCCGGGCGTGCACTGGCGATCCAGTTCTGAACGCCGGGGCAGTTGACGCCGGTGACATCGCCGTCGTGCGCCGTGGCGCCTGCTTCTTCGAGGACAAGGCGGCAACAGCGGCTGCGACAGGCGCTGCGGCGGTGATCATCGCCAACAACGTCGAGGGCTCGACCCCATGGTCCGGTCTGCGGATCTGGGACTACACCGATCCGACCAGCCCGGTCCTGGCCTCCACGTTCGACACCACGTGTAGCGCCGCAACTGCACCCTCGGAAGAGTGCGCGGCCAACGGCACCTACTCAGTGCACAATGTGCAGGTCGAGACCCGGGGCAACAAGACCTATGCGTACGTGTCCTGGTACTGGGATGGGATGGTCGTCCTCGATGTCACCGACCCGTACAATCCGGTCGAGGTGGCCCGCTACCTCGATACCACGGGCCCGAACGACGGTCTGGCCAACGACTTCTGGGGCGTGTTCCTGGACGACGCCCAGAGCCCGTGGATCTACGGTTCCGACCGCAACGGGGGCCTGTACATCTTCAAG
>JBFHEP010000200.1:0-7955 GCA_041584095.1 Acidimicrobiales bacterium | reverse complement strand
CCTTGAACTGGGTCATGCGCCGCAGTTCGCCGAAGGCGGTCACGCACTGCATGAACCAGGCAAGCTCGCTGTGCTCCCGGACCCGGGACTGTACGAACAGGATCGATCGCTGCGGGTCGATGCCGACGGCCAGCATCACTCGGGCCATCTGCAGCGTGGCTCGACCGACCTCGCCAGGCTCCCGAGGGACCGACAGGGCGTGGAGGTCGACGATGCAGTAGATGCCTTCCGTCGAGTCCTGCAGATCCACCCAGTTGCGGAGCGCCCCGATGGAGTTGCCCAGATGGGGGACGTCACCGGTGGGCTGGATGCCGCTGAAGGCTCTGGGCACGACGTTGGTCGTGCTCCCGGCACTGCGCGTGTCACTGCTCATGACAGCCAGGCTAGGGTCGCTCCTGCGCCGATGGCCACCGAATTTCGTCTAGAATCACAGCAATGTCATTCCAGGTACAGACGGAGACCTTCGAGGGACCGTTCGATCTCCTCCTGCATCTCATCCTCAAAGACGACGTCGATCTCTACGAGGTGCGCTTGTGTGAGATCGTTGATGCCTATCTCGCCGAGCTGTCGCGAATCGACGACTGTGACCTGGAGGTGTCCACCGAGTTCCTTCTCATCGCCGCCACCCTTGTCGAGCTCAAGTGCCGCCGCCTGCTTCCGGTCGACGACGACCTGGATCTCGATGAGGAACTCGGTCTTTGGGAGGAACGCGACCTGCTCCTCGCCCGCTTGTTCGAATGCAAGACCTTCAAGGACGCGGCGCTGATGGTCCAGGAGCTGATGGACGCCGCGTCGCTGTCGATTCCCCGCCAGTTCGGTTTGGAGGAGCCCTTCCTCGAGCTGGCGCCCGACCCGCTGGCTGGAATGACGGCGGCCAAACTTCGTCGAGCCTTCCTGCGACTTGTCGCCGAGAAGCCCAAACCCGAAGAGTTTTCGCTCATCCACATTTCGGCGGTCAAGGCGAACGTGACCGATGCCATCGAAACGTTCGTGACCGAACTCCCCGGTCGGGGCCCGGTCACGTTTCGCGAGCTGACCGACGGAGTCGAGGAGAGAATCGAGGTGGTGGTGCGTTTCCTCGCCGTCCTCGAACTGTTCAAACAGGGTTTGGTCGAACTGGAGCAGGCTGTATCGTTCGGCGAGCTCGTCGTGATCTGGACCGCCGACGAAGCGAGCGCCCTGCTCGGCGGCCATCACAGCCTGGCCGAGATGACGGTCTCCAACGCAGACGTGTATGAGGGCTGAGGTCATGATGGAGGACCCGATGGTCGCTGGTGCTGTTTTCGACGTCGATGGCGGGCCCGCCGACATTCTCACCGAGGCTCGCCGCGCCATCGAGGCCATGCTCATGGTCGCGTCGGAACCGACCGAGGAGCACCTGCTGGCGCAGGTGGTGGAACTCCCGCCCGAGACGGTGCGCGACATCTGTGTCGATTTGGCGGCCGTCTACGACGCCGACCAACGGGGGTTCCAACTGGTCGAGGTGGCCGGTGGATGGCGATACCAGACCCATCCTGACGTCCACCCCTACGTCGAGCGCTACGCGATGGAGGGCCTGCCCACCCGGTTGTCGAGCGCCGCCCTGGAAACCCTCGCCATCGTCGCCTACAAGCAACCGATCTCGCGGGTGCAGGTCGGCGCGATCCGGGGCGTCAATGCCGACGGCGTCCTCAAGACCCTCGAGCAGCGGGGTTACATCGCGGAGGTCGGTCGCGACAACGGTCCCGGTCAAGCCACCCTGTTCGGCACCACCGACTTCTTCCTGGAACGGCTGGAGCTGGCCACGATCGACGACCTCCCGCCCCTCGGCGACTTCATCCCGTCCGCCCATGTGTTGGAGGCGCTGGAGCAAACGCTACGCGTCGAGACCGAGGCCGAGCCTGCGGTGGGCGGTGATGATCCATCCGTCGACGACGGCGGATCCGACGCCGATGATGCCGAAATCGTCGTGGATCTCCGTGACCACCAGGGTTCGCCCGACGGTCAACCCTCCTAGGCTCGAATCGGTGGACGAGCAATCCGAGCGGGCGCAGAAGGTCCTTGCCCGGCTCGGTGTGGCCAGTCGCCGCGCCTGTGAGGACCTCATCCGTGAGGGGCGCGTGACGATCAACGGGACGGTCGCCACCCTCGGCGATCGGGTCTCGGAGGGTGACGAGTTGGCTGTCGACGGCGTCGTGTTCTCGACCATGCCGGAGATCATCGTCTACCTCCTCAACAAGCCGGCCGGTGTGGTGACCACCGCATCGGACCCCCAAGGGCGCCCGACCGTGATGGACCTGGTTCCGCCGGAACCCCGGGTGTTCCCGGTCGGCCGACTCGACCTCGACACCGAGGGTCTGCTGCTGCTCACCAACGACGGATCGCTCACGAACCGTCTGACCCACCCCAGCTTCGGCGTCGACAAGGAATACATCGCCCACGTCGAGGGCAATCCGAGCAGAGGGGCGCTGCGCCGGCTGCGGGAAGGCCTGGAACTCGACGACGGCCCCACCGCGCCGGCCCAGGTCTCGGTCGTGGCGCCCGGTGTGATCCGCCTGATCATCCACGAGGGGCGCAACCGTCAGGTCCGCCGGATGTGCGAGGCCGTCGGCCATCCGGTCATCCGGCTGGTCCGCTCCCGGATCGGCCCCCTCGTCGATCGGCGCCTCAGACCGGGGGAGCACCGGCTGCTCGACTCTGACGAACTGCTGTCATTGCAACGGGCCGCATCGTCCAGCCGGTAAGTTGCTCTGGTGGTCGACATCATGACGCCTTCCCTTCATCCGGCATCGGAGATTGGCTGATCCGATGGCGGTTCGTGCACTTCGGGGAGCGACCACGGTCGATCGCGACGAGGTCGACGAGGTCAAGAAGCGGGCGGGTGAACTCCTCGTCAGTCTTCTCGACCGCAACGACCTCAAAGCTGACGATCTGATCAGCATCTTCTTCTCGACAACCTCGGACATCTCGTCGGTGGCGCCGGCAGCCGGGATCCGGGCGCTCGGGTTCACTGACGTGCCGCTGCTGTGTGTCGGCGAGATGCCGACCGATGGCGGACTGGCTCGCTGTATTCGACTCATGGCCCACGTCGAGACCGACCGGCCACGCTCGGCTATGCGCCATCTCTTTCTTCGTGGCGCCATCGTCCTCCGCCCGGACCTGGTCGAGGACGTGGATGAGGACATGGACGAGGATGGAACACTGGATGATGTGCCCGAGGGCGGTCAATCGAAGGACATGACGCCATGATCGACGGACCGGGTATCGCCACCTCCGACGACGGCGACGAGCGGGTGACCGGTCGCACCGTCGTCCCCGGCCGGGCCAACGTCATCGGCGCCGGCCTGATCGGCGGTTCGCTTGGCATGGCGCTGCGGGGGCGGGGATGGCACGTGACGATCTCCGATATCGACGGCGGCTCCCAGTCCGAGGCGGTCAACCGTGGTGCAGCCAATGTGACCGGACTCGATGCGACGGCCGACATCACCTTCATCGCCGCACCGGTCGGCGTCATACCGGAGCTGGCCGATCAGGCTCTCGCCAAGACCTCGGGTCTGGTCACCGATGTCGGATCGACCAAAGCCGACATCTGCCGATCGGTGATCGATCCCCGCTTCGTCGGTGGGCATCCGATGGCTGGTTCGGAGCAGGACGGGATCGGCGGCGCCCGATCCGACCTCTTCGCCGGTGCCATGTGGGTTCTGACCCCGTCGGAGACCACCGACGAGGAGGCGTTCGCCATCGTCCGGGCGGTGGTTCGGAGCTTGGGCGCCGAGACCATCTCGCTGCCGGCCCCCGTGCACGATGAGCTGGTGGCCCACGTCAGTCATGTTCCGCACCTCACGGCCGCTGCGCTGATGAACCTGGCGTCGGGCGGCTCGTTGCAACACCGGGCGCTGCTGCGCCTCGCCGCCGGTGGTTTCCGGGACATGACCCGGATTTCCGCCGGGCGGCCGTCGATCTGGCCCGATATCTGCGTGGCCAACTCGACGGCCATCACCGCGTCGCTGACGGAACTGATCGAACGTCTGGAGGACACCCGCCGGCTCGTTGAATCCCGTGACCGCGCCGGCCTGTTCCAGCTTCTGAACGACGCTCGCATGGCCCGCCTCAACCTGCCGGTGGGCTACGGCGAGGTGGAAAAGGTGGCGGAGGTGGTGGTGCCGATACCGGATCGTCCCGGGGAGCTGGCCGCCATCACCACCCTGGCCGCCGAACTCGACGTCAACATTCTCGACCTCGAGATCAGCCATTCCGGCGAAGGGCGCCGGGGACTGTTGACCGTGGTTGTGGACGCCGAGCTGGCGGAGCGTCTCGTCGGCGGACTGATGGTCCGGTCCTACCATCCCACCGTGCGTCGAAGCAACGACGAGCCAACCGGGCATCAGGGGGATGGTGTACGTGACTGATGACGGCTCGATCGTGGTGGTTGCCATCGACGGCCCTGCCGGATCGGGCAAGTCGACGGTGGCCAAGCGGCTGGCCGAGGCGCTCGACCTCTTCTACCTCGACACCGGTGCCATGTACCGGGCGGTCACGCTGGCCGTACTCACCCAAGGACTCGATCCGTCGAACGAGACGGCCGTCGCCGACCTGGCCGAGCGCATCGACATCGAACTCCGGTCCGACGGAACGGTCCTGGTCGACAACGTCGATTCGACGGAGGCGATCCGAGGCGATGACGTGAATGCGGCCGTCTCCATCGTCGCTGCGAATCAGGCGGTCCGACGGGAGCTGGTCGATCGGCAGCGGCGCTGGACCAGGCTGCGAGGTGGGGGAGTGCTGGAGGGTCGCGACATCGGCTCCGTGGTCTTTCCCGACGCCGATCTCAAGGTCTATCTCACCGCCGCCCCGGAAGTTCGGGCTCGACGTCGAGCAGGCGAGCAGGCGGCCAGTGCGGCGGGCGACGACACGGTGGAGACCGTGGCCCGCGACCTCGCCCGGCGTGACGCCTACGACTCCGGTCGGGCCCATGACCCGCTCAGGGTGGCCGACGACGCCCAAGTGGTCGACACCAGCAATCTTACGATCGACGGCGTGGTCGAGCTGCTGGTCTCCATGCTCGGACGCCCCGTCGGCGAACCGGGCCACCCGGTGGTCTAGTCTCGTGAGCGCCGTGGCGTCGGTGACGAGCTCTGATGTCGAGATGAGCCGAAGCGCCCGCGTCGGCTACCGGATTCTTCGTTTGCTTCTGACCGCCGTGGCGAAGGTGTGGTTCCGGATCACGGTCACCGGAATCGAGAATGTTCCGAGATCGGGCGGCTACGTCCTCGCTCCCGGCGCCCACCGTTCGATCCTCGACACCCCGATCGCCGCCCTGGCCAGCCCCCGGGTGCTGCGCTTCATGGGGGCGGAGAACTACTTCGCCATTCCCGGCTTCGGGTTCTTTCTCCGTTCGATGGGTGGGTTCCCGGTGGAGCGTGCCATGACCGATCGGGCGGCGCTACGGGTCGCCGAGACTCTCTTGATGAGCGGCGAACCGCTGGTGGTGTTTCCTGAGGGCACGCGGCAGCACGGGCCCTTGATCGGCGAGATGAAGGAGGGCGCGTCGTTTCTGGCGTGTCGGACCGGCGTGCCCATCGTGCCGGTCGGCATCGGCGGTGCGGTCAGGGCGATGCCCAAGGGCCGGCGATTTCCCCGCCCTCGCCGGATCGCCGTCGTGGTCGGAGCCCCGATCCACCCACCGGCCCGTGGAGATGAACCGGGCCAAGGTCGGGTGAAGCGCTCGGCGATCCGGGATGTCACCGAGGAGCTGCGGATCGACCTGCAGGCGCTGTTCGACGAGGCCCAGCAGCGCGCCGGCGTCGAACCTTGACCCGCGGCCGCCCCGCCCCCAACGCCTCCGCCCACCCTCGAACTTTTCCGACCTTTCGACCCGTCCTGATGAGGTTTTCGGCTTTGTCGACCCGGTCAAAGGGTCGACAAAGCCGAAAAGTTGGGAGGGCAAGGGGGTGGGTGGATCGAGGGGGCCCGAGCGGGGAAGGGGTCAGAGGGCGGTCAGGACGTCGGATGCGTCGACGTGGCGGTCCTGGATGCGGGGGTTGTCGCCGACCGGACCTCCGGCGGCCAGCGTGGCCACCACGTCGACGACGCTGAGCAGCTCCCGCAGGTTGCGGGGCGGCGGGAAGTACTCGTCCTCCTCGGTGATCCGAACCTCTTCGACACCGTGGGTCGGGTCGAGGAAGTCGATAACCGCCTGGACGACGTCCTCGGGGGCCGAGGCTCCGGCGGTGAGGCCGACGGTGCCGCTCAGATCGGAGGGAAGTTCGTCCGGGCCATTCACTCGGAACACCCGTTCGCATCCCGCCTCGGTCGCCAATTTGGCCAGTGCATTGGTGTTGGAGCTGTTGGCCGAGCCGATGACGACGAACGCATCGCACCGTTCCGCCACCGCCATGAGCGCCGACTGGCGGTTGGTGGTGGCGAAACAGAGGTCGGACCGCCCCGGCGTGAACAGATCGGGATATCGGTCCTTGGCGGCATCCGCCACGTCGGCCCAGTCTCGATGGCTGAGCGTCGTCTGTGCCAGCAGCGCAGTCGGCTGATCGAAATCAGGCAGTTCGGCTACATCCTCCACCGACTCCACCCGGTGGATCGCCTCCGGGGCGACGGCCATCGTGCCGACCGCCTCCTCATGGCCCTCGTGGCCGATATAGACGATCTGGTACCCCTTGCCGGCCCGGACCTTCACCTCGTGGTGGACCTTCGTGACCAGCGGACACACCGCGTCGACGACGTAGCTGCCACGATCGCGGGCGGCGGCCACCACCTCGGGCGCCGACCCGTGGGCCGACAACATGATCGGGCGTCCCGGGGGAACCTCCTCGATGTCGTCGACGAAGATAACACCCCGGTCGGAGAACCGCTCCACAACGAGTTTGTTGTGCACGATCTCGTGATAGCAGTAGACCGGTGGCTCGAACGCCCGGACCATCCAGGCCAGCGCCTTGATCGCCATCTCCACCCCGGCACAGAACCCCCGGGGGCTGCACAGGAGCACCCGGTCGACCGTCTGTGTTGGTTGCTCCGCTGATGCTTCGTCCATCACCGTCCAGGCTACTGGCTATCATTGACTGGTGAGTTCCCCCCTGGTGGTTGCCGTTGCGCCCGGTTCCCCGGCTGCCGAGGCCGGGATCGAGGTCGGCGATGTGCTGTGCTCGATCAACGGCGAGCAGCCGCGCGACGTCATCCGCTACCAGCTCCTCGTCGACGGCGCAGAACTGGAGCTCGAACTCGACCGGGGTGGCCTGACCCGCACTGTCGAGATCATGAAGGACGAGGGTCACCCGCTCGGCATCGAGGTCCAGGCCGCCGTGTTCGACCAGGTTCGCACCTGCGACAATCACTGCGGGTTCTGCTTCATCTACCAGTTGCCGCCGGGCATGCGGCGCAGCCTGTACCTGAAGGACGACGACTACCGGCTGTCGTTCCTCTACGGAAACTTCACGACACTGACCCGGTTCACCGAAGCAGACTTCGAGCGGGTGATCACCGAGGGCCTGTCGCCGCTCTATGTCAGCATTCACGCCACCGATCGGGCGAAGCGGACCGAGATGCTCCGGAACCGGCGGGGCGCCACCAGCCTCCGGTGGCTTGCCGCTCTCCTCGACGCGGGGATCGAGGTTCACGGCCAGGTTGTGGTCTGCCCCGGAGTGAACGACGGCGCGGTGCTCGAGGACACGCTGCTGACCGTGCTCGACGGCTACCCGACGCTGGCCAGCCTGGCCGTCGTACCGCTCGGGGTCAGCGACCACTCCAACGAGGCGGACATGCGCCCGCACACCACCGACGAGGCGGCCGCCGTCGTCGACCTGGTCGCCGAGTGGCAGGCGATCTACCGCGACGTACTCGGCCGTCGCCTGCTTGCCGTAGTCGCTAGGCGAGTCGGCCGCGGCGCGGTAGTAGCCGAGCGCCTGGTCGACGCGGCCGGTCTCCTTCGCGATGGTGCCCAGGTAGTACATGGCCGGCGCCGTCGG
>JBFHEP010000199.1:0-7967 GCA_041584095.1 Acidimicrobiales bacterium | reverse complement strand
CCCTCGGGGTTGACGTAGATCAGGCCCATCTGCACGGCGGCCAGCGGGGAGTCGAGCGTGCGGTCACCGGTCTCGAACGTGCCGGTGTAGCGATCGTCCTTGTCGTCGAGCCAAACGCTTTCCGGGCCCCAGTAGACGTCGTCCTCGGGGGCCCAGATGTCGGCGCGACCGAATGCGAAGCCGAAGGTCTTGAAGCCCATCGTTTCGAGGGCCCGGTTGCCCGCGAAGACAAACAAGTCGGCATCGGAGATGGCTCGGCCGTACTTCTGCTTGATGGGCTGGAGCAGGCGGCGGGCCTTGTCGAGGTTGCCGTTGTCGGGCCAGGAGTTCAGCGGGGCGAAGCGTTGAGCGCCGGTGCCGGCGCCGCCCCGTCCATCGTGAACCCGGTAGGTGCCGGCGGCGTGCCAGCTCATGCGGATGAAGAAACCGCCGTAGTGGCCCCAGTCGGCGGGCCACCAGTCCTGGGAATCGGTCATGAGGGCGTCGACGTCACGGGTCAGCTCGTCGAAGTCGATGTCCGCCACCGCGGCGCGATAGTCGAAATCGGCACCGAACGGATTGGAGTACGGATGGCTCTGGTGGAGGATTCCCAGGTTCAACTGGTTCGGCCACCACTTCTGGTTTGACTGGGCCTCACCGGAGGTGAGTGCGCCCCATTCGGGTCTCATTGTTGGACTGTCGGACATCAATGCTCCTGTACTCAGGTCGGGTTGACGGTCGGTGGATGGATGGCGAGATCTCCGGCGGGAGGTCTCAGAACTTCAGGCGGCCGTTGGCCGGCAATCAGGGCAAACGCCCCAATAGATGACTTCGGCCTCGTGCACGTCGAATCGCCAGTCGTCGACGGGCGTCAGGCATGGGGTGTCGCCAACGGCACAGTCGACATCGACGAGACGGTCACAGCTCCGGCAAACGAGATGATGATGGTTGTCGCCAACTCGATCCTCGTACCTCGTGGGCGAGCCTGCGGGCTGAATCCGACGGATGATGTCGTGATCGGTCAGGACGGTCAACGAATCATAGACCGACTGCCGGGAGATCGCCCCGATCTCGTCACGGACCTTCTCGGCCACCTCATTTGCACTGATGTGCGGATGGGCCGACACGGCGCGAAGAATGGCGAGGCGCTGTGCGGTGACCTGGACACCATGACCTCGAAGCACTGCTGCGTGGTCTGGTGAGGGTTCGCCGGGCACGCAGATGACCATAGTGGCCAATTCTGGACTGTGTCAAGGATTGGCTGACTGTCAATGTTGTCGTCGAAGTGGGTGGGTTGAATGGGGAATCCTGTCCAATGTTGTAGCGACTTTCGGTCAGGAGCCGCCCCCTCCCGGCGCAAAAGTCGCTACAAGGTTGGACGAGCATCCTCAGGTGTCGTGCACTTCAGGTGTCGTGATTGTCGAGCCGAGAGGACGCAACGTCAGCGGGCCGCCATCACGACGAGGGTGGCCAGAGCACCGAGTTGCTGGACCGAGCCCAGCACGTCGCCGGTGATACCGCCGATCTTCCGGTTGGCGAGGATGATCATGGCCGTCGTGGTCATCGCAACGGCGAGAACGACGGCCGCCACCGTGACACCGACGGCTACCGAACCGCCGCCCATGAGCATGGCAAGGCCAACCAGGATCGCCCCGGCGACCGCCGCGGCCAGGGAAAGGGACGCCGGACCGGCCTCGGCCACGTAGGCGGCGGCCAGACCGTCCACGGTGGCCGGTCGAGCCACCCGCATGGTCACCACGGCCGCCGCTCGCGACACCGAGTGCGCGGCGATCACGGCGACCACGGCCTCGAGCGCCGGTCGCTCGACGATCGTGGCCAACGCCGCAACCTCGATGAGCACCACGATCACCACGGTGGCGGTGCCGTAGGTACCGAGGCGGGAGTCTTTGAGAATGGCCATGCGCTGCTCGCGGGTCCAACCGCCGCCGAAGGCGTCGGCCACGTCGGCGATGCCGTCGAGGTGGAAGGCCCCGGTGATCAGCGTCGAAACGGCCACCGACAGTACCGCCGCCAGCAATGGATCAACAAGGAGACCGCCGGTCACCAGCACCAGCCCCTGGGCCAGTCCGATCAAGGCGCCGACGGCCGGGAACCAGCCGACGGCTCGGGCCAGCACACCCTCGGTTTCACCCATCGGAACTCGAGTCAGGAACCCGACGGCGGTGCGCAGCCCGGCTACCACCCGAGCCTCAGGATCGCCCGGAGGCGTCCGGACCGATCCACTCGGCGAACGTGGGTACGTCGGTGACCAGGGCACACGCCATACGCAGCAGCGGCACAGCGGCCATTGCGCCCGACGCCTCCCCCAACCGCAGGTCGAGGTCGAGCATCGGTCGGAGTTCGAGATGGTCGAGAACGGCGGCGTGGCCATGCTCCGCCGAACGATGGCCGGCCCAGAGATGGCCTGACGCCTCGGGATGGAGATGGTGGACGACCATGGCTGACGCTCCGACCACGAACCCGTCGAGCAGGACCGGCAGGGACCGACAGCGGGCCTCGACCAGCGCGCCGGCCATGGCCGCAAGCTCGGTGCCGCCGAGATGGCGCAGCGCCTCGAGCGCCGTCGTCGCATCGGCGGTGGTCGGGGCCACATGTGCCCGGAGTCCCCGGTCGCCGCAACCGGCGGTGGCCGTGTCGGAGCGGTGCCCGTCGAAGCGATCGACCGCTTCGGACACGGCCGCGATCTTGCGGGCCAGACCCTCGTCGTCGACCCCGGTGCCCCGCCCGACGATCATGTCGGCCGGACAGCCGAGCAGCGCGCAGATCACCGCCGCGGCCGCCGTTGTGTTGCCGATGCCCATCTCGCCGACGACGAGCAGGTCGACGCCACGGTCGTCGGCAAACGAGGCCACCGCTTCCCGCCCCCGGTCGAACGACCGCTGGAATCGGTCGGGACTCATCGCCGGCCCGACCCTGATGTCGGCGGTGGGCGCACCCACCCCAACGTCCACCACCGCCACAAACGCTCCGGCCACGGCGGCCATCGCCGATATCGACGCCTGCTCCTTCTCGAAGGCCTCGACCATGGCGCCCGTGACCTCGGCCGGGTAGGCGCTGAGCGACGCAACGCCGTGATCACCGGCGAAGATGATCGCCGCCGGTCGCTCCACCGCCGGGGTGGTCGTGCGCTGCCAGCCGGCAATCCACACGGCGACCTCGTCGAGACGAGCCAACGCCCCGGCCGGCCGAAGAATGTCGGCCACACGCTCCGCCACCATGCGGCGGCTCTCGACGTCCGGCGGCGGCGCCCCCGCCAGATCGTCGGCGAGACAGGTCCGCCAGTCCGGCCTGCCATGGGACGGTTTGGTCATCGGCTGACTCCCATGGCGTGCAGAATACCGTCGCCGTCATCAAGCCGAAGCGCATGCCCGGCGATCACCAGGTAGGTGGCGTCGACCGACGCCGCCAGCGCACTGTTGCTCGCACCGAGCACGTCGCGGTAGCGGCGCCCGAGGCCAGTGGCCGGATGCACGCCCATGCCGACCTCGTTGCTGACGACGACCGCCGCCCGCTCGGCCAGCGCCTGCCCGAGCTCGGCGACCTGTTCGATGATCGCGTCATCGCCGAGTTCGGCAAACATCAGGTTGGCCACCAGGACCGTGATGCAGTCCACGATGACCAAACCGTCCTTCGCATCCGCCAGGTCGGCGACGCCGAGCTCCGGGCACTCCAGCACGGCCCAGTGCGCAGGGCGCTCCCGGCGATGGCGATCGATGCGGGCGGCCATGTCGTCGTCGACGGGCCGGGCGGTGGCCACGAAGGTCACGGGGCCCTGCCAAGCTCGGCCGATGGAGACGGCAAGGGAGCTCTTCCCGCTGCGCACGCCGCCGAGCAGCAGTAGGGATCGGGTCAAACCTGTGCCTGGTTGCGCCGGGTGAAGACGGGGCGCTCGTCGCTGGAGCGATCGGGATCGTATGCGTAGCCCATGCCGTCGAACTTCGACAGCTGGTCGACGTCGGTGACACGCTCCTTCACCAGCCACGCCGCCATCGAACCGCGTGCCTTCTTGGCGAAGAAGCTGACGGTGCGGAAGTCGCCGTCACCCTTGGCATCGAGGAACGCCGGTGACACGACCGGCGCACCGAGTTCGTCCGTGCGGACCGACTTGAAGTATTCGTTGGAGGCGAGATTGATGAGCACCTTCTCACCGGGGCTGGCGGCGAGGTCGGCGTTGAGCACCTCCGTGATCGTGGAACCCCAGAACGAATACAGGTCCCTCCCCTTCTTCGTCTTCAGTTTGGAACCCATCTCCAGCCGATACGGCATCATCAGGTCGAGCGGGCGGAGGACCCCGTAGAGACCCGACAGGATCCGCAGTACCTTCTGGGCGTTGGTGAAATCCCGCTGGGTGAACGACCCGGCGTCGAGTCCGATGTAGACGTCGCCGTTGAACGCCAGGATCGACGGGCGGGCGGAACCCACGGGGAACGGTATCTCCCAGTCCTGGAAGCGCTCGTGGTTCAGCTCGGCCAGGTCCGACGAGATGCCCATCATCCGCGACAGCGAGCGGGGCGACTTCGTGGCCATGATCTCGACCAGCTCGGACGCCTGGTCGAGCATGCGAGGTTCCGACGACTTCGAGGTGGCGAGTGGCGATTCGTAGTCGAGTGACTTTGCGGGGGAGAGAACGGTCAGCACCCTTCCATTGTGGCCAAAGACCCTCGAAGTTCAAAGCCGCTGGTGCCCGACTGGCACCGGGAGTAGTGTCGAACGAAGGAAGGCGTCAAACCACGAAAGGCAACGCCATGGCAGTCACAAAGATCATCGAGGTCGTCGGCCGTTCGACGGAGAGTTCAGACTCGGCCGTCAAGAACGCGTTGGCGGAGGCGACCAAGAGCATCCGCGACGTCAAGGCCCTCGACGTTGTCTCCGTCGGTCTCCGGGGTGAGAACATGGACGAATGGGGTGCGCTCGTGCGGATCTCGTTCCTCGTCGACAGCGTCGACGATTGACGCGGGGGACCGGCTGACCGGTCACGCTCCCGGTCGAGATCTCCCGAGTTTGACCGTTGTGCCCGGTGACCACAGTGCCTGGCCGGGTCCGATGGCCGGTGGAAGGCCGGCGGCGACGAGAACCTCGTCGTCGAACAGCTCGACCGTGGCCCGATGCAGTTCCCACGGCTCGTGAATGGTGGTGATTGCTCGGATTTCGTTCGGGGGGTCCCACCACCGGGGCGGTAGGAAGATCCGCCAGCGGGCGGTGAGAAACCGGTCGAGGTCATTTGCCGCGATGGCCGGCCCGACCGTGAGTTTGAGTCGGGTCGTCGTTCCGTCGGGACGGTGGGTCCAGTACTCGATCCGGTCGTCGGTCGTCGAGAATCGTGACTCGGCCTCGTACGCCGGCAGGTTGAACCATCGTCGAAGGCCCGTGCCCACAGCCCTCCGATCGGTGTCGAGGGACAGATACCAGAGGCCGGGTCGGCCGGACCGGTCGACAACGGCCACCACCGCCCGTGCCTCGCCGAGCACCGGTCCGACGTGGAGCAGGTGGCGCCACAGCAGACGATCGAGCGGTGAGCTGCCGATCGTTCGGTACCGGCCCGGTTTCACCGTCACGAACTGGAAGCCGGCCCACGCTCGTCCGCCGTAGAGATCCACGGCGACCGAGGCCGGCAACAGGCGGGCCACAGCGTCGGGATCGTAGGCCCAGTGGACGAACCCGACTGATCGCCAGGCCACCGTGATCGATCGCCCGGCGAGGGCTTCGGGGCAGGTTGCCGTGAACAATCCCTGTCGTTCGACCCCTTCTGTCACCGCCGTAACCCCCCGGGATGTAGTCGGCTTATCGACTCGTGGGTCGCCTGCACCGGCCACCTGTCGAGTCACGCGTTCCAGAGTACACAACGGTCCCGTGGCCACGCGGTTCGAGGACCGGTCGACGGCGATGTCGCGTCGAGCAGTGGATGATTGACAGGAGCCGCGTTCGGGTACGGACGGACTGTTCCAGACACGATGGTGAAAGGCCAAGGCACCGCATGAACCAACCAACTGAAACGCCCGACGAGGAATCCGTTGCCATGGGGGCGGACACGCTGGTCGGCGTGCTCCGGCAGGCGTCCGAGAACGGCTTCGACTCCCAACTCGTCGCACAGCTTGACGGCACGGTCGAGTGCGAATCGTGCAAGGCGACGAGCCCCGCATCGTCGATCGACCCGGTCCGCCACCATCGATTGGAGGGGGCGAGCGACGCCGCCGACTTGGCGCTCGTTGTCGAGGCGAAATGTCCGGCCTGCGGCACCGGCGGGGTGCTGACGCTGGGCTACGGTCCGAACGCCTCGGCCGAGGACGAGGCGGTACTGGCCGACCTCGACCTCGGCGGCAGCTGACAGGGCTCGCTGATCAACGATCCGGTCGCGCCAGATGGACCGGATCGAGCACATCGCGGGCTCGCTCCACGTCGAGCAATCCGGCATCGACCACGACGTCGACAACCGATCTTCCGGTGCGGTGTGCCGTCTTCACCACGTCGACCGCGGCGTCGTAGCCGATCTCGAGGTTGAGTGTGGCCGCCCCGGCCAACGTCGCTTCGGCGTGGGCGCGGCATTGCGCTTCGTCGGCCTCGAGCGCGGCACACAAACCGGCGAAGACGGTGGATGCCGAGGTGAGCAACGCCAGCGAGTCGAGGAGGTTGCGGGCCATCAGCGGCAGGAAGACGTTGAGTTCGAGATTGCCCTGCGTGCCGGCGAATGCGACCGCTGCGTCGTTGCCGAACACCTGTGCGCACACCTGTAGGACGACTTCGCAGATCACGGGGTTCGTCTTGCCCGGCATGATCGACGATCCCGGTTGCAGCTCGGGAAGGATCAGCTCCCCGAGACCGGTTCGGGGTCCGCTGCCGAGCCAACGGACATCGTTTGCGATCTTGAACAGGGTGACGGCGAGATTCCGGAGCTGACCCGACAGCTCGACGAGGGAGTCCTGTCCGCCCTGCACGGCGAAGTGGTTGGCTGCGACGGTCAGTTCGAGGTCGGTTCGCTGGGCCAGGATCGCCACTGCCGAGTTGGCGTAGCCGGCGGGAGCGTTCAGCCCGTTTCCGGTTGCGGTTCCGCCGAGCGGCATCGCCGCCAGCCGTTCGAGCGTGGCGGTCAGCCGATCCGAGGCCTCCCCGACGGCGAACCGGTAGCCGCTGAATTCGTCGCCCAACATGATCGGCGTTGCGTCCATCAAGTGGGTCCTGCCCGCCTTGACCACCGAGTCGAACCGTCGGGCCGCATCGCCCAGCTCCTGCTCGAGCGAACGAACGGCTGGTATCAGCTCACGGACGAGCAGCGTCATCGCCGCCACCCGTATGGCCGAGGGAATCGTGTCGTTCGACGACTGCGATGCGTTGACGTGGTTGTTGGGATGGACCGGTGTTCCCAGCCGGCGTTCGGCGAGGGAGGCGATCACCTCGTTCATGTTCATATTGGACGAGGTACCCGATCCGGTCTGGAACACATCGATGGGAAACTGCTCGTTCCAGCGCCCGGCGATGATCTCGTCGGCCGCTTCGACGATCGCGTCGGCCATCGGCGGCGACACACCGGTGGTCGCCTCGAAGTCGCTGTTGGCCACCGCGGCGGCCGCCTTGATGTGGGCGAGAGCAACCAGCACGGCTCGCGGCATTGGTTGGCCGGAAATCGGGAAGTTGCGGACCGCCAGCTCGGTGTTGGACCCGTACAACGTGATCTCGTCGTCGGTCGGCCGCTCTTTGTCGGAAGGGTTCATGGGCGTACTCCCCGTGTCTACGTCGGCGTCGACTGTTGGCATTGGTCCTTCCACGCTATGGTCGGAATCGCCGCTGTCGTTGAACGTGGAAGGCTGATTGGATGGGTCGCCGAAGGATCCTTTTGTCGGACGAACCATTGACGAGCCTCGAGGCCTATGAAGCGGCGGGAGGAGGGGCCGGGCTGAAGGCACTCGCCGACCACGGGCCGGATCGGGTCTTGGAAGAGCTGGAGGCGTCCGGGTTGCGCGGGCGCGGCGGTG
>JBFHEP010000198.1:0-7997 GCA_041584095.1 Acidimicrobiales bacterium | reverse complement strand
GGGTCTCCCGGATGATCTCCGGACGGAGGAAGTGCTGTACGTCGGACAGGGGGAACGAGTGATGGGGGCCGAGTGAGATGACGACGGCATCATCCGACGCCGAAGCCTGTAGCTCGAAGTTGAAGCCGACGCAGAACTTCTTGCGCAGGGCGTAGCCCATGGCCCGGTTGATCCGCCCGCCGAGCGGGGAATGGATCACGAGCTGCATACCGTCGGAGCCGTCGAAGAACCGCTCCATCACCAGGTCGGTGGCCGTCGGCAGCATCCCGAGCGCAGCCCGCGCGGTGGCCAGATAGGCGACGATCAGTGCCGCCGCATCGGACGGTATGCCCGCCTCGGCCATCAGCCACGCTTTGGCCGCGGTGACACCGGCGCCACGGCCGCGGTCGCCGTCTCCAGCGGCATCATCGTCGGCGGCCAGGAACTCGTCGACCCCGGCCCGGAGCCTGGACACCTCCGCCGACAGCTCCGCCGTTCGGGCCGGGGCCTCGCCCGTCCAGAACGGCACCGTCGGCGGCTGATCACCGGCGTCGGTCACACGCACCTCACCGCCGCTGACCCGACGGATCCGCCACGAGTGGGTGCCGAGGAGGAAGATGTCTCCGGCCATCGACTCGGTGGCCCAGTC
Organism: Acidimicrobiales bacterium; assembly: GCA_041584095.1. Lineage (GTDB taxonomy): Bacteria > Actinomycetota > Acidimicrobiia > Acidimicrobiales > SZUA-35 > JAHELU01. The sequence goes on along the minus strand of JBFHEP010000198.1, from coordinate 7,369 downwards.
TTCGGTGACGGTTCCGATGAACAGCTCGTCGGGTTCGGCGATCACCCGCATGTCGTAGATCTCGGGGATGGCCCCACCCGAGCTGAGGGCCACGAAGCGGGCGCCCCGGCGGCCCCGAAGCTCGCCGTTGATCTGGTCGTGGTGGACCCATGCCGCCCGCCGACCGCGTCCGGTCATGATCCCCTCGGCGGTGAGCGTGACGACCTCGTCGAACGACGCCCGGTCGAGCAACGCAAACGGTGCCGCCCTGGTGACCAGGTCGAACAGGTCATCGGTGCGCCACTCCTCGGCTCCGGTCTCGGCCACGATCTGCTGGGCCAGGATGTCGAGCGGGGCCACCGGGGGGTGCAGCACGTCGAGCGAGCCTCGGCGCACGGCCGCCATCAGCGCCGTGCACTCGATCAGCTCGTCTCGCGTGAGCGGGTACAGACGTCCCCTGGGAGTGCCGTGACGGGTGTGATTCGAGCGGCCGACCCGCTGGAGAAAAGTGGCGATCGATCGGGGCGATCCGATCTGGCAGACGAGCTCGACCGGGCCGACGTCGATCCCCAACTCCAGCGACGCCGTGGCCACCAGAGCCTTCAACTCCCCGGCCCGCAACCGGCGCTCGACCCGGTGGCGCCGATCCTTCGAGAGGCTTCCGTGGTGGGCGGCCACGACCGAGTCGGCCGCTGCCTCGGCACCCTGGCCGTCGGCCCCCTCTCCCGCCAACCGCTCACCCAGCTGATGGGCCAGCCGTTCGGCCAGGCGGCGGGTGTTGACGAAGATCAGGGTGGTGCGATGCTCGGCCACCAGCTCGGCAATCCGGTCGAGGATCTGATCCATCTGGGTGTGGGAGACGATGGCCTCCAGCTCACTGTCGGGGAGCTCGATCTCGAGGTCGAGCGTGCGTTGGTGCCCGGTGTCGACGATCTCACAGTCGATGGACCCCTCGGGATCGACTCGGGTACCGACCAGCAGCCGGGCCACCGTCTCGATCGGGCGCTGGGTGGCCGAGAGCCCGATCCGAACCGGCGAGACGCCGTCGGCCGACCGACAGACGTGGTCGAGGCGCTCCAGGGTGAGCGCCAGATGCGAGCCCCGCTTGTCGCGGGCCATGGCATGGATCTCGTCGACGATGATCGTCCGGACCGACCGCAGCGTCTCCCGGCTCCGACCCGCCGTGACCAGCAGATAGAGCGACTCCGGGGTGGTGACCACGAAGGTGCGGGGCCGGCGGACCATCGACTGCCGCTCACTCGACGGTGTATCCCCGGTGCGGACGCCGATCGTCAGGTCCGGAGCCGACAGCCCCATCGCTCGGGCCACAGCGGCGATCTCCGCCAGCGGACGCTCCAGATTCTCGGCGATGTCGACCACCAGCGCCTTCAACGGGGAGACGTAGACGACCTGGGTGCCGCTGATCTCGACCCCGGCTGCGTGATCGAGATAGAGACGGTTGATCGACATCAGGAACCCGGCGAGCGTCTTGCCCGACCCGGTCGGTGCCGCGATCAGCGTGTTGCGACCGGCGGCGATGTACGGCCAACCCTCGACCTGGGGCGGCGTGGGTCCGCCGGCGAACCGCTCCTCGAACCACCGGGCTACCGCCGGGTGCAGTCCGACGCCGGGAGCGAGATCGTGACGTAGCGGACAGACCGGGTCGAGCGCCTCGGCGAAACGCCGGTCGAGCGCACCGAAGTCGAGCTGCTCGGCCTCGGCACCCTTCGACGCCGTCAGCTGGGGAGGTTCGACGACGGCCACAGCACGACACTATCAACGAGTTGTGACAGGCGACAGTGGCGGGCCGAGGCGGATCGCGGAGTCGCGATGACCGGATCAGCCAACGGCGATGCTGACCGTGGCGGTGTCACCGAGATCGTCGTCGGGCGGCTCGTGGTCGTCGAGAGGGTGGTCAGACGATTCGAGCTTGTGGCGACCCTGGATGGGCGACTCGTCGACGGCGCGTCGGTCGATGACCCGAGGACGGTGGTCGGAGCCACGCCGCCGGCCGCCGTCGACGTGTGCGGAACGGCACCTTCGGAGTCAGTCCCCGTCTCCGTCGACACCGGAAACAGATTGATGGTCTGCGGAACGTCGACGGTGGATCCGACGTTGCTCGATGACATGGAACCTGAGCCGGGGGTTCCGTCGTGGTCGGGATTCGACGAATACATGAGCCGGCAAAGTAGGCAGGAATTCTCATGTGCGACAATGAGGAGGTGACAGCTTTGTCACTGCACTCGATCGAGGTTCGGCTCGGCGGAGTCGAGATCCTTCGGGGTCTCGATCTGACCGTCGATTCGGGCACTTCGCTGGCATTGCTCGGTCCCTCCGGATCGGGCAAGACGACACTGCTGCAGACCATCGTCGGACTGCAGCGACCGTCGAAGGGGCACGTCGTCCTTGGCGGCAACGACATCACCCACCTGCCGACGCATGAGCGAGGCATCGCTCTCGTCAGTCAAAGCCCGGCGTTGCAGCCCAACATCACCCTGGCCGCCAACGTCGAACGGCCGCTGGCGTACACCGAGGATCAGCCCAAGGCGCAGCGACGGTTGCGGGCATTCCGGGAGCTGCGCCGCTTCCGTATCGGACGGCTCGGCGAGCGGCGTCCGAATCAGACTTCGGTCGGGGAACAACACATCGCGGCCACCGCACGCGGCACGGTCCGCCGAGCAGCGGTCCTCCTGCTCGACGAACCGGTGATCGCGGTGGATCCGGTGGCCCGGCGGTCGATGATCCGCCAGATTCGCGAGCAACAGCGGTTGGAGAGGACAACGATGGTGGTGGCCACCAATGATTGGGAGGTCGCCGCGGGTCTCGCCGATCGGCTGGCGGTGCTGACCGAGGGCAGGATCGCTCAGTCGGGCACCGCCCAGGACCTGTACGACCGGCCGGCCAACCTCGACGTTGCGGGCCTGACCGGCCGGTGGGAACTGAACCGTCTGGCCGGTCGGGTCCGCCCGATTCACGGTGAACGCACCGAGATCGTGACCGCCGCCGGCGCGTTGCGAACGTGGCGGACCGTGGCGGAGCGACCGATGATCGTCGGGATCCGTCCGGAGGATCTGGAGATCGTCGGGGCGGACACCGACACGGCCGAAGGAGGCGGCCGGTTGGAGGCCACGGTCACCTCGGCGGCGGTACTTGGCCGCACCACCCTCGTCCATCTCGACGCCGACGGGATCCCACTGCAGGCGATGGGACCGACGCCCGCGCCGGCTGTCGGTTCGGTGGTAGCGATGGTTTGGCGACGAGCCCATCTGTTCGACCTCAACGGGATCGCCTTCGACCACCTCGACTAATCTGTTTTTTTGAGACAAAAGGGGGATGAGCATGAGCTCGATCGTTACATCATCGACCGAAGTCACCGCAGGCGACCGCGCCGTCGGCACCATCGGCCTTGTGTGCGCCGCGGGTGTGGCCGTCATTCTCGGCGTGCATCCGTTCGGCACGACCGACGTGTACGACGACGGCCAGCAGTTTCTGGAACATGTCGGCTGGTTCTGGATCGCCATTCACTTCCTTGCTGCGCCGCTGCTTTTCGGGTTCGCCCCGGTCGTCTGGCGCCTGGCCGCCGGCCTGACCGTCCCGGCGGCGCGCATGGTGGGCTACTGGGCGGCGATGACGGCCGTCGGTGGCATGGCGGTCGGCGCACTGCATCTGATCGGAACCGACACCGTCACCTTCTTCGCCTTCACCGACACGTTCAACGCGGCCGGTGGCGGCGCCAACGAGGCCGCGGCCCTGAGCGCCGACCTTCTGCTGCGCCTACACGCCGCCACACTCGTCACCTGGATCGTGGCATTCTGGTTCATGGTTCCGCTGCTCATCGCACTTGCGTTGTACCTGGAGGGAGACCGGCCGGTTTGGATGACGGCGGCAGCCGGCTTTTCCGCACTGTGTCAGGTCGTCTCGGTCGCCCTGTTCCTGGCGGCCGGACAACACACCACGGCCAGTGAGAACGGCTTCTTCCGTGTCGGGGTCACCGTGCTGGTGGTCCTCATCGGACTCGTCAGCTGGAACATGCGCCGTGGCGTCGAAGGTAGAGCCGAGGCCCACACAGCAGGCTGACCTCCCACTTCCGTCCGACGGCAGCAGGCTCGGCGTTTGAGGAGTGGATCGATTGGATAGACCGTGCCTATCGAGAGCCTCTCGACAGTCACCTCAACCTTGAGGTGACCTGAACAGTCAAAGGACTATCAATCATGGGCACCATCGTCACCATCGTCATCGTCGTCTTGGCCATCATCGGTCTACTCGCCATACTCCGTGGGCGTCGAGTGGTCTAACCGCTTCTCGTCGCCAGATGGGCCGGCTCGACCGCTCGGCATCGTCGTTTCCTCCGACAGGACCAGCGCCCGACGCGGGTCGAGCGGCACGACGACCGGGCATCGGCAGAGCGCCGAGTCGACGCAGGCCCTTGGCGAGGCTACGGTTGCCTCTGGGTAAACGCGGCGCTCGAGTACCTCACGGGGGACCAATATGAGCGACGAATCGACCTGCTGTGGACCGGGCTACGCCTCGCCGGAAGAGGCCCAGGCTGCGGAGCGGGAAAAGCTGCTGTACACCGCCGCGCTCTACACCGGAACCGGTGTCGAGGCGCCCGACTACCTGGCCACGATCGACGCCGATCCCGACTCGCCGACCTACTCTCAGGTGGTCAGCCGCCTGGAGATGCCCAACATAGGGGATGAGCTCCACCACACCGGCTGGAACGCTTGCTCGTCGTGCCACGACGATGCGTCGAAGGAACGCAAGTACATGATCGTCCCCGGCGTGCGGTCGTCGCGTATCCACATCGTCGACACCGCCACCGACCCGGCGAATCCCCGCCTCCACAAGGTGATCGAGGGCGACGAGATCAAGGCGAAGACAAACCTGTCGGCCCCGCACACCGTGCACTGCCTCGGCTCGGACATCATCATCTCGATGCTGGGCGACGCCGATGGCAACGCTCCCGGCGGTTTCCTGCACCTGAACGAGGATTTCGAGATCGTCGGCCGCTGGGAGAATGACATCAGCGGCATGAACTACAACTACGACTTCTGGTATCAGCCCCGCCACAACATGATGGTGTCGTCGGAGTGGGGGGCGCCGAACACGTTCATGCCGGGGTTCGACCTGGCCGACGTCGAGGCCGGCAAGTACGGCCACTCGATCCACTTTTGGGATTTCGAGGGCAGGAAGATCGTGCGCTCGGTCGATCTGGGGGCCGAGGGCATGATCCCGCTCGAGGTCAGGTTCCACCACAACCCGGATTCGTCGCATGGGTTTGTGGGGGCGACGCTGGCGTCGAACATCTGGCACTACCACAAGAACGGGTCGGGGCCCGCCGACGGTTCAGCCTCGGACGGCTCCGATATCACGGTGGAGAAGATCATCGACGTCGATCCGGTCGAGCTCGAGGGCTGGGATTTCCCCGTGCCCAGCCTGATCACCGACATCCTCGTGTCGATGGACGATCGCTACCTCTACTTCTCCAACTGGCTGCACGGCGACGTGCGGCAGTACGACATCAGCGATCCGTCGTCACCCCGACTGACGGGGCAGGTGTGGCTCGGCGGTCTGCTGGGCAACGCACCGGAGGTGAACGGCCACCGGATCGAAGGGGCGCCGCAGATGATCCAGCTGTCGCTGGACGGTCGCCGGCTCTATGTCACGACGTCGCTGTTCTCGACCTGGGACAACCAGTTCTACCCGGGCATGAACGACGTGGGCTCGGCGATGGTGATGGTCGACTGCGACGTCGACAACGGCGGCATGGCGATCAACCCCGACTTCTTCGTCGACTTCGGCACCGAGCCGCATGGTCCGGCCCGCTGTCACGAAACCCGATACCCGGGAGGCGACTGCACGTCGGACATCTGGCTGTAGGCATCGGTGGCTCGGGTCGTTCTGACCAATCGCGACGGCCGAGTGGTCGACGTCGCCGGTGACCAGACGATCCTCGAGGCGGCCGAGGCCGACGGGGTGGTGCTGCCCTACGGCTGCCGCTACGGAGGCTGCGTCACCTGCGCCGCCCGGCTCGTGTCGGGAACCGTCGACCAGTCCGAGGCCGTCGGGCTCAAGGACTACATGGCGGAGGCGGGCTACGTGCTGACCTGCGTGGCCCGCCCGTTGACCGACTGTGAACTCGAGGTCGGCGTCCGCAGCCACTTCCGCGGTCTCTACCGCAACCCATTCCGCTCCTCGGCTCGCGTCCAAACAAACCTCCTGCCGCCATCCGACTGACCCGGGATGGCGCCCTCCATCTCCTTCTGTGTCCGTCAGCTCCAAGTTGTTGGAGCTGACGGGCACAGTACACGGACGAGCGGACTCTGATCTCGATGTCACAGCGAGGACTCACACTGGTCTGATGGCAATGAAGACAAACGTGATCGCGCTCACGCTCGCGTCCAGGTCATCCGGAGTCGTGACCAGATCTGAGCTGCTGGCAGCCGGACTGTCCTCGTCCACAATCGCAGCTCGCGCTCAGCGGGGTTTTCTGATGGTGGTCTGGCCGGGGCTTTATGAGGTACCGGAACTGACAGACGACAAAACTCCGCTGTTCCGCGCCGTCAAGTCCACTCCCTGTTCCGCTATCTCCGAGCTGTCGGCGGGCCGCCTCTGGGGGGCTCCCGTTCCGTCGCCCAGCGTCGATGAACCCGTCCACATCATCGCTCGATACGGAGGGCCTCGCACCGCAATACCCGGCGTGATCGTACATCGCACAAGAAGGCCCTTCGACGAAGACATCCGTTTCCCGGTTCCCGGTCTACCCACACTCTCACCTGCCCGTACCGTGTTGGATTTGGCCGGACTTGACACGATCACCGACCGGCGACTCGGTCACATCATCGAATCGCAACTGACCGTCGGGGTCCTCAACCGCTCGGAGGTCGTCGAACAGCTGACTCGCCCCGGTCTCTCCGGGGTGAAGGGGGTCGGCCGGCTCCGATCGATTGTCGAGACGCTCCTTTGCGAGGATCCGATTGCCGAATCGATGCTCGAACGGGAGTTGGAGGATTTGCTCGCCATCCACGGGATCATCGGGTTCCGGCGCCAGGTGCGTCCACCATGGTACGACGGTCGGAGGGGTGTCGTCGACTTCGCACATCCCTCCGTCGAGTTGATCGTCGAAGTCGACGGTCGACGATGGCATGCCACCAACCAGGCCATGGCCGAAGACCGACGACGGGATCGGGTCGCGGCCTCCCATGGCTGGCAGGTCCTGCGCGTCACGTGGAGGGACATCGTCGACAGTCCTTCGCTGACCGCCAACCAGATCGCGGCGTCCGTGGCGGTGCGGGCGCAACGTTCATTCCGCTCAGACCAGCTCGGCGCCGCGTGAACGGCCCCGTCCGCCCCAGCTGTGCCCGGCAGCTCCAAGAACTTGGAGCTGCCG
>JBFHEP010000197.1:0-8016 GCA_041584095.1 Acidimicrobiales bacterium | reverse complement strand
GATAACGACGGCCTGCTCGGCCCGCACAGGGTGGAAACCCTATTCGCCTACCTTGTTCCCTTGCCGTCAGCGCGTATCTACTCTGGTTGTTCGCCTACATCGATTTCGCAACGCCGCCGCAGCTGGTCGTGCCTTGGGTCGTCGTCATGGGCTACGACACGACATTGGCCGGCGCGGCGGGAAGGTTGATCCTATGAGCGACGAGAACGAGCGGCGGCTGACCGACGAAGAGCAGTCACAGACCGCTGAACAAACTGCCCGGGACAGGCTGAGCGACTCCGAAAGCCGGCTCAGCCTGTCCCGGGTGCGGTTCAGGGAGTAGATCGCCCGACCGGTTCTGAGTCGATCGACCGATCGATCGACCGGGTCGACGGACGGCGGATGGGGGATGCTCGACTCTAGAGCGTCCGTCGCTCAGGTGTTGTCGACCGGCGCTGGGGACACCAGGGTCGAATGATGCGTGGTGTCGCCGGCCGGAATCGGAGCGATCTGGGTCTGCGGCACTGTCTTCGGCACCTCGGCTTTGGTGTCATGGTCGGACTCGTTGCGCTTTCGGTACCAGTCGGCCAGTTGGTCGCGGTTTCGCCATGCGAGTACTGCGGCCAGCGGGACGAGACGTCGTAGAAGTTTGCCCATGGTTCCTCTTTTCGTGGTGTTGGTGAATGGGTGGACATTGCGTGACAACAGATCCTCGGAGGCCCGGGTCAGGGCCCGACGAGAAGGCGGCGCCGGGCGCTGATGGCGGCGAAGGCGCCGTAGCAGATCAAACCGATGCCGGCGACGAGAACGAGGGCGGAACCCCACCAGTTGTCGGCCACGTCGCGCAGCGCGGCGTCGAGGCCCTTCGCCTCATCCGGGTTGGCGGTGATGGCGGCTAGCAGCACGAATCCGGCGAGCAGGGCCGTGGTGATGGCCCGGCCGATCCAGCCGGCCATGCCGGTCTTCTCGATCAGTTCCCGCTCGTTCGACGGTGCGCCGCTCATGTCGAATTCGTCCATGAACCGCTGGTCCCAGGCCTTGTAGACGAAATACCCGGCGACGCCCAGCCCGACGAGCGCTCCCAGCCCGAGCGCCAAACGCCCCGCCGTCGACTCCATGAGCGTGCGGCTGATGTCTTCGAGCATGCCGCCACTGCCGGAGCCGCCGGAGCCGCCACTGCCGATCGCATAGTCGATGGCGGTCCAGGCCAGGAAGGTATAGACGACGGCCGAGCCAAGATACGCGGCCCGGTGGGCGAGGGTGTCGGCATCGTTTTCGCCGGGCAGGAACGCCGTGACCAACCGCCACAGCGCGTAGAGCACCAGCCCGAGGCCCAGGATCCACAACAGTATCGTTCCGTAGGACTTCTCGGCGATCTCGGCGATCGCCCCTGATCGGCTGGCCTCATCGCCGCCGCCTCCGCCGCTGAACGCGATCGGCACGGTCATCACGCCAACCAGGCCGTACACCGCTCCCTTGGCGATCCAGCCGAGCCGGCCGAGCGGTATCAGTCCGTCGACGTCGATCCTTCGCGATCGCAGCGCCTGGGCTCGATCGCTCAATGATTCAGTTTGTGAGACCATCGCTTCGCCTCCGGTTGCTCCTCAGTGAGGAGGACGTACCCGGATGCGCGACTGCATAATCATCGAAGCGGTGACCATTCTCCGCCGAGCCTGCGGTCAGGCGTTTTGCACGTTCGCCGCTTCACCGAGTCCGAGCTCGGCGATGGAGGCCTCACGCATCGCCACCTTGCGGATCTTGCCGGTGACGGTCATCGGGAACTCGTCGGTGACCCGCACGTATCGGGGCACCTTGTAGTGGGCGATCGTGCCCCGGCAGTACTCCTTGACCGCTTCGGCCACGGCGTCGGTCCCTTCGTCACCGGCTGCGATCGAAGCGAGGTCGGAGCCCTCGCGAAGCTGTACCCAGGCCATGATCTCCTCGCCGTATCTGAGGTCGGGAACGCCGATGACCTGAACCTCCACGATGTCCGGGTGGCCGTAGAGGAACTCCTCGATCTCCCTTGGATACACGTTCTCACCGCCCCGAATGATCATGTCCTTGATCCGGCCGATGATGTTGACGTAGCCGTCGGCATCCATCGTGGCAAGATCGCCGGTATGCATCCAACCGTCGCTGTCGATCGCGTCCGCGGTGCGTTCCGGATCGTTCCAGTAGCCGAGCATCACCGAGTAGCCCCGGGTCATGAACTCGCCGCCCTCGCCTCGGGGCACGATCTCGCCCGTGTCCGGGTCGACGATCTTGATCTCGACATGGGGATGGACCCGACCCACCGTCGAGACGCGGTGCTCGAGGGAATCGTCGGCCGAGGTCTGGGTCGACACCGGGGAGGTCTCGGTCATGCCGTAGGCGATGGTGACCTCGTCCATGTTCATCCGGTTGACGACCTGCTTCATCACCTCGACCGGGCACGGCGACCCGGCCATGATGCCGGTGCGCAGGGTCGACAGGTCGTAGTCGTCGAGATCGGGCTCACCCAGTTCGGCGATGAACATGGTCGGCACCCCGTAGAGCGAGGTGCAACGCTCGGCCTGCACCGCCTCCAGCACCGCCTTCGGCTTGAACCCGGCCGACGGGATCACCATGGCCGCGCCGTGGGTGGTGCAGGCGAGGTTGCCGAGCACCATCCCGAAGCAGTGGTAGAACGGCACCGGGATGCAAACCCGGTCGGCGGCGGTGTAGCCGCAGGCCTCACCGATGAAGAATCCGTTGTTCAAGATGTTGCGGTGGCTGAGCGTGGCTCCCTTGGGAAAACCGGTGGTGCCGGACGTGTACTGGATGTTGATCGGATCGTTGGGGTCGAGCGAGGCGGTTCGGGCCGCGAGCTGCTCGTCGGTGATCGATGACGCTCCGGCCAGCAGCTCGGTCCAGTCGTCGGACGGTGACTCGCCGACAGGGAGATACACCACTCGGTCACAGGTGACCCGGTCCCACACCTCGTCGACCATCGCCTTGTAGTCGCTCGTGAGATAGGAGGGTGCGGCCACCAGGAGCGAGACGCCCGACTGGTTGAGGACGTACTCCAGTTCGTTGACCCGGTAGGCGGGGTTGATGGTGACGAGCACGGCCCCGATCCGGGCGGTGGCGTACTGGAGGATGGCCCACTCGGCGTAATTGGGGCTCCAGATGCCGACCCGGTCCCCCCTTTCGAGTCCGACCGCCATCAACGCCTTGGCCAGCTCGTCGACGGCCGCGGCGAACTCGGTGTAGGAGTAGCGCTGATCCTGTTCGACCGAGACGAGCGCGTCGTTCTCGGGCCACGTCGCCACGGTGCGGGCCAGGTTGGCCGGGATCGTCTCTTCGAGTAGTGGGACGTGGGTGGGGCCGCGGTCGATCGAGAGCGCGGCCGGTGTATCGGTTTTCGGCATGGTTAAAGTGTGGCCGCCGTGCCCAGTTCGTGCCAGTGCTCCATGCCCGCGAACTCCTCCAGCATGGCGTAGGGGTAATCGGGGAGACCGGGTGCGGAGACGGCGGTGAGTCGATCGATCTCCTCGCCGCCGAGTTCGACGTCGGCCGCCCCGAGGTTGTCGTCGAGCTGTTCGACGGTCCGGGCGCCGAGCAGCACCGAGGCCACGGTCGGCCTCGTCAGCAGCCAGGCGATCGCCACCTGGCCGGGCGAACATCCGTGGTCGGCGGCGACGGCGGTAACGGTGTCGACGATGGCCCAGGTTCGGTCGGTGTTGCGCTTGTCGTAGGCTTCGACGCCCCGGTCAGGGTCCTCGCCCAGGCGGGTGCTGCCCTCGGGTCGCTGATCACGCTGGTACTTGCCGGTCAGCCACCCGCCTCCCAGCGGTGACCAGGCCTGGCTGCTGATCCCGGTGTCGAGACAGTAGGGGAGCAGCTCGTGTTCGATGGTCCGGTCGAGCAGGTTGTACTGGAGTTGGATGATCTCGGGTCCGGCCAGGCCGGCCAGGCGGGCCGTCGTGACGATCGTGCCGAACTGGTAGCCGGTCAGGTTCGACCAACCTACTCGGGCGATCTTCCCCGTCCCCACCAGGTCGGTCAGCGTTTCCAGCGTTTCGGTCACCGGCGTGTCCTGATCCCAGCCGTGGATCAGGTAGAGATCGATGTGGTCGATGCCGAGCCGGTCGAGGCTGGCGTCGACGGCGGCGAGCAGGGCCGGACGGGACGCGCCGGCCAGGCCGTCGGGCGGGGCGAAACGGCCCTTGGTGGCGATGAGCAGTTCGCCGGGCGCCGGTCGGCGGTCGGCCAGCCAGCGACCGACGATCCGCTCCGACTCGCCGTCGCCGTAGACGTCGGCAGTGTCGATCAGTGTGCCGCCGGCGTCCCGGAAGCGGTCGAGCTGAGCGAAGGCGCCGGCCTCGTCGGTTTCAACACCGAATGTCATCGTTCCGAGGGCCAATGGATTGGAAGACTGTGATGAGGTCATGACCTCAGTCAACACCCTGGAGCGCACTTCAGGTCAAGAGCTCCCGTATCCTGATGGCCATGAGCTCCCCGCATCTGCCGTTCGGGCGTTGACGCTTCGACTCAGCGACGACGAGCGGGCGCTGCTCGCCGGTTCCAGAGGCGGCGGGGTGGCGGGCGCCGGCACGTCGCTGGCCATGAGGCTGGTGGTTCGCCTGGCCGAGGCCATGGGTGCAGCGGAGCTGTTGCCGATCACGGGCGCCCACATCGACAGTTGCCTGTACCACGGGCGATCCAGCCTCGACTTCGCCGACCGGCTGGTCACCGGCGGTGCCGAGGTGGTGGTGCCCACGACGTTGAACGTGTCGAGCCTCGATCTACTGCACCCCGAGCTGTTCCGGGGCGACGACGAGACCCGGCGCGATGCCCGGGCGTTGATGGACGCCTATGTGGCCATGGGTTGTGAGCCGACGTGGACATGCGCCCCCTACCAGCGACCTGATGAGTTGCGACCCGGTCTGGGTGATCACGTGGCCTGGGCGGAGTCGAACGCCATCGTGTTCGCCAACAGTGTGCTGGGTGCCCGCACCCACCGCTACAGCGACTTCATCGACATCGCCGCCGCAGTGACCGGCCGGGTGCCGGACGCCGGTTTGCACCGCAGCGAAAACCGGCTCGCCACCATGATCGTCGACGTGAGTGGGCTGCCGCCTGACCTGCTGTTGACCGACGCCGCCTATCCGGTGATCGGCTTCGTGATCGGCCGCCACTGCGGCTCGTCGATCCCGGCGATCGTCGGGCTTCCCGCCACGGTTGCCGAGCACAACCTGAAGGCCCTGGGGGCGGCGGCTGCGTCGTCGGGGAGTCTGGCCATGTTCCACGCCGTCGGGATCACCCCCGAGGCACCGACGCTGGAAGCGGCCTGCGGTGGTGCGGTGCCGCCGCCAGGAGACGAGCAGTGCTATCGGATGACGGCGGCCGACTGCCGTCGTGCCCGTGACGAGTTGAGTGTTTCGCTCGGCGGTGAGCCTGGCCGGCCGCTGGCCACTGTCAGCCTCGGAACCCCCCACTACTCGGTGGCGGAGATCGGCGTTCTGGCCGAACTGCTGGCGGGCCGAAGGGTGCACCCGTCGGTCGACGTCTACGTGTCGACGGGGCGGGAGGTGCTGACCGAGGCAGGGTTGTGGGGCTGGGTCGAACCGCTGGCTGCCGCCGGGGTCACGTTCGTGACCGACACCTGCACCTATATAACTCCGATCGTCCGCAACACCGAGGGCCTGGCCATGACCGATTCGGCCAAATGGGCCTACTACGCCCCCGGCAACATCGGCGTCGACGTGATCTTCGGTAGTGTCGGCGAGTGCGTCGAGTCGGCGGTGGCCGGTCGGATCGTTCGGGACAAGGGGCTGTGGTCCGGATCGGACGAATCGGCATCGGACGAGTCGGCATGACGGTCCAAGTTCCCGTCACGGCGATGGCGGCCGGATCGGCCTCTGGACCCGCGCTCGTGTTCGACGAGCCGGTCAGCCTCTGGGGAGGCGTCGACCCGACCACGGCAACCGTCGTCGATCGGCTTCATCCTCAGCACGGCGCGTCGATGTCGGGGGCGGTGGTGTTCATGCCGTTCGGCCGGGGATCGAGTTCGGCCTCGTCGATTCTCGTCGAGATGGTGCGCCTCGGCACAGCCCCGGTGGCATTCGTCTTGCGAGGCCCCGACGAGATGCTCACCATTGGCTCGCTGGTCGCCGCCGAACTCTACGAGCAGGTGATACCGATTGCGGTCGTCGACAACACCAGCGGGTTCGAGGTGCGGACCGGTGACGCGGTGCGCATCATCGATTCCGTTCTGGAGATCGAGCGCCGATAGCGTCGGATTGATGGCCGAACACTCCCATCCCGAGCCCAGGAGCTGTGCGACCTGCGACCGCCCGGCCTGGGATGACCGGGCCACCGGGTAGCGTCAGGTCCATGAGCGATCCCAGCGAAACCGCACCCGGGTCGTCGAACAAACGGGCACTCGTGACCGGCGCGTCGAGTGGCATCGGGGCCGCCGTCGCCACCCGGCTGGCGGCCGAGGGCCACGAGGTGCATGCGGTGGCCCGCCGGGCCGAGCGGCTCGACGACGTGGCCGCGGTCGCCGCCGCTGCCGGTTCCGCGGTGATCGTCCCCCACGTGCTCGACGTGCGTGACTCGGCCGGTCTTCTCGCCCTGGTCGACGAGATCACCGAGCGTCACGGTCCGATCGACGTGCTCGTCAACAACGCCGGCCTCGGTCGGATGAACGGCACGCTGGCCGAGGCGACGCTCGACGACATCACCCGCACCGTCGATACCAACATCACGGCGCTGATGGTGGCGACGAGGGCGGTACTGCCGTCGATGATCGAGCGGCGTCGGGGCCACATCGTGAACGTCGGTTCGATGGCCGGGCTGTACCCGGTCTCGTCGGCCACCTACGGGGCCTCGAAAGCAGCGGTGTTCCGGCTGTCGACCAACCTGCGGCTCGAACTGCGGGGCACCGGCGTCCGGGTAACCGAGATCAACCCCGGCCGGGTGGCCACCGAATTCTACGACGTGGCCGTCGACGATCCGCAGCGGAGAGCCAAGGCCAAGTACTCCGGTGTCGACGAGGTCACCGCCGACGACGTGGCCGACGCCATCGCGTACGCCATCTCGGTTCCCCGCCACGTCAACATCAACCGCATCGAACTCCAGCCGACGGAGCAGACCTACGGCGGAGCCCAATTCGACCCGGTGGAGGGCTGGTCGTGACCGGTTCGTTCGAAGGCCGGGTCGTCACGGTGACCGGGGCCGCATCGGGTATGGGGGCGGCAACAATCCGGGAGTTCGCCCGCCGGGGGGCGGCGGTAGTGTTGATCGATGTCAACGGCGAGGGGGCCGCCGAGGTGGCCGCCGGGCTGGGCACCTGGTCGGGAGCGGGCGCCGCGGTGATCGCCGGCGATGTGGGCGACTCGTCGTTCTGTGACGCGGTCATCGCTCAGGTGATCGAACGGTTTGGTCGGATCGACGTGCTGGTGAACGCGGCCGGGACCATCCACCGGGCCGACTCGTTCGGCACCGATGATGCCGACTGGCGGCGGGTGATGAGCGTCAACGTCGACGGCATGTTCTATCTCTGCCGTGCCGCGCTGCGGCCGATGACCGAGGCCCGCTCCGGGGTTATCGTCAACTTCGGTTCGATCTGGGGTGGTGTCGCCGCCGCTGGAGCCACCGCCTACTGCGTGTCGAAGGGGGCGGTGCATCAGCTGACCCGGGCGCTGGCCCTCGATCACGTCGAGCAGGGGATCCGCGTGAACGCGGTGGCCCCGGGCGAAGTGAACACCCCGATGCTCGCCTCGCAGCGCGAACAGCCGCCGACGACCGACGACCTCCAGGCTCTGGCAGAGGCCACGATTCCGATGAAGCGGCTGGCGGAGCCGATCGAGATCGCGAAGGTGGTGGTGTTCCTTGCCTCCGACGACGCCGGCTACATGACCGGCGAGATCGTCCACGTCGACGCCGGCTACACGGCGCGATGAGCCTCCGCTCCACCTGCCGGCTCGGTCCTTCCCGGCCGGTCGCCGGAGTTACGCGCAAAACCGGACACCATCGCGCGCTTCCGCGCGTAACCTCGGTGCCGGCTGTCGT
>JBFHEP010000196.1:0-8116 GCA_041584095.1 Acidimicrobiales bacterium | reverse complement strand
GCCTCGAGTCCGTGCCCGCATGCTTCGTGGAACAGCACACCGCCCGAACCGGGGCCGATGACAACCGGCATGGTGCCAGACGGCGCCGGGCGGGCCTCCAGCTTCGTGAGCGCCCGTTTGGCGGCGCGGCGGGCAAGGTCCTCGACGTCGTAACGATCGAACAGCTCGAATCCGATCGTGTGGCCGACGGTCTCGGAGCCGGTCTGCAGGCCGGTATCGGCCGAGGCCACGCAGCTCACCGAAAACAGGGTCCGGGTGCGGTCGTCGCCGGCCAGCACGCCGTCGGAGTTGGCAACCAGGAACCGGCGACGGCTGTCGCCGTAGCGGGCACTGACCTGAGTGATGGCGTTGCCGGCCGAGCGGGCGGCCTCGTTGGCTCTTGTCAGGAGTTCGACCTTGGTGGCCTTCGCCACCTCCGCCGGCTGAACGTCGACCGTGGAGGACGATCCGTTGCGTCGCTTCAGCCCGGGTACCGGCCGGGGGCCGGTGCCACCTGACGCCGCCGCGGCCGCGGTGCGGGCCGCTCGCAACAAACCCGATTCGGTGAGATCGGACGTGTGGGCGAAACCGGTGGACTCTCCCGATACCACCCGGATGCCGACACCACGATCCCGGTCCGATGACAGGCTCTCGACGCGGCCGTCGTCGAAGTAGGCGCTACTGCGCGTCACGTCCTCGGCGAAGACCTCGGCGAAGTCGGCGCCGGTTTCAAGGGCCGCGCCGAGCACGTCGGACACCAACTCGGCATCCAGGAGCTGTTCGGCGTCGGTTCCCGATGGGCCGGCGAGTGCGGACTGAGAGCGGCTTGTCATTCCACAAGGATATCGAGGCGGGCACGATCCGATCGGGCGAGAGTGCCGCGGCAGCCACCGGACCAGCCGTTTCATCGGTCACCGCGATCGGTTTCGACCAGTTGGGGCCGCTACCGTGGACCAACAGTGAGCAGCGAAACGATTCTCGATCGGATCAACGAACCGTCGGACCTACGGTCCCTGAGCCATCGTGAACTCGAGCGTCTGTGCGACGAGATCCGCGAGTTCATCGTCAGGAAGGTCAGCGAGTCGAAGTCGGGCGGTCACCTCGGTTCCAATCTCGGGATCGTCGAACTCACTGTTGCGCTGCATCGCGTCCTCGACTCGCCCAACGACGTGATTCTGTTCGACACCGGGCACCAGGCCTACGTGCACAAGATCCTCACCGGGCGAAAGGAGGATTTCGATCATCTACGGGAGGCCGACGGGTTGTCGGGCTACCCCAGCCAGGTCGAGTCGCCTCACGACTGGATCGAGAACAGTCACGCCTCGACAGCTCTGGGTTATGCGCACGGCCTGGCCATGGCTCTCACCGCCGGGGGGCTTTCCGGCGGAGCACGCCGGCGCCGCGTGGTGGCGGTCATCGGGGACGGATCAATGACCGGCGGGATGGCCTTCGAAGGCCTCAACAACCTCGGCCACGCCGGCAGCGACGTCACCATCGTGTTGAACGACAATGGCCGCTCCTACGCTCCGACGGTGTCGCTGCTGTCGGAGAGTCTGGTCAAGATTCGCTCGAATCCGGTGTACATGAAGCGACAGCGTCGTTTCGAGAGCTTCACCGCCAGACTCCCGCTGATCGGCCGCTGGTCCCAGACCGGGATCCGGGCCTCGAAAGCCGCCATTCGGGAGGCGCTCGAGCCCCAGGCGTTCTTCGAGCCGCTCGGTGTCCGCTACATGGGACCGTTCGACGGCCATGACATCGCCGAGGTCGAACAGGCTCTGATCAACGCCGGGGAGTTCTCGGGCCCCGTCGTGCTGCACGTGCAGACCCAGAAGGGTCGTGGTTACGCTCCGGCGGAGAACGATCCGATCAAGAACATGCATGACATCGGGGCTGTGAAGCCCGGCAGTTACACTGCCGCCTTCTCCGAGGCCATGGTCAAGCTCGGCGAGGAACACCCCGATCTGGTGGCCATCACCGCCGCCATGCCCGACTCGACCGGGCTGCTGCCCTTCGGCGACCGGTTCGGTGACCGACTGATCGATGTCGGGATTGCCGAACAGCACGCCGTCACCGCCGCGGCCGGTATGGCCATGGGCGGCCTACGCCCCGTGGTCGCGCTGTACTCCACGTTCCTGACCAGGGCGATCGATCAGGCCAATCTCGATGTCGGGCTCCACCGCCAACCTGTCATCTTCTGCCTGGACCGGGCCGGCATAACCGGCGACGACGGCCCGTCACATCACGGCATTCTCGACATGGTCTTGGCGTCGAAGATCCCGAGCATGACGATCTTGTGCCCCTCGTCGTATCAGGAACTGCAGCAGATGCTGACCGACGCCTACGAGATCACCACCGGACCGGTCTGTATCCGCTGGCCCAAGACTCCAGCGCCCTCGGTGTCCGATGACGAGGTCGGGCAAGGTGTCAACGCCCGCCTCGTCCGTGAAGGCTCCGACGTGTGCATCATCGGAGTCGGCAAGATGCTCGCCGCCGCTCGTGAGGCGGCCGCCGAGCTGGAGGCGGAGGGGATCTCCGCCACCGTGTGGGATCCGCGGGCGGCGAAGCCGCTCGACGAGGCGATGCTGGAAAACGCCGCAACCCACCCGCTGGTGATCACGATCGAGGACGGGCTGGCCGATGGCGGTATCGGAACGGGTATCGATCTGGCTCTGACCAGACGAGCCGGCTCGCATGAGCGACCGGAGATCCGCGTACTCGGCGTTCCCACCCGCTACATCCCCCACGGCAAGCCGGCCGCGATCCTGGCCGATCTCGGCCTTGACGGGCCCGGAGTCGCCGAAACCGTGCGCGCCATCGTCAACCGCTGAGCGCCGGCCCACAACGCGTCCTGGAAATCCATGCATCGGTGCCTGGGTTTGCTCGGCTGCGACCGGCACGTCATCATGGCCCGATGCGTGCGTGGCAGATGATCGAGATCGGCGACCCGTCCGATGTTCTGGAGTTGGCGACCGTACCCGACCCGGAACCTGCTCCGGGTCAGGTACTCCTCGAGGTCGACGCCTGCGGTTTGAAGTTTCCCGACATCCTGCAGATCCAGGGTCGCTACCAGGTGAAGCCGTCGCTGCCGTTCATCCCCGGTGGCGAGATCGCCGGAACCGTCGTGGCCCACGGGTCCGATCTCGGCGAAGACGCCCCGGCGATCGGCGATCGAGTTCTGGTCATGGGAGACGGCGGCCTCGCCGAGCGCGTCGCGGTCTCGGCCCGCCAGTGTCTGCCCATCCCCGACTCCATGAGCTCCGATCAGGCGGCCGCCATGCTCGTGAACTACGGCACGGGGGTCTTCGCCCTCCGAAACCGTGCCCGGCTCCAGGCGGGCGAGTCGGTGCTCGTTACTGCGGCTGCCGGCGGCGTGGGATCGGCGGCTGTGCAGCTGGCCAAAGCCATCGGCGCCACGGTCTACGGCCTCGCCGGAGGGCCGGAGAAGGTCGAGGTGGTTCGATCTCTCGGTGCCGACGAGGCGTTCGACTACCGCGATGTCGATGTCGTCGAGGCCATCCGCAACGTCACCGGCGGCGACGGTGTCGACGTCGTCTACGACGCGGTCGGCGGTGACGTCTTCGACCAGGTCCGCCGGGTCGTCGCCTGGGACGGAAGGCTGCTCATCATCGGCTTCACCAGCGGCCGGATCCCCGATGCGCCGGCCAATCACATCCTGCTCAAGAACTACTCGATCGTCGGCGTCCACTGGGGAGCGCATCTGGCCCGACGGGCCGAGGCGCTGCGGGAGGACTGGGATTCGGTGGTGGACTTGTTCGAGACCGGGAAGGTCGACCCGCTGATCTCCGAGGTCCGTCCACTGTCGGAGGCGCTCGAGGCCTTGGGCGACATCGGCAGTCGGCGGACGGTTGGCAAAGTGATCATTCGACCGGTCGAATAGTCGGTCCAAGCGATCAATCTGTTCGTCGCTGTCCGGCCCGGGCGGTCAGTCGAGGACGTCTCGATTGACCAGGTGGGTCGGGATCGATCCGCCGAGCGCGCTCATCGCCTGCTCGAGCGCCATGATCAGCATCCGGCGGCGACCCACGACCGTCGATGACGCAACGTGTGGCGTCACGATCACGTCGGTGCGGTGGAGCAGGGGGTGGCCGTGCGGCAGTGGCTCCGGATCGGTGACGTCCAGTCCGGCCGCTTTCACCTGTCCGGAGTCGAGGGCGGCCAGGAGGTCGTCGTGATCGACGAGACCTCCCCGGGCCGCATTGACGAAGATGAGGCCCGGCCTGCAGCGAGCGAACGTCTCGGCCCGGAAGAGCCGCCGGGACTCGTCGGTCAGCGGACAATGCAGGGATATCACGTCGGACGAGGCCAGCAGTTCGTCGAAGTCGACGAGCCGCACTCCGGCCGGATCGTCGGCCATTGCGTCCTGGGTCAGAAACGGATCGTGGGCCACCACCGTCATGCCGACAGCCGAGGCGATGGCTGCAACCCGGCGACCGATCCGCCCGTAGGCCACGAGTCCGAGCGTGAGGCCGTCGAGCTCAACGGCTCGGCTTGCGGCCGTGTAGGACCCGGCACCGTCGCGCAACGTCTGCTGATGATGAGGCAACGTCTTCGCCACCGCGAACAGCAGGGCGATGGTGTGCTCCGCAGTGGAGACCGTCGGACCGTCGGGGGTGTTCGTGACCAGAACACGCCGTCGGGTCGCCTCGGTCAGATCGACGGTGTCGACGCCGATACCCGTGCGTGCCAGCACCTGGAGCGCCGGCGCGGCGTCGAAACGCGCCGCATTCCAGATCGCCGCTCCTGCGATCGCACCATTGGCCGTGGCCGGCGGATCGTCGGGACCGACCAGCACGACGTCGGGACCGACGACCGATCGAACCAGATCCTCGTCGAATGGGCGGTCGATATGTAGAACGGTTTCGGCCATGGGGCGCCTCCGGGCGTTCTCGTGACGGTTCGACGTGACGGTACCATCGGCAGCAATGCCGGGTGGAAGTCGACAACCGACCAACCGCACGTCGAGTGCCCGCCGTGCGAGGTCAGCGTCTGGTCTGGCCATGGTCGCTGTCGCGCTCCTGTTCACGTGCGGCTGTTCTGACGCGACGGCGGTGCCCGGAGGCGCCGTGTTCCGGGTGGAGATCGAGGCCTGTGCCGGCATCTCCCGCCAGCGGGCGACGGCGATGGCCGTGAGCCCGGACCTGGTCGCAACCGCCGCCCACACCGTCGAATCGGCCCGACGGGCCGTGCTGCGAACGGTGGACGGCACCGAAATCACCACGGAGATCGCCTATCTCGATCCGGATCGCGACATCGCGCTACTCGCCGTCGACACCACCTTGACGCAGATCTTCGAGTTCGCCGACGCGGCCGACGGCGACGAGGTGACGATTCCGACCTACGCCGACCCCGACGGTCTCGAAATCAAGGATGCGCAGGTGCTGCGTTCGGTGAACGCAACCCTCGACGGCGAGGGCCGCCGCCGGGCGGTCGAGCTGGCGGCGTCGATCGATCAGGGGGATTCCGGGGCCCCGGTCGTGGACGGCGACGGGCGCGCCGTCGGCATGGTGTTCGCCTCATCACGGCGCGACGATCGCGGCTGGGCTGTCGCCGCAACCGAACTCGAGACGGCGATGGCGGCACTCGCCGATGACACGTACGAGCCGCCACACGGCCGCTGCCGCAGTTGACCGAGCGGCTTCGACGGTTCAGCCCGGCTCCGAACCGACGACGCTGACAAAACTCACGCATTCACCTGGAGCACCACCGAGGTTGTGGGTCAAACCGAGCGTCTTACCGTCCTCGGCGACCGATGAGATCTGCCGATCCTCGGGAGCCTCCTGGCGGAGCTGCAGCCAGCACTCGAACAGCATGCGGAGTCCCGAAGCACCAATCGGGTGACCGAAGCTCTTGAGCCCACCGTCCGGGTTGACCGGTAGCTCGCCGACGAGATCGTAGGTACCGGCCAGCACTTCCTTCCATGCCATGCCCCGCTGGGCGAATCCCAGGTCCTCCATCAGCACCAGTTCGGTCGGGGTGAAGCAGTCGTGAACCTCGGCCATGGCGAGCTGGGCCCGGGGGTCGGTGATCCCGGCCTGTGCGTAGGCGTCGGCGGCCGAGACCACGACCTCGTTGAACGTCGTGTAGTCGTAGTCGGGGTCGATGGGACCGGCCGCCGGACCGGACGCGAAACCGAGTCCTTTCACGTACAGCGGCGTGTCCGTGTACTTGTGGGCGTCCTCGGCCCGGCACAGGATGGCCGCGGCGGAGCCGTCGGAGACACCGGAGCAGTCGAAGATGCCGAGTTGGCCGGCGATCAGTGGGGCGTTGCAGATCGTGTCCTTGGCGACCTCCTTGCGGAACTGGGCTCGGGGATTGCGGGCGCCGTTGTAGTGGTTCTTCCAGGCGATCCGGGTCAGGACGTCCTTCATCTCGTCGGTGTCGACCCCGTACTTCTTGGCGTACGCCGGAGCCAGTAGCGAGAACATGGCGGGAGCGGTGAGTTCGGGGCGGGTGCCGTCACCGGGGATTCGTTGGGAGACCAGGCCCGACATGCCGGTGTCCTTCAGCTTCTCGACGCCGAAGGCGGCCACGAGGTCGTAGGCCCCGGATGCCACGGCGTAGCAGGCGTTGCGGAACGCCTCGGATCCGGTGGCGCACATGTTCTCGACCCGAGTGACCGGTTTGTAGTCGATCTTCAGCGCCCTGCTGAGGGTGAGGCCCGACACGCCGGAGGCGAGCGTGCCGAACCAGTAGGCATCGACGTCACTCTGTGTGATTCCGGCCGAGCTGTAGGCCTCGGTCGAAGCGTCGATCAACATGTCGTCGACCGACCGGTCCCAGTGTTCGCCGAACGGGGTGCACCCCATGCCGACGATGGCCACCTGATCCTTGATTCCCTTGGATGCCATGGGCTTTGTCCTTGTCGTCGTGGTCAGCCGACCGGCCGCGCCTTCCAGAAGTAGTTGTGGACACCGTCGGCGGTCATCAGTTTGCGGAATGTCATGGTCACGCGGTCGCCGATGGCCACGGACTCGGGATCGGCATCGGTCAGCTCGCATTGGAAACGTCCGCCGCCGTCGAAGTCGATGACCACGGCGATGACGGGCGGCGACAGCGAATATGCGAGACGATCGATGGTGAACGTGGCAACCGTGGCCCCGACGTCGGCCATGGGCACCGGCTCCATGTCGTCGACCGCTCCGCCCTTGACCGAAACCCGCTGGGGAGGCAGGTGAACGGCGCCGGTGGAACGGTCACGAGAGCCGACGAACCCGTACTTCCAGGCCTGGGACCGAAGCGACGGCGGCGCAGCCGGTGGGTCCGGATCGGGGCGGCGTGGTGGCTCCCGTTCGAGGAAGCCCCGCCAGGTGAGAAAGGTCTGGTAGTCGAGTGCGTCGTTGCCGGCGGCGATCTGCTCGGCCACCGTCGGAGCAGCGGTGTAGGCGATGATGGCCTCGGTGGTACGGAAGAAGCCGATATCGACGCCGTCGGCCAGGTGTATCACCATGATCGTCCGTCCCGGTTCCGACTCGTCGAGCACGGAGCCGAGGACGAGGCCGGCGTGGGGGGTTCCGGTGTTGCCGACGGTTCCGGTGTGATCGGCGGCGACGGGGATCTCGCCCAGCCCCGCCGCCCGGGCTGCGCCCCGAACGGCCCGTGCGTGGAGACCGGTGATGGCGGCGACGTCGACGTCGATCGGTTCGAGCCCGGCTTCCTTGAATGCGGCGTCGGCTGCCTCGGTGACGAGCGGCAGATAGGCGTGCTCGCCGAACCGTTCCTCCCACACCCGGGAGTGGTCCCAGGCAGGCAGCCGCCAGCGATCGAGAAACTCGCCGGTCGCGGAGGCCCCACCCAGCCACTCGGCGATCACCGGACCGTCGGCCTCGCTGCCGATCAACCAGGCCACGGCGGCGTCGCCACACTGCGATTCGTCGGCCGAGCCGGGGCGTCCACTGCGCACGTCGGAGGCCGCCACCATCGTCAGCCTGGAACCGTCGAGGGCGGATCGGAGCGCGACGTTGACGGAACGGGGTGCCCCGCCGACATCACCGGCGAACACCCGCGACGGTAGGTTCAATGCGGCGTGGACGACGGTGGCGTTGGTCTTGTCGAGATACGGCGGGGTCGAGGTCGAGAAGTAGACGGCGTCGGGAACGAGGCCGTCCACGGAACGAAG
>JBFHEP010000195.1:0-8140 GCA_041584095.1 Acidimicrobiales bacterium | reverse complement strand
GATCGGGGCACCTCCCGTCGAACGGGGGTAACGGCGCTGTGGCGCATCCCGTGGGGCAATCCGGAACTCGGTACCGTTTTCGGCGTCATCTACACACTGTTCGGCCTGGCGGCGAGGGCCGGAGCCCGGCAGGCGTTCGCCCGTTCGGAACAGGCGGCGGAACCGGTCGAGGTGCTCGAGCCCTTCACCGCCGGACCGTTCTGGCAAGACCAGTTACAGGTTCTCTGGGGCGCGATGCACAACGTCGGGGCCTGGGCCATCACCGGACTGATGGCGCTGGCACTGTTCGCCCTGGCCAAGGCTCACCGTCGCCGCTGGTACGTCGCCGCACCGGCAGCCGGACTCCACCTGATGTTCCACGGAATGGGCGCAACGGCGTCCGTTGCGGCGGCCGCTCGCCTGACCGAGTCGATACCACAACTCGACACGCCGCTCACCCGGGTTTTCTGGGCCGACAGCCTCATCGCGAGTTGGCCGACCGCCAGCTTCGCCGTGATCACCGGTCTGATCGGCGCCGGACTCGGTCTTCTGGCCTTCGCCCTGTATCTCGTGATCGCCCAGTATTTCCGCATGAACCTCAACGAGCTTTTCGTCGGGATGCGGCTGTCCGGCTACAAGCACTTCGTCCGTCTTCGAGTGACCGACGATCGGGTCGTCGCTCATGTGATCGGCTTCGACGACGTTCCGGATCTCGACCTTCGATGGGTCGACGGGAGGCCGGTCGTCGATGGTGACCACCCCGAGCCGGCGCTGGTCGACACGTTCACGGTCACCGGTGGTGGAGGAGGACGACGAAGTCGGTAGCCTGACTTGTCGCCTGAAGACGTGCTCCGACACGTCCGCCGGCCCCGAGCGAAAGCCCGGCGCCAAGGGCGAACCATCTGTCCGTACCTCCGTCGGGCCTCCATGTCCGGGATGAACGTCCCGCCGGAGCCTCCAGACCATGATGATCCCGGGTTGCTGCCGTGGCTGTTCCAAAGAAAAAGAAGTCGAAGTCCAAGACCCGCAGCCGGCGGGCCGCCGCCTGGAAGCTGTCCGCCCCCGCACGCAGCACGTGTGACCGTTGCGGTGCCACGAAGCTGCCCCACCGCGTCTGCGGCTCGTGCGGCTGGTACAAAGGTCGGCAGGCGATCGAGGTCGAAGCCTAGTCCTGCCACAGGGCCGGATTCGGCCTTCCAACCGGGGGATGAGACGTGGCCGGTGAACACACCGACAGTTCGGCGACAACCGGCGGGACGCCCAACCGACCCCCTGTGGCCGTCGATGCCATGGGCGGCGATGACGCGCCCGGCGTGGTCGTCGAAGGGGCACGCCTTGCCGCCGAGCGCGACGGCGTTCCCATCCTCCTGGTAGGCGATCCGGACCGATTGGGCGACGTCGGCGACCTGGAGGTGTTGGCGGCAAGCGAGGTCGTCGCCATGGACGCCGATCCCGCGGTCAGTGTCCGGAAACTGAAGGACTCGTCGATCGTGCGAGCAGCCGAGGCGGTTCGCGACGGGCGGGCGTCGTCGCTGCTCAGCGCCGGCAATACCGGAGCCGCCATGGCTGCTTCACTGCTCCGTCTGGGGCGGATCAAGGGCGTTTCCCGTCCGGCGATCGCCGTTCCGTTCCCGGTGCTCGACAGCACGCCGACCACACTGCTCGACTGCGGTGCCAACCCCGACTGTCAGCCTGAATGGCTGGTGCAGTTCGCCCGAATGGGCACGGCCTACGCCCGCCATCGGTTCTGCATCGATCGACCTCGGGTGGCAGTGCTCACGATCGGCGAAGAGGCCGGGAAGGGCAACGCCATGGTCAAGGCGGCGTGCACCCTTCTCGAGGAGCCGGATTGGGCCTCCCAGTGCAACGCCGAGTACGTCGGCAACGTCGAGGGCGGTGATCTCATGGCCGGTGTGGCCGACGTCATCGTCTGTGACGGCTTCACCGGCAACGTCACCCTCAAATCCCTCGAGGGCTTCTATGACATCTTCCGCGATTCCATCTCCGAGGCGGTCGACCGGGGTGGGGCGAAGGCGGGCGGCGATTCGGCCGCAGTGCTGGCCGACGAGCTTGCTCCGATCTTTCACCATTTCGATGCGAAGGCGACCGGTGCGGCCATGTTGCTCGGCACCCGCGGCGTGACCTTGATTTCTCACGGTTCCTCGTCGGCGAACACGCTCGCCAACGCCATCAGAACCGCCGATGAGATGGCTCGAACCGATCTTCTCGGGAGGATCCGGGAGGCTGTGGAAATCGCCGACTGACCGCCAGGATTCGGCACGATCCGATGTCTGGCGCGGAAAACACTGCAAAGTGCGCGAAAAGAGTGTTGCTTCGCCTGCTTTGACACGTGGTTGGAGTGCCCATGGTGCCTCAACCGTAGGTTGGGCTTGCTACGATATCGGTCGTTGACAACCGCTCGGGCGTCACGTGGAGGGAGTACTTCCAGAGCCGCGACGCCCGACTCGGGTGTCGTTTTGGGACTTTCTCGACCTTCATTGTCCTGGAGCGGGGTCAGCGTGCAGGAAAGGACCAACGAGTGCCAGCCGAAACCCACATGGAGCAGCCGCCAATGACCCGCGATCAGATCTTCGAGCTCATCCGTGACCGTCTGGCTGACATCCTCGAGATCGAGCCAGGGCAGATCCGCGAGGGCGATTCCTTTGCCGACGACCTCGAAGCCGACTCCCTGGCCCTCATCGAACTCGTCGAGGCACTCGAAGAGGAGCTGGGGGAGCGAACGGTCGGCTTCCGTATCGAAGACGAGGACCTGCAGGACCTCAAAAGCGTTCGCGATGCCGTTGATTACGTCGATGCCAAGGTGGGAGCCTCATCCTGATCGAGCCCGAGCTGGTTGATTTCTGCCGTCGCCTTGGCCACACATTTCATGACCAGGGTCTGCTGACTCGTGCCCTCACCCACAGGAGTTACTGCGCGGAGAACCTCGGTAACGTGTCGAACGAGCGCCTCGAGTTTCTCGGGGATTCGGTGTTGGGTCTGGTCGTCACCAACCACATCTTCATGAAGTATCCGCATCTCCCGGAGGGCCAATTGGCCAAGCTCCGGGCATCGGTGGTCAACACCGTGACACTGGCCGAGCTCGCATCGGTACTGGATCTCGGTCACCTCCTCCGACTGGGGAAGGGGGAGGACCAATCGGGCGGACGGGAGAAGGAGTCGATTCTGGCCGACGCCCTGGAAGCCGTTCTCGGCGCGGTCTATGTCGATGGAGGTTGGGATGCAGCCGAACAGGTCATCCTGGCCCTCACACACGACGCGATTCTGGAGGCGGCGGAGCAGCCGGGTGGCCGCGACTACAAGACGCAGCTGCAGGAACTCACCGCCCGACTGGCGCTCGGCACGCCGGTCTACGAGATCTCCGGCTCCGGTCCAGATCACGACAAGCGGTTCACGGCGGTAACGATCATCGACGGCATCCCCCGTGGGCGTGGTGCCGGAACTTCAAAGAAGCGGGCTGAGCAGGTCGCCGCCCGTTCCGCCTACGCGGCGGTAGTCGCCCATTCGGGCATCGGAGAGGAAACCACGTGATCAATCTCGAGTTGCCGGAGGTCGAAACACTCCGGCGGGATCTGGAGCGCGACATCGTCGGGCGAAAGATCAAAAGTGCGGAGGCCCTCGTGCTGAAGTCCTTCGAGGGAATCAAAACCAAAGCCGACTTCGGGAAGAATCTCGTCGGGGCCAAGGTGGAGGCCGTCGGCCGGAGCGGCCTGGCCATCATCATCACGCTCGACAACGAGTACAACATCGTTGTGCAACTGGGCGAGAATGGGCGGCTCGAGAAGGTGCCGAGCCGTAAGGAAAACACGCCCGACATCGTCGCCGTTATCACCTTCACCCAGACCGGTGATCTTCGCATCGCCGACAAGAAGGGCTCGAGCTCGATCCACGTCGTCCATGACGACGACGTCGAGAGTGCGCTGCCGCCGTCGGAGGAACAAGGCCTCGACCTTCTCGAGAGCCCGCTGTCGTGGGTGGACTTCGGCCGTCTCGTGGTCAACCACGACACGCCGCTCAAATTGCTGTTGACCGACCCCTCCGTGTTCGTCGGTATCGGCGACGTCTACTCCAACGAGATCCTCTTCGACGCTGGCCTGCGCCACGACCGATCCAGCTCCAGCCTGTCGACCCAGGAGATACGCCGCCTCTACCGGTCGGTTGTTGGCATCATGCACGACGCCATCAAGTACCGCGGCACCTCACTGGAGGAACGCCCGTTCAGGGACCTGCACGGTGAGCCGGGGGAGTATGGCGACCATCTGGCCGTCTTCGGCAAGACCGGTGAGCTGAGCCCGCGGTCGCGGGAGCCGATCCGCAAGACGAGCTTCAAGCATCAGGTCGTCTACTTCTGCAACACCCAGGTGTAGACGTTGGCCTCACCATGTCGAGTGACGGTCAGCCAGGCCGGAGGGAGGGAGGGGCGTAGTCGACTTCACGCCAGGCCATCCAGCCGCCGGCGGTGAGCACGACGGTGCCGAGGATCTCGAGGATCACCGCGAACCAGGTGAAGGCGTCGATACCGTCGGCCCAGAGCGAATCGCTGACCGGGCCGAAATCGGGTAGCAGATGAGCGAGAGCGATGCCGACTGTGGTGGGAACGCCGATGGCGCAGTCAGGCGCTAGAGCGATCACTCTAGAATGATTGCTCTAAAGCGTACTAGAACGAATGCTCTACTATCAAGATGATGCCCGACGACACCCGGTCCCGATTGATCGCCGCCACCGGTGAGCTGTTTCGCCGATACGGCTACAACGGCACGTCGCTGAAGCAGGTGACCGAAGCAGCCGACGCCCCGACCGGTTCGCTCTACCATCACTTTCCCGGCGGCAAGTCGGATCTGGCGCAGGTCGTGCTGGAAACCACGGGTGCCGCCTATCAGGAGCTGTTCGAGCTGATCTGGGATTCCCATCCCGACCCCGGTGCAGCCGTCGAGGCGTTCTTCGATGCGGCCGCGGAAGTCCTCAAGCAAACTGATTTCATCGATCCGTGTCCGATCGGCGGCGTGGCCCGAGAAATCGCCAACAGCGACGAGACCCTGCGGCAGACCGCCGATCGCGTCTTCGACGGGTGGATCTCGTCGGCGGCCGGTCGACTGCGGGCCGCCGGGATCGAGCCCGACGTGGCCGAAGAGATGGCGGTCTCGTTGGTTGCCGCCATCGAGGGTGGCTTTCTCCACGCCCGTACCTCCCGCAACGGCGATCGACTGCGGATGATCGGCCGCCAGCAGCGCCGGTTGGTCGAGTCGGCCTTGACTGCGAGGGCAGCCGGCGACGGTCGGGTGCAGGATCGGTGATCAACCGTCACGCTGGAGCGAGGCTCGCCGAACGTGGAGGACCTGTTCGACGTTGAACAGCTTCAGGATGCGCTGCTCGCCCGCCGGTAGCTGATCGGCCACCTCCGCAAGCGGAACGATCTCCGGCTGGTCGACGGCGACCGTTTCACCGTCGGCGGTGACAACGGCTTCTCCGGCAGCCAGCACGTTCTGCACCCAGTCGGTCCTGGTTCCGTAGGGGAGGGTGATCAGGAAACCGTCGGGAACAGTCTGTGTGCCGACGGGCGTGCGATAGGTGGTGCCGGACCGGCGACCGACGTGCTCGATGATCGAGGCGTAAGCGCCGGGCGTTCCGGCCGTCGCCATCTGTTTGGGATTCGACACCGCCTTGTTGAACCGCCGGACCGCATCGATCACCGGCGGCGACTTTCGTCGCATTCCGACCAGGAAGACCGATGTGACGCCCGCAACAACGGCCAGTACGACCAACACGATGTTTCGAATGATGCCAACCATGTCAGCAGTGTCGCACATTCGTCTCGGCTCCGTCGCTGGTTGGGCCCTCCGGCTGCCGTCAGCCGTCCCATTGGCGTGAGAAATCGCGCACGAGTGCGAGATGTCGCGGCGTCATTCGTCGTTGTCGTCACGGCCGAGCCCGAGCAGCGCCACCGCGTTGTCCTTCATGACGAGCGGCCGAACTTCCGGCTTGATCTCCAGATCGCTGTCGAAGGAGGCAATCCAGCGGTCGGGGTCGATGACCGGGTAGTCGGAACCGAACAGCACCTTGCGTTTCAGCAAGCCATTGGTCGCCCGCACCAGCTGCGGCGGAAAGTACTTGGGCAGCCACCCCGAAAGATCGATGTAGACATTGGCCTTGTGGGTTGCCATCGAGATGGCCGAGTCCTGCCACGGGACCGACGGGTGGGCCAGGATGATCGGGAGGCCGGGGAAGTCGGCGGCCACGTCGTCCATCAGCATCGGATCGGAGTAGCGAAGTTTGATGCCGCGACCGCCGGGAAGGCCGGCCCCGATTCCGGTCTGTCCGGTGTGGGTGACCACCGGCAGGCCCAGCTCTTCCAGCTTGTGCCACAGCGGGTAGAAGTGGCGGTCGTTGGGCTCGAAGGCCTGGAGGCTCGGGTGGAACTTGAATCCCCGAACCCCATGGTCACGGGCCAACGATTCGGCCTTGACCACCGAATTCTTGGCGAGCGGGTCGACCGAGCCGAACGGGATCAACACGTCGGGGTGAGCTGCCGCCAAGTCGGCGATCTCGGCGCTCGACAGTCCGGGATGACCGAGACCGGTGGTGGCGTCGACGGTGAAGATGACCGCCGCCATGTTGCGCTCCCGGTAGTAGTCGGCCAGATGTTCGACGGTAGGGGTTCGCTCATCGTCGGATGAAAAGTACTCGGCCGATGCATCGAGCAGTTCCTGGTCGAGCGCCATGCACCCCTGCGCGTCCTTCTCGACGTGGACGTGCATGTCGATCGCAACCAGGTCCTCAACGTCGATCGCCGTACTCATGGAGTCAACGTAGCCCAGTCCCGGACCGGGCGGGGAACTCCGCATCAGGGCCGACCGACCGCCATCGCCGCCGATCTGGCGGCCATGGGCTTCGGCGCGGAGCAGCTCGGTTCGAGTTTCGGCCGACGAGGTCGAAACTCCTGAAACTTGACGCGAAATCACGAGTTCACATACCGAGAAGATCTAGGATCGAGGCTGAGTTGTGATCGTGCAGCGGGCCATTGCGTTGGGTCGGGCAGTCCTCAACGCGTTACCTCAACCCATGAAGGGTCTCGGAAGGGATCTGTGTGTTTCTCAAAGCGCTGACCGTCAAAGGGTTCAAGTCGTTCGCAGAGTCGGCCGACCTGCAGCTGGAGCCCGGCATCACGGTTGTTGTCGGGCCGAACGGCTCGGGCAAGTCCAACGTGGTCGACGCGATGGCTTGGGTACTGGGTGCTCAGGCACCATCGGCCGTCAGGTCGCACAAAATGGAGGACGTGATCTTCGCCGGCACCTCGGCCAAGAAGGCGCTCGGCCGGGCCGAGGTGTCGCTGGTGATCGACAACAGCGACGGATTGCTGCCCATCGAGTTCAACGAGGTGATGATCACCCGGACCTTGTTCCGCAGCGGCGAGTCCGACTACGCCATCAATGGTGTCTCGTGCCGCCTTCTCGACATTCAGGAGTTGCTGTCGGACTCCGGTGTCGGCCGGCAACAGCACATCATCGTCTCCCAGGGCCGTATCGACGACGTGCTCAACGCCCGCCCGGAGGACCGTCGGGGCATCATCGAGGAAGCCGCCGGAGTACTCAAGTACCGCAAGCGTCGGGAGCGGGCGGAGCGCCGTCTGGCCGCCACGGGCGACAACCTGAGTCGGCTGCAGGATCTCCTGCGGGAGGTTCGGCGCCAGATCCGACCGCTGGAGCGGCAGGCCGAGGCGGCTCGCCGTCACGGTGCGTTGGTCGAGGAGTTGACGACCCTCAAAGTCCATCTGTCGGGCCGTGAATTGCAGGCGCTTACCGGTCAGCTCGAAACCGGGCGGCGGAGGCGGCTCGAGTTCGACGAGCGGGAGAGTGCCATCACCTCGACGCTGGCCGCGCTCGATGCCCAGGTCCTTTCCGGCGAGGCCGAACTGGCGGCGCTCGGCGCATCGGACATCGGCGACGTGTTGAGCCGGGCATCCAGCTTGGCCGAGAGAGTCAAGGGTCAGCGCAATGTGATGGCTGAGCGGCGACTACGGCTCGACGGTGAGCTCCAGGCTGCAGTCGACGACGGCCTGGTCGCCAACCTCGAGGCCGAAGCGGCCCGCCTGGCCGCCGAGATCACCGTGGCCTCGGCCGAGATCGACGCCCTCAAGCCCGAGTTC
>JBFHEP010000194.1:0-8144 GCA_041584095.1 Acidimicrobiales bacterium | reverse complement strand
GCCGCGCTGCTGGTGGCATTCACCGCCGTCCTGGTCCGGGTCCTGCGCCGACCCGGTGGCCTGGTGCCGAGCTGCGCCTGTTTCGGCGGGTCGATCCGCTCGCCGATCTCGTGGCGGCATCTGGCGCGCAACGGCGTGCTGCTGGCCCTCGCGCTTGTCGCCGCCTCCTTCGACGGCCTCTTCAGCCCCCTGTTCGCATTTGTGCTCTACTGAGCCCATGAGCACTGATCGCGATGAACACTGAGCCCACCCTCCCCGGGGAGCGACAATGGGGATTCCGGACGCGGGCCCTCCACGCCGGCGGACGGCCCGACAGCGCAACCGGGGCCCGAGCGGTGCCGATCTATCAATCGACCAGCTTCGTCTTCGAGGACACCGCCGATGCCGCCGACCTGTTTGCCCTGCAGAAGTACGGGACGATCTACACTCGGATCTCCAATCCCACCACGGCGGCGTTCGAGGAGCGAATGGCGAGCCTCGAGGGTGGCATCGGCTCGGTGGCCACGGCCTCCGGCCAGGCAGCCGAATTCCTGACGATTACCACCCTCGCCGGCGCCGGCGATCATGTGGTGGCGGCATCGAGCATCTACGGTGGTTCCTACACCCTGCTGGCCACCACGCTGAAACGGCTCGGCATCGACACGACGTTCGTCGCCAACGACCAGCCCGAGGAGTTCGCCGCCGCCATCGGCGACCGGACCAAGCTGGTCTACACCGAGATCATCGGCAATCCGTCCGGAGCGGTGGCCGATGTCGCTGCGTTGGCCGACATCGCCCACCAACACGGCTTGCCGCTCGTGATCGACGCCACGTTCGCCACCCCCTATCTGTGCCGCCCCATCGAATTCGGAGCCGACATCGTCGTCCACTCCGCCACCAAGTTCATCGGCGGCCACGGCACGAGCATCGGCGGAGTGGTCACCGAGGCAGGAACGTTCGACTGGGGAGCGTCGGGCCGTTTCGAGCGCCTCACCGAGCCGATCGACACCTACAACGGCCTCCGGTGGTGGGACAACTTCGGCGAGTACGCTTTCTGCACGGCTCTCCGGGCCGAGCAGCTGCGCGACGTCGGCGCCTGCCTGTCGCCGTTCAACGCCTTTCTGCTTCTCCAGGGCCTCGAGACACTTCCCCAGCGGATGGAGGCCCACGTGGCCAATGCCCAGGCCGTCTCGGCCTGGCTCGCCGGCGACGGCAGGGTTTCGTGGGTGGCCCACGCCGACCTCGCCGACTCGCCCTATCACGACCTTGCGTCGCGCTACCTCCCGAACGGAGCCGGTGCCATCTTCACCTTCGGGATCGAAGGCGGCCGGAAAGCGGGGCAACGGTTCATCGAATCACTGCAGATGGTGAGCCACCTGGCCAATGTGGGTGACGCCCGAACCCTGGTCATCCATCCGGCGTCGACCACCCACCAGCAGATGAGCGATGCCGAGCTGGAACGGGCCGGGGTCGGCCCCGATATGGTCCGGTTGTCGGTCGGGCTCGAGGACCTCGACGACATCATCTGGGATCTCGATCAGGCTCTCACGGTGGCGACCTCATGAAGGCGCTGTCATGACGTCCGCCCCGGCCACCAGGATCGGGACGGCGCAACCGTCGGTCCCCGGATGGACCCCGCCGTCGCCGCTGCAGCGCAAAGCGATTCTTGATCGCAGCCGCTCGATCGCCATCGTCGGAGCGTCGTCCAGTCCGGCCCGGGCCAGCAACTTCGTGATGACCTATCTGAAGTCTTCGTCGTGCGACTTCGACCTGTATCCCGTACACCCCACCGAGACCGAGATTCTCGGGCTGCCGGTGTTCGGTTCGCTGACCGCCGTGACCGAAGCCGTCGGCGGCCCGATCGACATCGTCGACGTGTTCCGGCGGGCCGAAGACTGTCCGGCCGTGGCCGCCGACGCGGTGGCGGTGGAGGCGAGGACGCTGTGGCTGCAGCTCGGACTGTGGAGTGTGGAGGCCGCCGAGATCGCCCTGGCGGGCGGCTTGGACGTGGTCATGAACCGCTGCACCAAGATCGAACACGCCCGGTTCGCCGGTGGGCTCCACCTCGCCGGTTTCGACACCGGTGTCATCTCGAGCAGGCGGGCCGGTTGACACGTAGAGCCCGCTTCTTTCGACTGGCCCGGACCGAAACCGAAGTGACAACATGAGCAGTACCCCGTGCATTGGAGGCACAGACCATGGCTGAAGCCGTCATCGTATCCACCGCCCGCAGCCCGATCGGCCGGGCCTTCAAAGGCTCGCTCAAAGACGAACGCCCCGACGACGTCACCGCCCAGATCGTGAACGCCGCCCTCGACAAGGTGCCCGAGCTCGATCGGTCCGACATCGAGGACCTGATGCTCGGAACCGGTTCTCCGGCGGGTGAGCAGGGCTTCAACGCCGCTCGTGTCGTGGCCGTGCTTGCCGGTCTCGGCGATGTGCCCGGCGTGACCGTCAACCGCTACTGCTCGTCGTCGCTGCAGACCATCCGGATGGCGGCCCACGCCATCAAGGCCGGCGAGGGCGACGCGTTCGTCGCCGCCGGTGTCGAGTTCGTGAGCCGTTACGGCCATGGAGCCTCCGACAATGGTGACGCCCGGAACGAGCGATTCAACGACGCCATGCTGCGCACGCTCGAGCGGTCCGAGGGCGGGGCCGAGACGTGGACGCCCCCCGAAGGCCTGCCCGACGTCTACATCGCCATGGGCCAAACGGCCGAGAACGTCGCCCAACGGGAGAACATCAGCCGCGAGGAGCAGGACGCCTGGGGTGTCCGTAGCCAGAACCGCGCCGAGGATGCCATCAAGCGGGGGTTCTTCGAGGTCGACGTCACCCCGGTCACCTTGTCCGACGGATCGGTCCTGACCGCCGACGACGGACCCCGCCCGGGGACCACGCTGGAGGGGGTGAGCCAGCTGAAGCCGGTGTTCCGCCCGGACGGTACCGTGACCGCCGGCAACGCTTGCCCGCTGAACGACGGTGCGGCCGCCGTCGTCGTGATGAGCGACGAGAAGGCGAAGCAGCTCGGCATCAAACCTCTGGCTCGTATCGTGTCCTCCGGCGTCACCGGACTGAACCCCGAGATCATGGGTCTCGGGCCGATCGAGGCGTCACGCCAGGCGCTGGCCCGAGCGGGAATGACGATCGACGACATCGACCTCGTCGAAATCAACGAGGCCTTTGCCGCCCAGGTGCTGCCGTCAGCCGCCCATCTCGGCATCGATCACGACAAACTCAACGTCAACGGCGGCGCCATCGCCCTCGGCCACCCGTTCGGGATGACCGGAGCCCGCATCATGACCACGCTGATCAACGGATTGGCCGACGCCGACAAGACCGTCGGTCTCGAGACCATGTGCGTCGGCGGCGGCCAGGGTATGGCCATGATCATCGAGCGTCTGTGAGGTCTTGTCGGTGAAGCCGTGAAAGTACGCTCGATGTCGGGTGAAGACGCTACTCGCCGGCCGAGGGGCCGATGGCGGTGCAGTCGGTGACCGTCGACTCGAAGAACTCGTCGAAGCCCTCCACGCCCTCGGCGCCGGTCAGCCACTCATAGGATTCGGCCGCCGAGATCTTCTGGAGGGCGTCGCCGTCCTCGCCGTAGCGATCGAAGACGGCGTCGGCGATGCACTCGGCCTCGTTGGCCGCGAAATTGTCGTCGCGGGTCAGCACGTCGACGAAGTCGTCGCGGTCGCCGGGGCCGCCGGTGCAGCCCGTGAGCAGGACCGCTGTCGCCACGAACGCAGCCGCGACGCCGCCTCGACGACGGCCGGGGGTGGTGCCGATCATCGGCGGAGCCTTCGACTCCGAGCCGGTGGTGGTGGAACGGGGGGTGATCTGGTTGGTCATGGCCTTCACTTTCGGCGCTCAGGCTACTTCACCCGGCCCCGGTTACCACCCCGCCCGGCCGCCACGATTGGGCGTGACGAACCCGCCGCTCCGCCTATGTAGTCGCCGGATCGTCGATCTCCGCCGCCCACGGCGGGTCGGCACCCACACGGCCGACGGTTATCGAGGCCGCTTTGACACCGAAGGAAACGATCTCCCGCCACGTCGCCGGTCCGATGGCGTCGATGGCGTCGACGGTCGTGAGGTCCCGGCGATGCAGTTGGGCCAGGATTGCGCCGCAGAAGGAGTCGCCCGCACCAACGGTGTCGACCACCTCGCCCCGTACCGCCGGGACGGCAAAGGGTTCGTGGCCCGTGACGTGGACGTCGACGCCCTCGCGCCCGGCCGTCCGCAGCACGACCGCGGTCCTGCGGGCCAACAGGTCGGTGATGGTCATGCCCATCCAGTCGAGATCCTCGTCGCTGGCCTTGATGACCGAGGCCCGATCGAGCCAGGGTTCGGCCACCTCCAACCATTCGGTCACCGAGGGGAACACCTGCGGCCGGATGTTCGGATCGAAGGAAACCGCCCCCTCGAAGTCGTCGAGCATCCGGTGGAGCGCCCGGGCGGTCTCACCCCGGAAGACGCCGAGCGTTCCGGTGTGAACGATGTGGGGGCCGGGGCCGAGAGGCGACAGATCGATCGTGGTCATCGAGGCGTCGGCCGTGCCATCGGGTTCGAACCGGAACGACTGAACCGGTTGAACCGTGACGATCGCCCGAGCGGTCGGTTCCGGACCCCGCTCCGCAGCCCGGAGATCGACGCCCGACGCCTCGAGGTGCCGCCAGATCAGATCGCCGTTGGCATCGGTGGAGATCCGTCCGACGAAGGCGGTCGGCACCCCGAGACGGGCCGAGGCCACCGCTGCGTTCATCGGGCCCCCGCCGGGCACGGCCCGCTCGGGATCCCCCTCGTGCTCCCCGGGAATGACATCGACCAGCGATTCGCCTGCGCAGATGATCATGATCGCACTAGCTTAACGTTCGCTCTGCGACGTCGACAGACCGCGGACCCGATCCGCTGAGGAGTGTCCAAACACCTAGAATGAGCTTCGATGACCCAGGCGACAGCCGGAGCGACTCCGGATTTCGAGCAGCTTCCCGAGCTGGACCAGGCGGTGGAATCGCTGCTCCGGCCCGAGATCAAGCCCCGCTCGACCTGGGCGGCGCGGCGTCCACCGACCGGGCTGTTGGAGCCGGAGGACGACGTCCGCTTCCTTCTTGTGCACCACACCGCGTCGACCAACGACTACGGCCCCGACGAGGTCATCGAGCAGATCCGCGACTTCTACGACTTCCACGTCGGCCCGGAGCGGGGCTGGTCCGACCTCGCCTACAACTTCCTCGTCGATCGCTTCGGGGGCATCTGGGAGGCCCGGGAGGGTTCGCTCGCCGAGCCGATCCAGGGGGACGCCACCGGTGGCTCCCAGGGGTTCGCCCAGTTGGCCAGCCTCATCGGAAACCACGCCGAGGCACCGCCGACCGCAGAGGCGGTCGACAGCCTCACCCGGCTCCTGGCCTGGCTGGCCCACCGCCACCGGGTCGACACGACCCCCGGTGCGACCGTCGTTTTCACCTCCCGGGGGTCGAATCGTTGGCCGGCCGGCGCCGAGATCACGTCCGCCACGATCTCCGGCCATCGCGACATGTCGCGGACAACATGTCCCGGCGACTCGGTCTACGAGCTACTGGACCGCTCGATCCCGGAGGAGATCGAACGGTTGCGTCAGGCGGCGCTGGTCGAGGCGAACGCCGACCTCGGTGGCGAGACGACTCCACCAGCCGAGGAGGCGACACCGTCCGTCGAC
Organism: Acidimicrobiales bacterium; assembly: GCA_041584095.1. Classification (GTDB taxonomy): domain Bacteria; phylum Actinomycetota; class Acidimicrobiia; order Acidimicrobiales; family SZUA-35; genus JAHELU01. The sequence continues at coordinate 2,470 of JBFHEP010000194.1, read as the reverse complement.
ACGGATGTGACGCCATCGACGATCGGCTCGGAGTCGGTTGCGGTCGGTACCGACGGTGTCGAGCCGGTCGACGTCCAGCCGGCCGAGGAGGCGACACCACCGGTCAACGGCGGAGCCGAAGACAGCGACCGCTACCTCGTGTCGGCCGGTGCGACGATGATCGTCGGCGGCGTGGCAGGATTGATCGCGCTGCGGAGGCGACGAATCCGAGGCTGACCACGGCGAGGGTCAACGGTGGCCCTCCATCGGCCGATGGGAATCGGTGACCTCAACCGACGACACCGTGCTCGATCCGGAGGCCGAGGCTCGTTTCGATGAGATCGTCGCCCGACGCCGGGCTGACGACGAGCGGCAGCTGGCCGAGCGGAGGGCCCGGCGCATCCTCTGGCTCTCCCACCACTGGCCGCAGCACTACGGCGATCGCTGCGTCATGTTCGGCCGCCTGCCGGTCTGTCGCCGATGTAGCGCCCTCTACGGCGTCGGCTTCCTGGTGGCGCTGGGAATGACGATCGGCGTCGACCCGTGGCCCGACCGGTTGGATCCGGCGCTGATCTGGCTCCTGTGCCTGCCGGCGACCGTCGCCTTCATCGGTGAGGCGCTCGGGCGGTTCCGCTATGCGGTGGGCTGGCAGGTGGCGACAACGTTCGTAGCCGGGCTCGCCTTCGGCAAAGCCCTCGGCTACGAACTCGAGCAGCGATGGTCACCGGAGTTCTGGGGACCGATCGCCGTGTTCGGCGGCCTGTGGTTCTTCGCCAGTCTGATCGGGCACCGGCGCCGGGCCCGGCGCGACGGCGACCATCAGACCGCCCCCGAGGTTCAGTAGTCGATCCCCTTCTTGGCCACGATCCCCGCGTCGAAGGCATGCTTGACGTTTCGCATTTCCGTGACGGTGTCGGCGATCTCGATGATGTCGTCGATCATGTCCCTCCCGGTGAGGATGACGCTGGTGGTCTCCGGCCGGCCGCTGATGGTTGCGACGACGTCGGCCCGATCGATCCAATCCCAGGTCAATGCATAGCTGATCTCGTCAAGCACGACGAGACGATGCTCGCCACCCTCGATCAACTCCTTGGCCCGGTTCCACGCCGCGGTGGCCAGCGCCGCGCTCTCGTCGAGGTCGTCGGAGTCCCAGGTGAAGCCGTCGCCCTCGGCGTACCAGTCGACCCCGAGGTCACGGCAGATCTTCTCCTCGCCCACCTGCCACCCGCCGCTCTTGAGGAACTGGACGACAGCCACCTTCCATCCCCGGGCCACGGCCCGTAGCACCGTGCCGAACGCTGCGGTCGACTTGCCTTTCCCGTCACCGGTGTTGACCAGCACGAGCGACGGCGCGGTTCTCGCCGTGCTCGTGTCAGGCTTCTCCTGCGGGGGTTCCTCGGGTGCTGTCATGTTGGCGGGTCTCCCTCGCTCGGTTCGGATCGGGAAGTCTGGATGATGGGGTGCACGGATCCACCGGCGACATCGGTGCTGATGGCGGCGGCCCTCGAACGGTTGCCGACGGGCACGACGATGACGCCGCCATTGGGATCGGGCAGGACCGACACCTCGACACCGTAGTGGTCCGACAGGATCGCTGCGGTCAGCACCTCCGACGGGCGGCCCTGGACCGCCGGTCTACCGTGGTCGAGGAGCAGGATCTGGTCGGCGTGACGGCTGGCGATGGTCAGATCGTGCATCGATGTGATCACGATCAGGCCGTACCGCTCCCGCAGTTCGTCGACCAGTTCGAGCACGGCGAGCTGGTGGGCCAGGTCGAGCGCGCTCGTCGGTTCGTCGAGCACCAGGATCGATGCCTGCTGGACGATGGCGCGGGCCAGTGCGACCCGCTGGGACTCCCCGCCCGACAGTTCGGCGACCGGGCGGGCGGCCATGGCGGCCAGATCGAGGTCGGCCAGGGTCCGGCCGACGAGGTCACGATCGCGGCCCGACTCGAACTGGAACCACCGCAGGTGCGACGTCCGACCCATCAGCACGTACTCGGCGGTGGTCATACCGGGCGGCAAGACGGGGTTCTGGGGCACGTACGCCACCAACCGGCTGGATCGCTCCGGTGTACCCCGACCCGAGGCGGTCGATGGTTCGTCGTGGAATCGGAATTCGATCGTTCCCCGGTGGTCGACGATGCCGGCGATCGCCTTCAAGAGCGTCGACTTGCCCGCTCCGTTCGGACCGATGATGCAGTATGTAGTGCCCGCCTCGATCTGGAGCGACAGGCCTTTGAGGATGCTGGGCCCGTGTCCGTATCCGGCGTCGATGTCACGCACTTCGAGTAGCGCCATCACGCCTTCCCCAGGTAGGCGTCCAGGACGCGCTGGTCGTTTTGCACTTCATCGGGAGTGCCGTGCAGCAATACTTCCCCGTGGGCCATCACGATCACAGAGTCGCTGATGTCCATCACGAGGTTCATGTTGTGTTCCACGATGAGGAACGTGAGGCCGTTGCGGTTCAGATCCCTGATGCGTCCCACCAT
>JBFHEP010000193.1:0-8191 GCA_041584095.1 Acidimicrobiales bacterium | reverse complement strand
GTGGCCGTCGACGATGCCCCGCTCGGCGATGTTGCACTGCACAACCGGACCCCAGCAGCCCAGTTCGACCAGGCACTCCTTGTCACCGTAGGAGTGGGCGAACAGGCCCTCCTCGTAGTAGCCGGCCCGGGGGCAGTGCCGGTGCACGGTTTCGGTGAACAGCCATGCCGGGCGGCCCAACTCGTCGAACTCCGGCAGCGGGGCGAGGCCGTTGAGGAACAGTAGGGCGGCCGCCGCGGTCTCGGTGATGTTGTCGCCGATGGGGGAGCAACCCGGGATGTTGATCACCGGGAGGCCCAGGGTCGAGCGGTAGTCCTTGCCCAGGTGGTCCATGACCCCCATTGCGTTGGTGGGATTGCCGTGGGCGGCGGGGATACCGCCCCAGGTGGCGCAGGTGCCGATGGCCAGCACCGCCGCCGCACCGGGGGCCATCCGGTCGAGCCACTCGAGGGAGGTGATCTGACGTCCGGTGTCCGGGTCGTCGCCGAGGCCCATCCAGTAGCCGTACTCGCCCGACACCGTCTCGTCCATGATCGACCCCTCCCAGCAGATCAGGTAGGGGGCGTCGAGTTTGCCTTCGGCGGCCATCCGCAGGTTCTCGACCCACTCCCGCCCGGACTCGACGGACAGCACGGTGTGGACCAGCTCGACCCGGGGGAGACCCGGCACCCGACCGTTGAGGAGGTGTTCGACCCGGGGGTGGGTGGCCCCGGAAATGGCGATGGTGCAGCCGTCGCAGGACGCTCCGACGATCCAGAACAGGTACACCTTCTCGAGCGGGCCCTCGGAGACCCTGGTCTCCGGCTCCCGGCGCAATGTGCTTCGATAGGCGACGGGGGCCAGCGGATTGCGTGGGTCGGTTATCAGTGGTTTCGCGTCGATATCCCCGTGGGGTACGCCCGGTACCACCTTGGTGTATTGCGCCACGATGACCCCTTCCGGTGCCGGCACTTGAGCGTGGATCGATCCGTGTCCTAGTCTGAACCTTAGTCGCTATGTGTGAATCGCATCTACTCGGTGAACCGCCACCGGGAGTACCGGGACGACCCGCTTACGGAAGGGAGTAGACCGTGTCCACCGCCTGGCTCATCGGCTATCTGGTGGCGGGGGTCATCATCGTCCTGGTCGTCGTGCTGCTGCTCCTCATGATTCGCGGAGCCCGTGACGCTGCGGTCAAGGCGGAGGCCATCCTCGACGCGCTGCACGAATCCCGCGACAATACCGCCCCCCTGTGGGAGGTCAACAACGTGAACCGTGCCATCGAGCGCATCACCGACGGCGCCGGAGCGATCCGGGAACATCTCGCCTCGAAACATCTTGGGGCGGGATCGTGAGCACGGAAGCCCTCTGGTGGCTGACCCTTGGCCTCGGCCCCGTCGTGGCCGCCGTGGCCGTCATCCTGCTCCAGCTGTTCTACAACGAGGTCCGCCGCATCGAGGCCGGGTCCGAGGCCATCTGGGAGGCGGGCAAGCAGGTGGCCCGGAACACCGCCACCACCTGGATGCTGCATCAGACGACGGTCCGGCTCGATGCCCTGACCTCCGAGGCGCTCGAGCACAACGCCTTCCTCGACACCGTCGGCGGAGCCGACGGATCGGTGGGGAACGGAGGCGGCTCGTGAGGACGCTGCTCATCGTGTTGACGGTCGTCGAGATCGTCGTGGTGGTCGCGGCGCTGGCCGGCTACCTCATCGCCATCGCCCGCTCGCTCGGCCGCATCTCGGAGAACCTGGGCAAGGTGTCGTTCGGTGTACGAGCCATCGAAACCCAGGCCAGTTCGATAGGACCGTCGGTCACGAGGATCAACGAGCAACTCAACGGTATCGCCGGTGCCCTCGACACGATCTCCGGCAAGGCCGAGCGGCTCGGGTCGGGGACCTGAGCCTCGGTGAGAGCATGAGCACCGACCCGACCGCCCCGAAATCGCAGGCCCTGGCCGCCCTCTACTGGCGCAGCGAGATCCTCCAGGTGATGTACTGGCTTCGCGGCGAGGGTTTCGGCGACGTGGTCGATCCGGGGCTGATCGAGCGGTTTCTCGGTGTGGACGCGGCCATCGGCATGACCTATCTCGACCGACTGGCCGACGAAGGGTACCTTGTACGTGACGGCGACTGGTACGCCCTCTCGCAGTTCGGACTCGAACACGGAGCCAGCGAGTTCGCCTCGTCGTTCTCCGACCTGACCAAACCGACCCACGGCGAGTGTAGCGACGACTGCTGGTGCCACGCCTCGGTCGACGAGGCGGAGGCCTGCCTGGCCCACCGACTCCAGCACGGATCCGAGCACGATCACGATGACGGCCTCTGACCGCCACGGAAACACCTCTACCGGAAACGACCCAATGGCAGCTGACACCCCGACCGAACTACCCAGGCGATTCCTTCCCGACTTCCTGCTGTTGAGCCTGAAGTCGCGTGATCGGTCCTACGGATATGAGCTCTGCCAGGCTGTCCAAGCCATGGGCCTGTCGGCCGATCTGGCCGCCGTCTACCGTTCGCTGCGGACGCTGCAGCGTCGAGATCTTGTCGATTCATCGTGGCAGCCGTCGGATTCCGGACCCGATCGTCGGGTGTACGTGCTCACCGACACGGGACGTCGGGCTGCCGCCGAGTCGGCCCGCGAACTCGCCCGCATCCGCGACGGCCTGACCGCGGCCCTGGTCGAATTCGATGTGACGAGCCCGGTTCCGTGAGCAGGGTCAAGATCGCCGTCGCGGGAAAGGGGGGTGCGGGCAAGACGACGATCTGCGCCACCCTCGCCCGGCTGCTGGCCCGATCCGGCCACGAGGTCGTGGCCATCGACGGCGACAGCAACCCGAACCTCGGTCCGGCCCTGGGCGTCGCCGCCGGCGACCCGATTCCCGACTTCCTCCCTCCATCCCTCGTCGCCCGTCGGTTCGACGGACCACGCCTGAACGAGCCGGTGGACGAGGTGCTCGATCGCTTCGCCGTACTTGCTCCCGACGGCGTGCGGCTGGTGCGGATGGGTGCCCCCGAACACGCCGACGAGGGCTGCCTCTGCTCGGCACATGCCACCGTGAGCGCGCTCATGGCCGACCTCGATATCAGCGGCCGGTACCTGACCCTGCTCGACCTCGAGGCCTCGCCCGAGCACCTTTCGAGAGGCACCGCCCGCAACGCCGACGTACTGCTCCTGGTGGCTGAACCCTATTTCCGCTCGCTGGAGGCCGTCCGGCTACAGGCCTCGCTGGCCGCCGAGACCGCCATCGGCCGCGTGGCGGTGGTTGCCAACAAGTGCAGGAGCGCCACCGATCATGTCGCCATCGCCGAGTTCTGCGAACGTCACGCCATCGAGCTCGTCGGCCGGATTCCGTTCAGTGAGCGTGTACTCGACGCCGACGCCGCCGGTCGACCGCTCGTCGAGTTCGACTCGGAGGGCCCGGTGGTGGCCGCCGTCGCGGCGCTGGCCGACCGGCTGGTTCCGCCGGACGACCAGCAGACCCCGGGCCAGGAACCGGTTCGGGAGGTGGTCTGAATGTGTGTCGGCATTCCGGCCTGTCTCGTGGCCCTGGAACCAAGCGGCCCGCACACCGCGATCGTGGAGGTGGAAGGGGTCCAGCGGGCCGTCAACACGATCATGATCGACACCGAGGACGACAACGAACCGTTGGCTGTCGGTGACTGGGTCCTGCTCCACGTGGGTTTCGCCATGGCCAGGATCGACGAGGTCGAGGCCCGGGAGACGCTGGCGTTCATGCGGGAGTTGGGCTCGGTGTACGACGAGGAAGTCGAAGCCTTCGGATCCGATCCGTCATGACCGACGTGTCGACCAGGGCCGCGATCGACTGCGCCGGTCATCCGGTCGAGGCGGCGCGGTGGTTGGCCGCAGCCTTCGACGACGGGCGGCGGCTGGCCGTGACGGCCCCAGGCCGCGATGATCATGCCCACCATGTGGTCGTCGAGTTCCTTCATCCCGTGATCGCGGGCACGGTGGCCCTCCCGGCCACCGTGATGCCTGATGATTCCCCGGTCGCCGGTGACGACGTGGTGCTTGCGATCGGCGGCGATGGACCCGGGGTCGACCTGGTGATCACCCCCGAGGGCGAGGCAGACATCATGATCGCGTATCACCTCCTGTGGGAGCTGGTGCAGCTCGAGCTCGCCGATCGTCCGGAAGCCGCCGGAGACTCGACGAACTTCCTCTACCCGTTCCTCGACGGGCGCGCCGATGACGCCACCGAGCATCTGCGGGCATCGGCCATGGCCAAGGTCGACGACTCCCGACGGCTGGCCGTCGAATCACTGGTGGCCAACGCCGACGTGATCGATCGGGTGGCTTCGGTCGTCTCCTCGGTGGCGTCGCCGTCGGAGGCGACAGGGGCGGTCCCGACCGGCCGAGGTCGAGTCTTCACGATGGGCAACGGCGGGAGCGCCACCGACGCCGCCCGAGCGGCACGTCTTCTGAGCACTCTCGGTGTGCGGGCCCAGTCGCTGGCCGCCGACTACGCCGTGCTGTCGGCGCTCGCCAACGACCTCGGCCCCGGCCGGGTCTTCGCCCGCCAGGTCGAGGCGGTCGGCCGGGCCGGCGACGTCCTGATCGGTTTCAGTACGAGCGGCACCTCGGCCAATCTGCTCGCCGGCTTCGACGAGGCGAAATCCCGCGGTCTCGTCACGATCGGCTTCGCCGGTTACGACGGAACCGGATTCGCATCTCACGCCGCGGTCGATCACATCGTCGCCGTGTCGTCGCAGTCGGTCCACCGAATCCAGGAGGCACAGGCGGTGCTCCTCGACGCGGTGGTCGACGCCGTCGCCGAAGGAATGGCGCCATGACGTCGCCGACCGACCGGCCGCCGCCGCCGAGTGTGAGGTCGGGCGGCAACTACATCGACGAATACCGGGACCCGGCTGCGGCCAGGGCGTTGCTGTCGGAGATCGACGCGGTGATGGCCCGCCATCCGTCGCGCCGCTTCAAGTTCATGGAGGTGTGCGGCGGCCACACCCACGCCATCTACCGGCACGGCATCGAGTCGCTCCGATCGGCCTCGATCGAGCTGGTGCACGGCCCGGGCTGTCCGGTCTGCGTCATCCCCATGGGGCGCATCGACGACGCCCTGGCCGTCGCCAACACCGACGGGGTCACCCTCTGCTGCTTCGGGGACATGATGCGGGTGCCCGGCGGTTCGTCGAGCCTGCTCGAGGTGAAAGCCACCGGTGCCGACGTTCGGGTCGTCTACTCGCCGCTCGATGCCCTCGACATCGCCCGCCGCGAACCCGACCGTTCGGTGGTCTTCCTCGCCGTCGGTTTCGAGACAACGGCGCCGTCGACCGCTGCGACCCTGCTCCAGGCCCGCGATGATGACGTCGGCAACTTCTCGGTGATGTGCAACCACGTCACGATCATCCCGCCGCTCAAGGCCATCCTCGAATCGCCGGGCATGTCACTCGACGGCTTCCTCGGGCCCGGTCATGTCTCGACAGTGATCGGGACCAAGCCCTACCGATTCGTCGCCACCCAATACGGTCGGCCACTGGTGACCGCCGGGTTCGAACCGGTCGACGTGCTCCAGGGCGTGCTGATGTTGCTGCGGCAGATCGACGAAGGCCGGTGCGAGATCGAGAACCAGTACCGGCGGGTGGTGTCGGCCGAGGGCAACGCCAAGGCGCTCGGGCTGATGCGTGAGGTGTTCACGGTACGGCCGCACTTCGAATGGCGCGGGCTCGGGTTCATTCCCCATAGCGGGCTCGGTCTGGCCGAGGCGTTCGCCCGATGGGACGCCGATCGGCTCTTCGACGTTCCGGGGCTCCGGGTGGCCGACCCGAAAGCCTGCCAGTGCGGCGAGGTGCTCAAGGGCGCGCTTCGCCCGTGGGAGTGCAAGGTGTTCGGTACCGCCTGCACGCCCGAGACGCCGATCGGCACCTGCATGGTGTCGTCGGAGGGGGCGTGCGCCGCCTACTACAACTACGGCCGGTACACGCCCCGGGACCGGATTCCGGTGCGGTCCGGATAGACCGGTCCTGATGGTCGACAAGGCATGGGAGCACACGGCATCGGAGCACACGGCATCGGAGCACACGGCATCGGAGCACGAGGCCACGGAGCACAAGGCATCGGAGCACGACGATGGTCGACGGGCCGCGCTGGCCCGTATCGAAGCCTGGCGCCAGCGGGCTCCGGTGTTCAAGGACGACACGATCACGATGGCCCATGGGGCGGGCGGCAAGGCGTCGCAGTCCCTGCTCGCCGGCGTGATCCTGCCGGCGCTTGCCGGCGGTGGCGGTGGTGGTGCCGATGGTGCCGATGGCGGCAGCGACGCCGAGTTGCGCCGGCTCGATGACGGAGCGGTCATCGACATGCCCGCCGGTCATCGACTGGTTGTCACCACCGACGCCTTCGTCGTCACGCCACGCTTCTTCTCCGGCGGTTCGATCGGTGATCTGGCGGTCAACGGCACGGTCAACGACCTCGCCGTGATGGGGGCGACGCCCCATGCCTTGACGTTGTCGCTGGTGCTGGAGGAGGGTTTCGCGGTTGCGGAGCTTCGCCGGATTCTCGACGATGTTGCCGCGGCGGCGAAGGTCGCCCGGGTGACCGTGGTGGCCGGGGACACGAAGGTGGTCGAGCGGGAGGCGGCCGACGGCTGTTATCTGACCACGACCGGTATCGGATTCCGGCGGACAGAGGCCGATCTCGGCGCCGAGTTCGTGGAACCCGGCGACGTGGTGATCTGCTCCGGTCCGATCGGCGATCACGGCATCGCCGTGCTGGTGGCCCGAGGCGACCTGGCGCTCACCGCCGATCTGGCATCCGACACCCGGCCGCTGGCGCCGGCGGTGGCCGCGCTGCTCGACGCGGTCCCGGCCACCCGTTGGCTGCGCGACGCCACCCGGGGCGGTGCGGCGTCGGTACTGAACGAATTGGCCGCCGCCTGCGGATTCGGGGTCGAGGTGGACGAGGCCGCGGTACCGGTGCGGCGTCCCGTGGTCGGGGCCTGCGAGCTGCTCGGACTCGATCCGCTGTACATCGCCAACGAGGGGACGTTCGTGGCCGTCGTACCGGCCGAGGGGAGCGCCGATGCGCTGAGGGCGGTTCGGTCGGTGCCGGGCTGCGAGGAGGCCGCCGTCATCGGCAGCGTTGTCGACGATCATCCACAACTCGTCGTCGCCAACACCGCCTTCGGCGGCACCCGTATCCTCGACATGCTGGTGGGCGACCCCCTGCCCCGAATTTGCTGACCCCATTCCGTTTCTGAGGTTTCCCTGCTTGCCGCCCACCCATTCCGTTTCTGAGGTTCCCCGACGTAGCCCACGACGGCATCGAATCTCGGAGGACGGACTGGGGCCGAGCGGCGCCGTGTGTCACACCCCGATGGCAGGATGGTCACATGGCGGGACCGATCGACAACGACGCATGGATCATGGAGCTGGCGGCACCGAAGGGAGGTGTCTGCACCAGGGCCGAGCTCGTGGCCCACGGCGTCACACCGGGAGCGATCGACCAGCGGGTGCGCCGTCAGTTTCTCGAGCTCGTCTGTCGTGGCGTCTATCTGATCGGCGCCCTGGTCACGTCGTGGACCCCGCTGTACCGGGGCCGTTGCCGCGCCGCCGAGGGCCATCATCTCCCATCTCACGGCAGGTCGCATCCAGGAGTTTCCCGTCGAACCCCCCGGCGACTCGGATCCGGTTCATGTGCTGGTGGACAACGGCACCAACCGGCGGCTCGACGGCGTGATCCTCCATCGCGTTCGCCGATTACCTGGTGCCGCCGACGTGATGATGCTGAACGGGCTGCTGGTCACCGGGCCTGCTCGTACCATCGTCGATCTCGCCGCCGTCGTGGGCCCGAACCGGCTTCGTCACATCATCGAGACCCAGGTCCGTGACGACATCCCGTCGTCGGCCGACCTCATCGCCTCTTTCGAGCGGGTGGCGCGCCAGGGTGTCCCCGGGTCGGCGGAACTCCGCCGCCATCCAGGGCCGCCCGACCGCGGTCGCCTCCGAGTTGCGGGCGGTGGTGGCTTCTCGCGCCGCGTGCGTTCTGGGGTTGCCGGGCCCGGAAGTGAGGGTGGGGAACCCCAGATCGAAACGCCTCTAGCGAGCCGCTTCGAGCTGTTGCTCGATGTCGTGGAGGACCTGATAGCAGCCAAGGACCTGAGCCACACTGGAATTCGGTTCCCGGCCCTCGCGAATGGCGGCGATGAACTCCCGGTCCTGCAGCTCGATGCCGTTCAT
>JBFHEP010000192.1:0-8253 GCA_041584095.1 Acidimicrobiales bacterium | reverse complement strand
CGATTACGAGTTGCTTGTTTGCTGGTTGAGGGTGTGATATTGGAGACCACGACGCCGATCATGACGGCAGATGGGCGGCAAGAATCGTTTCGACGCCCTGGTTGACGGTGCGCCAGTCCTCGATCCACTCGGTGAGGACCGTGCGGCCGATATCGGTGGGTCGATACACCTTGCGAGCGGGACCGCTGGCGGAGGCGACGAGCTCGGCCTCGACAAGATCATGCTTCTTCATGCGTTTGAGGACCAGATAGATGCTGGCCTCGCTCCCGGCCGGCATACCGGCCGCCTCGAGTTTCTGGAGAAGTTCGTATCCGTAGGAAGGCGATTCGACCAGACAGCCCAGCACGCACATGTCGAGCACTCCTCGCATGATCTGGGCGTGATGTCCGTCCGAACTCAAAGGCATGAAGTCAGTATTACATTACTTAATTAAGTAGTCAACAGAAACAGGTATCAGTGTCCGAAATGTAGTACCGAAGTAGCTCGATCCTCGCCGGGGCGCTGAACAGCAGCCCGCTACACGCCATTCCGTTCGTCGGATCCCCGCATCCGCGTTAGGGTTCCTCTGGTGCCTGACAAACCGCTGCAGATCTTGGTGACGAACGACGACGGCGTGGACTCTTTCGGTCTCCACGAGCTCGCCCGGTCCATGGTCGAGCTCGGCCAGGTCACGGTCGTGGCACCCGACTCGGAGTATTCGGGAGCGGCCGCCTCCATCGGGTCGCTCTACGACGACGACCGGGATGTCCACGAGTCATCGATCGATGGCATCGACACGGTCTGGACCGTTTCGGGTCCCCCGGCGCTGTGTGTGATGTACGCCCACCTCGGAGCGTTCGGCTTCCAACCGGATCTCGTGGTCAGCGGGATCAACCCCGGCGCCAACGTCGGCCGGTCGGTGTACTACTCCGGAACTCTCGGTGCTGCGATCACCGCACGAAACTACGGCATTCCCGGCGTGGCCGTCAGCCAGGCCGTCGACAGCGGTGCCGTGGAGGGCCAGGCGTGGGGCGAGATCGTGGCCCAACTCGAATGGCGCACGGCCGCCACGGTGGCACAACGAGTGGTCGAGGCCATCCGACCGGAAACGCAGATCGATCACTCGCCGGGAACCGCGCCGGTCATCAACATCAACGTCCCCCACCGAACGCTCAGCGAGATCGACGGCTGGGACTGGACCGCCGTGGCCCCCGGCCCCCATCGAACGATGAGCAGGGTCCGGCTCAAACCGAAACCGGGGCACCTCGGCGGCTACGACGTCGAATTCGAGTTCGGCTCGGCCGACGAGCATCCCGAGCCGGGCACCGACGTCGCCGTGGTGGCCCAACGGGTTTCCGTCAGCTACATCAGCACGATGACCGCTGTCGATCCGGCCGTCATGAGCGCCACCGAGGCTGTCGTGAAGTCGCTCGACGGTCTCTTCGCACACGATCGGTAGACGGCTCCGTCACGGGGTCGGCGGAGGAATCAAGACCAGCCAGCGAGGAACGATGTCGTCGATGGCGATTCGGCTGACCGAACTGACGGGTTGTGAGTCGAGATCGATCAGGGTGACCACCGATGAGCGAAGTCCGATGTTCGCGCCATCGGCCAATGCGAGAAGGTGGGACCGGTTCACGGCCGTCACCGATTCGCCATCGGCGCCGGGTACGGGCACGAATCGCCCGGTCCCATGATCGGTCACGCCACCGCTCTGAAGAAGCAGGATGCGATCGGCGTCGGGCACCAGCCGAAGGTCGAACGGGCCCCCGAGGGGAATCGCCAATCGCTCGGGAGGGGCCGTCGGCTCCCCCCTCCGCTGGAGGACCCAGTCGCAGACATCCGGTTGGGCACATCGCTGACCGACGATCGCCTGTTGTGATGCCGAGGAGGCGAACAGATCACCAACCGAGACCCAGCGACCGTCGATCCGTTCGAACGTTCCCGACCCGACCGTTGCCACCACCTCGGGGCCGCCGTAGACGGTTTCGGTCAGGGCAATGGAGTCCAGCACCCTCCCATCGGCCAGATGGATCTTGGCCCAGGTCTGCGGATTGGCGTTGTTGTTCGGCCACCAGATGGCGGCTTCGGAACCACCTCCGACGACGACCGGTCGATCGGCCGACCGTCCTCGCGTCAGCATGCGCTGCAGGGCCGCGACCACCACGATCTCCTCCGCCGGTTGGCCGAGATCATCGGGCGACGACCAGGCCAGACGCGAATCCCGGTAGACGAGGAGTCGACCGTCGATGACGGCCAGCGGCGCGCCGACCGCGGTGTGGCGGACCTGGACACCGGAACTCAGATCGACATCGACGATCATCTCACCGTCGCCGACCAGGAGCCGCCAGCCGTCGGTGGTCAGGTCGGTCAACGGCACCGACGCCGCGTCGGCCGCACTCGCGAATGGGTCGGTACCGGCCGCCGACCCGGCTGTCGTCGACCGTGAGGTGGTTGTCGTTGTCGTCGTCGTGGTGGTCGGCTCATCCGTTGGAGCCGTCTGTTGGTCGTCGGCGGCCCGTATCGTGTCGGCCGAGTCGTTCCGACCCACGCCCGTTGGTGAGACGTCGATGGCCTCCGTCTCGCCCCCCGGACGGCTGATGAGCAACCAGACGGCGAGCACGGCGATGAAGCCGAGCGCAATGGCAAGCCATTCCGGCGCTCCCCGTCGTCGAGCCCCGCCGAGCGTCGCCGTCGCCTGTCGGGCCCGAGGTCGGCCCAAGAACTCGAACGCAGCCGGTGAAGCCGTCTCGTGCGGCCCGGCCTTCGACAGGTCTTGGCCGCAGGCCGAGCAGTAACGAGCTCCCGCTTCGACGATGGCATCGCATTCGCCACACCGACCGGCGGGCGGTTGACGGTCGGAAGGGTAGCTCATCGTCGGCCCGTCTTCGGGACGAACAAAACCCTGGACAACGGCGAACTCCTGCCGAGTTCGAATCGGGTGTCGGTCCGGTTGTCGAGGTCGTGAATGAGGATGTCGTTCCCGGCGGCTCCCACCACCGCGACCAGGAAACGATCATCGTCGGTTAGATCCTCGACGACGAACCACGGGCCGCCGGTTTCGTGGAAGGCATCGTCGATCGGCACGTCCCTCGCCAGCCGGACATCGAAGAACCTGGTGTGATCGAGCCCCGTCCCGACGGCCACCCGCCCACCACGTCCGAGCACGTATCCGGATCGGAATGCCGGGGTTGGCCTCGTGATCCGCACCCCGGTGGACCGCTGGAGCCAGAAACGGCGGCACTGCTGCGGGTCTTCGCACTGCTCGACCAGAACGTATGTCGACCCGTACAACTCGACCGACGCCTCGGTCAAGCGCCGAAAGCCGGCCTCGTCGAGCGAGAAAAGGCCGCCACCAGGGACCTCGACAAGACCCATCGAGCCGAACGACGGGACCTCGGCGCTCACCTCGAACCCTGATGCGAGGTCGATCCGGGTCATGATCGACAGCGGCGTCTCGGCGGACGTGTCGGTCGTGGTGAGCTGCAGAATGCCGTCCTCGTCCACGACCGCCGACGAGACAGATGGCCTGTCCGAACTCACGGCGAAGATCGGTTCCGGCTCGGCTTCGACGTCGGCGACCGGCAGCGCCATGACTCCGGTTGCCGGGTCGAACACGATGAGCTCGTCGCCGAAGAAGCCGATCAGCCTTCCGGTTGTCCGATGGGTCGTGGCCTCGCCGGTGGCCAGATCGATGGCGATGAACTCCGAATCCCGTGCTGCCAGGAGTCGGTAGTCGGCCAGCGCCGGATCGAGTCGGCCGGGGTCGACGACGACCGCCCCGTCGGTCCGCTCCTCCCGGCCGGCCGCCAGACCGGTGATGGCGGGGCGGTCACCGGCGGCGGAAGAATCCTCGGCCGAGGTCGTTGGCGGGCCGGCCAGTTCGTCGGTGAGCCCGAAAACGGGCGTGGTGGGAGAACGCACGGCCATCCAGGTGATCGCCGCGGCGGCGGCCACCACGAGAATGGAGCCTGCCACCGCTCGTCGCCGCAGTCTTCCGGCCGGGTTGCGGTTGACCCGACGTTCACCGTCATCGACGGTGTCCGACCATTGCGGCGAGTCCGATACCGGTGGGAGGTCCTCGAGCCCGTCGACCGCACCGATCGGCAGACCGCATCGAGGGCAAAACCGATCGGACGGCCCGGTGGCATGACCGCAACCGGCGCAGGTGGTCACCGTGCACCCACCATGGTTGCGGCCGTGACCATCAGCCACCGTTCCTTTTCGGTACCAGTTCGACCCGGATTGGCCAGCCGGGCATGTCAACGGCCAGCAGACCGCTGAACCCTGTCTCGAGATCATGGACGATGGCCCCGTCTTCGGCCGGAGCGATCAGGTACCGACCGTCGCTTGAGACGACCTCGGCCCCGAGACCGAAGCGGGAGCTGGCCGATGCGTTCGCCGGTCCCACGAGGTAGGTCCCGGTGATCGAGTCGAAGTACCATCGCTTCGTACTCTGGTGGTCGTGGAGGGCGACGATTCGATCGTCGGGTCCGAAGACGCGGTCGATCCCGTACCGACCCGGATTGGCCGGGATCACTCGATCGATCTGGCGACCGGACTGCCGGTCCAGCCAGTACCGCCGGCAGGTGGCGGGGTCGTCGCATCGCCGGACCAGCAGCAACCGATTTCCGGCCACCTCGACGAATCCATCGTCGAGGAATCGGATCTCGCCGTCTCCACCGATTTCGAAGCTGCCGTATCCCGGGCTGAATTCGACATCTGTGCGTTGCACGACATCCAAGGGAATCCGGCGCAGCGTCTCACCCGAATTCAGGTCGATGATGAGCGACTCCGGTTTCTCGACGTCTCTTCTCCGATCGGGGGGCCACCGCCGCAAGACGACGGTGAGTGTGCCGTCGCCAGGCAGATCCAAACCGGCGATCTCGGACCGATCGCCCTCCCGGAGCAGCACTCGATCATCTTCGGGATCCGCGACGGAAACGGAATGGATTCCGCGTCCGGCACCGTTGACGGTCACGAGCCGGCCGCGGTAGTGGCCCACCACCAGGCCGCGCGGATTGTGGAGTTCCGCAGCACCGGTGGCGAGATCCAGCCTCACCAGGTGGGTCTGATTGGACACGATGAGCCAATGACCGTCGAGGCCGGTCAGTAGTTCGACGTCGATTTCTGCAATGACGCTCTCGGATGGGTCCGGCAGCGGGACTCCGTCGGGCGTGAGTGACTGGCGCTCGACGAAGGACTCGAGGTCGAGGTCGATCAGCGGCTTCCCCGGGGGACCTTGAGACCAACCGTCGGGCACACGGGCGTCGACGGCCGTGAGGGGCACTGCGACCGCGGTGAGCGCAACGGTGGGAGGCTGGAAGAGCTGCCAGGTCAACCATCCGATCACGGCCACGACCAGAGCGGCCAGTGCTCCGCCCCGGACCGATCTCGCACCCGTCGTTGCGAGCGTCGCCGGCGAGGATGGCTCGGTGCCGGCCGGCGCGCCGATCGTCGAGACGGGAGCGTCCGTCCACTCGGCACCGGGCACTCCGGACGCGACCGAGCTCCGAGCCAAACCGCACCGAACGCAGAACCGGTCGTCGGGCGCCAGGGTCTGCCCGCAGCCGACGCAGATGGTGTCCGACCTCACGGGTCCACCGCCCACTGGTTCGGCTTGGGCACGGCGACAATCGCCGTTACCCCCCGCACCTCCTCGGCGCCGAAGTCGAGGACGCGGGCCGCATGGGTGTCGAGATCGTAGACCACGAGGCCGCCGATGATCGGTGCCAGCAGCAGCCGACCGCCGACAACCGTTTCAGCCGGATGATCAAGGTGGCCACCGGCGGTGCCACGGATGACGTTGGCCGGCAGGAACCACCCGTTGGCCGCATCGAAGTAGCGATGGCCGTTCTGGCCGTTGACGAACAGCAACCGATCGTCGGGATCGAGGAACTCCAGGTGCCGGGGAGCGCCAGGGGGGATCGGCCGATCCGCCCGATCGCCGGTCCCACGATCGATCCAGTGCTGGGCACAGTCGTCGTGCCGGTCGCATTCGTAGACGAGCACGTACCGGCGACCGGCGACCACCGGGTAGCCGTCGGCGAGATTCCGATACGACCCGTCGGTCAGCTCGAACAACCCACCCCCGGGAACCCAGGTCAGATCATCGGCCTGCCGCCTGTCGGTGGCCTGGTTGAGCGCTTGACGCGACTCGAGGTCGATCAGGAGCTGGTCGACGGCCCGACCTTCACGTTGCAGGAAGCTCCAGACCACGAGCGAGAGGCGATGATCGTCGATCATGCGAGCGGCCTGGATCCCCAATGGCCACTCCGACCATTCGAGATCCAGCAGCACGACCGGATCGCCGGCGGGGTCCTCGGCCGGCACCGCGTTCACCCGCCGTTGTTCCTCGACGAGGATCAACTGATCCCGGTAGTGGCCGAGCAGCGATCCCGGGATCTGGGAGGGATCGTAGCGATCGACCTCTCCGGTGTCGGTGTCGAAGCGGATCAGCCCGCCGGCGTGAGCCACGACGACATGGTGGCCGGCCAGGGCGGCGAGCTCCCCCTGCCCGGGGATGTCCTCGATGGCCAGCTCGACGAGATCGGCCTCTTCGGGTGGCGGGGCGCTCGTGGTGGTGTCGACGACCGCTGTGGGATCGAGGGCCGGCGTCGGCTCGGTCGAATCGCCGACCAGCCCACCCGGCTCCGAAACAGCCGAGGGCGAGGCCTCAGATCCTGCCTCGAGGAACCGCCAACCGAGCAGGCCGACCGCCAACATCATCGCCACGATGAGGGGCCAGACCGCACCTCGACCCGCCTCGACCGGCGACACCCGCTGCACGAAGTCGGGCGAATCAGCCACCTGATCGGCCAGATGCGGTAGCCCGCACCGGGAACAGAAACGGGCATCGGACCGACCTCGCTGGCCGCAGCCGGAACATCGATCAGGTGTCATCGCCATTCCCCACTTTGGGCACGAACAGCACTTTCGACAAATTGAAGGTTCGGGGCAGGTCGAGTGTCCAAGACACGCCGCTCGTCAGATCGTGGATCTCGACGTTGCCGCTGTCGTTCGCCGGGACGGCGGCGAGGAACCGTTCGTCGGGCGTGAGATCGTCGGGAATCGAAAAGGCGATTTCACCGTCGGCTCCGACGAGGTCGGGTAGCGCCTCACCGGAATCGGTGTCGACGAAGATCCGGCCACGGCGATCGTACATGACCGCGATCCGGCCGCCGGGCCCCAGCAACCATCCCGATGATCCTTCGGGCACGGGCCGGTCGACCTCCTGACCGGTGTCTCGATCGAACCAGTAGCCACGGCAACTCCCGGGCGCCTCGCACTCCTCGATGACGATGAGCCGCTCGCCGTAGAACCGGACCGACCCGTCGGCCAACGGCCGGAAACCATCGCCGGTGAACTCGAACAAACCGGCCCCTGCCACCTCCACCAGTCCGAACGTGCCGTATTGGTCCACCTCGGCCCGCTGCTCGGACCCGGTCGTGAGATCGATGCGAATCATCGTCAGCTCGGGCTCGGAGGCGGAGAAGACGCCCGTCGTCAGATGGATGAGCCCGTCCTCGGTGAGCGCGGCCGCGATGAGATCGTGCCCCTCCTCGATGGGCATCCCTACCAGCTCCCACTCGGCGTCGTCGTCGATCGGGAGCGAGAGGATCGCGTCCGAGTCGACAAGATAGAGCCGATTACCGAACTCGCCGAGGAGTTGCCCGCCAACGTCATGGCTCTCGATCTCCCCTGAGCCGAGGTCGACCCGGAGAACACGGCCGGAGTGCTGGGCGAACAGGTGATATCGGGTCAGGGCAGGGTCGAGACCGGAGACGTCGACGATGGTCGGATCGGGATCGGTCGCCGTGGTCGTCGAACCATCGTCGTCGGGTGGGTCGTCGGCGCCGGCATCCGACGTGGTCGATGTGGACGACATCACCACATCCAGACTCCCTGCGAGACCGTCGACCTCGGTGGTCGGCGCCCGGAACAGGCTCCACACAATGAACGCCAGAACCAATGACGAAGCCACGAGGAGCAACGGATGTTTGACGCCACGTCGCACGCCCGGCACACGAACGGCTCTGTCGTCGGCATCGGTTGCCGAGGTGAGCCAGTGCGACTTGTCGGTGCCGGTGAGAACCTCGGCCCCGGCGGCCTTGGGAGAAATCAGCGGCAGCCCGCATTCGGAGCAGAACCGAGCCGACGACTCCGACTCGTGGCCGCAGCTGGTGCACGAGGTCACAGTACTTTCAACAGTACTCGCCGCCGACTCGTTCCCTTCTACGCGATCCCGGTGACACGGTGAATTCGGGAGGGGTG
>JBFHEP010000191.1:0-8321 GCA_041584095.1 Acidimicrobiales bacterium | reverse complement strand
AGGGCACCTCAGGCCAGGGCGATACGGCGGAGCGGCAGGAGTGGGTCCTCGGGGACTTCATAGGCGTCGTCCCAGGAGTCGAGACGGTTGCGCCACTGTGACGCGTCCCCGATCTGGTCGACATAGGCGGCCTGACGCTTGGCCACCCTCCCGACCGGCGCCTCGTAGTCGTTCGACGGATCGTACTGGGCCTCGATGCCCAACTTGAGATTCCGCAACGCTTCGCTGCGAAGTTGCGACACGCGTGACTCGGTCACGCCGAGGAAACGGGCCAGTTCCTTCGAGGTCTTGCCTTCGAGGAAGTAGCCGACGATCACCAGACGCTGGCGCTCGGGAAGCAGTTTCACGGCATCCCGGAGGTAGTTGTGCAGCTCCCGTGTTTCCAGCTCCTCCGACGGTTCGACGGCGTTGTCGTCGCTGAGGATATCGACGAGCGTCAGGTCCTCGTCAGTGTCGGCGCTGGTCTCGTGGTCGAGGGCCAGGACGACGGAGCGGAAGAGTCGATCACGCAGCCGGGCGAGTTCCTCCTTGGTGACACCGAGGGCCTTGGCGGTCTCGTCGATGTCGGGCAGCCGACCCAGTTCGCTGGCCAACTGCTGTTCGGCAGACTCCAGTCGGCGGGCCAGCAGGCGTACCGAGCGGGGTGCCCAGTCGGCGGCACGAACCGAATCGAGGATCGCCCCGCGGATTCTTTGGGCGGCGAACCGTTCGAACGGCACTCCTCGACTCTCGTCGTAGCGACGTGCCGCTTCGACCAGACCGAGGGCTCCGGCTCGGGCCAGTTCCTCGCGGTCGACGTGGCGGGGAAAGTGCACGGCCACCTGGTAGACGACGTGCTTGACCAGCGGCAGATTCGCCTCGATGCGAATGTTGAGTTCCTGCCGCTGCTTCCCCGATACTCGTGTGTCACCCATTGGTTGATCTCACCCTTCTCTGATTTTCTTGGCAGTCGAACTCTCGACTTGCTGCGAGGTCAGGAGTTTCGGCCCTCGTTGGCCGAACCCAAGCCGCTAACGGCCGGCGACGGGCTCGGTCCCGTCGCACAAAGTCCTCCATGAACAAAAGGGGTTCTCGACAGGATCGGCAGAAACCTTTAGCGAAAACCGCGAAAAGTTATCCGGCCTGGATGTCGACCAGATCTTCGTCGAACTTGAGCAGACCGGTCCGGGGGAACCATGCGGACGATGCCGCCCCTCCCGATTTACGTTGCCGAAGCGACAACCAGTGTCGACTGGGCCGTGGATTTCGGGGAGGGATCAGTTGGCGATGCCGCTGAACATCGAGATGCGAACGCCCCGACGGTGGAGGTCGGCGAGGATCAGGTTCGCGTCGTCCCATTCGCTCAGGCCCGAAACGCCGACGGGGCCGTCACCGGCGACCAGGCCCAATGCGACCACAGCGGCAACTGCAGCACATACCACCGACGGGAACCCGGCGACCGCGTAGACGATCGTCTCGACCCGACCATCGCGCCACCCCCGCACCTCGGCCCGGACCGCCCCCGGACCACCGTCCTGGTGAGGCTTGCGGAGCATCGGGAGCCGCGAGGTCAGCCGATCACGACGGGTGGCCGACACCCGGGCCGAGAGCCGCTTCGCCTCCGGGTAGGTCCGATGGAGCAGGATTGGGCTACCCAGCGCGCCCCGGTAGCAGTCCCGAGCACCGATCGGTTCGGGAAACCAGGCCAGGTCACGGCCGGACCCGCCGGCCCGAAACTCCCAGCCGGAACCCACCCAGTCGCGTCCGGGCATCTTGAGCGCCCGGTGATGCTGGCGGGCGCACGCCGGACCGGCGGTACCGGCCTTGGCGACATTGATGGAGTCGACGGCATCCATCTGGTTGCCGGCATGGCGGGCCAGAAGGCAGCCGAGCCCTGGCGCCATGCCCGCACCGACCACCAGCGACCGCCCGACGCGACGGGCGAGGCCGTCGAGTTCGAGGAGGGCGTCGATGTCGTCGGGCGAGTCGGAGATCGAAACCACGTGGCTGCCGGCCGCCAACAGCTCGGAGGCCACGGCGGCGTGATCGCCACAAGGGGTGGCGAGGATGGCAACCTCAGGTGCCTCGGCTGCTGAAACCGGGCCGAACTCGACGGGAGCCCGTTCCCCCACCAGCCGCCCGGCCCGACTCTCGGCGTTCGGATCGGTGTCGTGAAGACGGAGCGCGAGCGGCGGCGACAGGTCATCGACGAGGTGCCGGACGATATGGCTGCCGGTCGTGCCGAGTCCGGCCACCGCGACGGTCGGGTTCATTCGCCGGTGCTGTTCGTCCGCGCCGCCTCGTCCGATCCCGCTTGGTCGGCCGGCTCCGAGGCGTCGTCCACGTCTGTCACGGCGAGGACCCCCGTCAGCTCGGCCTCGGTGAGTTCCCGCCAACCTCCCGTCTGAGGTGGCACCCCGCCCCGCCCCCGCAGCCGGAACAGCGTGGCGATCAGGCCGGTCAAGCCGAGGGCGGCGACCACTCGTCGAACCAGTGTCAACATGGGCCCAGCCTACTTCCGGTCCGGTCGGTGGCAGGCAACGTTGCGACGCCGGCCCCGTTATGGTTGGCCCATGGGCAACTCGCCGGTGAAGGCGTCGATGTGGATTCACAACCAGCTCGGTTGGGACGAGATGGTCGACCTCGCCAAGCTCGCTGACGACAACCCGGCGTGGTCGTCGATCTGGTTTGCCGACCACTACATGCCGAACACCCAGTCCGGTGAGCCGATCGAGGGCGACAGCCATGAGGCCTGGACGGTACTGGCCGGACTGGCCGCGGTGACCGAGCGGGTGCGACTCGGTCCGCTGGTCTCGCCGACGTCGGTCCACCATCCGGCTCTGCTGGCGAACCGGGCGTCGACCGTGGACCACATCTCCGGTGGCCGCTTCGTACTCGGGATGGGCGCCGGGTGGCAGGTCAACGAACACGCGGCCTACGGCATCGAGCTCGAACCGCCCAAGTCCCGAGTCGACCGGTTCGAGGAGAGCATTCAGGTCGTGCGCTCCCTCCTCGACAATGAACGCACCGACTTCGACGGCACCCACTACACCATCACCGATGCTCCCTGCGAACCCCATCCCGTGCAGGACAAGCTGCCGATCCTGGTCGGAACCGCCGGTTCCCGGATGATGCGGATCACCGCCCGCTGGGCCGACGAGTGGAACGCCTGGGGTGCACCGGAGCTGGCGGCCAAGCAGCGAGCCCGCTTTGTCGAGGCATGCGAGGCGGTTGGCCGTGATCCGGCCACGATGCGCACGTCGTCACAGGCGCTGGTGTTCATGAGCGACGACGAGTCCGCCCTGGCCGAGCGGCGGGAGAAGGCCGACCTGGAGCGGTCCCTCGTCGGGACCCCGACACGACTGGTCGACGAACTCGGTGCCTACTCCGAAGCCGGCTTCGACGAGTTCATCCTGTTGAGCGCCACCCTCGGTCGCTCCCCGGCCGAACGTCGGGAGGCCTACGAGCGGTTCGCCACGGAGGTGATCGCCGCGCTCTGATCCGCAGACCGTGTCGGTCATTCGGTCGGGCGGTAGCCGAGTTCGTCGGCTGTGGCCAGGCAAAGGCCGACCGGCTTGATCCCGGCCGACGTGTGCGCCTCCTGTATGCAAGCCGCGGCCGAAGCCACGGCTAGTCGCAGACAGTCCGCGACCGGCCATCCCTCGTGGATCCCGTGGAGCACCCCGGCGGCGAAGGCGTCCCCCGCCCCGACCGCGCTCCGCACCCGCTCGGACGGGAGTCGGACCGAGCCCTGTCGCCACGTCCGACCACCGGGCGCCGCGGCCACCGCACCGGCCGGGAAGTGCACGACGGCCAGCGTCGAAACCCCCTTTTCGACCAATCGCCTGGCCATCGCCTCGAGCCGGGGCCAGTCGACCGGGTCGTCGGCGTCGGGACTCGGTGCCGTGATCCCCGTGATCGCGCCGCCCTCCAGTTCGTTGATCACGATGCTGCTGAGGTGAGGAAGGCAGGGACCGACGAGTGTTCGGGTCAGCTCCTCGCCGAGATCGATGAGTTCCATGTTGGTGTGCATACCCGCAGCCCGGCAGCGGGCCAGTAACAGGGACCAACCTGTGTGGCCGCCGGCGCCGCCTCCTGCATCCCCGTCGCCGTCCCGCCCATCGTCGACCGGCTCATCCATCAACTTCAGCGCCCCCGGTGATCCGGTATGCAGAATCCGGGCCCCGGACAGCTCGATGGCCGCGCCTATCGAGTTGTAGGCGTCGTTCGCACCGGGGTGAAAGAACATGGTGCGGCGTCCGTGGCGTTCGAGGAAGACGTCGGTGAACGACGTGGCGACGGCGGGCAACGTCACGAGTCCGGTCCGTTCGATGCCAAGACGATCGCACTCGGCGAGCAGGAATCGGCCGTGTTCGTCGTCGCCGACGGCACCGTGGAACCACACCGGATAGTCGGCACCCAGCTGCCGCAGATTGACCGCCATGTTGAGCGCCGGACCACCGGTGCTGCGGGAGACCTCGGCGATCAGAGCGAGGTGATCCGGTTCCGGATAGTGGTCGATGATTTTGGCGATGTCGACGACCGCACACCCGACCGACGCAATGCCCCACTGCTCGAGCGCCCTCTCGGAACCGGTGCCCTCCGCCATGCCGGACACCGAGGTCAGGCCTCTCGTAACACCGGTTCGGTGATCTCCAGATCGTCTTCCAGGGAACGGAACGGCGAGAGGCCGGCCTCGGCCAGCGCCTGATGGTAGGAACGCACGGCGTCGGCCGGACTCAACTCCTCCTGGAGAACGAGTCGCATATGGTGGACGAGATCGAGCTGGGATTCGCTGCGTTGAATCTTGCGGCCGAACAGGGCCACCCGGGCGCCGCAATGTTCGGCTTGATGCAGCAGCTCGAAGGTGTCACGCGTGGTTCCGGCCGAACCGCCGAGGATGCCGATCACGAGCCCCGGGTCGTGCTCGGACAGCTCGGTGAGGGCATCGGGTCCGTTGTAGGCCATCTTCAGGAACAGCGGTCGCTGGTCGGACGTGACGCCCGCCAAGGCACGCACGATCGAGTCGTTGACGAATGGTCCGGTGTGCTTGGGGTCGAGCCGGTCGGACGCGTTCGGGTTGAATACTTCGAGGAAGTGGCGGATGCCGACCGCTGCGGCGTCGGCCCGGAACCGGGAGTACTCGTCGAGCGCCCGGCGGTCGAGTTCGAGGTCGTTGTTGAACGTGATCGAGTAGAGCACGAGGTCGCAGAACGGCCGAACAGAGTTCAGGTCGGCGGTGCGGAACGGCAGCGACGGGAGCGCAGCGTACTGGGACCCCCGCTGGTTCCAGATGTCGGTGGTGTCGTTGGCTCGCACGGCCAGCGTCAGCTCCGGGTCGACGTCGAGATCGCCGCCCTCGGCCAGCCGCTCGCCGTTGGACGCCGAGGTGAGCAGGATGTCGATCTCCCCCTGCCTGATGAGGGCCCGCATGGCATCCAGGTACTCCGCCCGGGTCCGATATCGACCCGGCCCGGCATCGCCATCCGGGACGAAGGCACCGGGACGAAGGCCGGCGGCGGTGACGCCATAGGCCATGTCGGCGTCCTTGGCATCGGCAATGATGAAGTCGTGGTTGGTGTAGCCGCCGTCGAGCACCCGACTCAGCTTGTGATCAAGGCGGCGGAGGGGCGGCTCGGCGGTCGCGTTATTGTCGTCTGGCGCCACGGGCGATGTCTCCTGAGGGTACGGGACGGTATGAGCGTTTGGCCTGATCGTTCGAGGCCCAATGTACCCGTCCGGCCGAGGCCGGTCCGGAATCAGGGTTCGACACGCAGATCGGCGATGACCGCCGGATCCATTCGGCTGGAGGCCTCACCACTACCATGTCCGGCCATGAGCGAGCGCCCGTTCAAGATCCTCGGTCTGCAGCAGATCGCCATCGGTGGCCTGGATCTGGCCGCGCTCAGCACACTGTGGGTCGACACCCTCGGGGTGACCAAGGTCGGCGAGTACACAAGCGAATCCGAAAACGTGCGGGAGGACATACTCCGCCTGGGCGACGGCGCGCACGCGGTGGAGATCGATCTGATGGAACCGCTCGACCCCGAGTCGAGGCCCAAGGTGCACGAACCGCCGCTCAACCACGTCGGGCTGTGGGTCGACGATCTGCTGGCCGCCGTCGAGTGGCTGACCGAGCAGGGCACGCGGTTCACACCAGGCGGCATCCGACCCGGCGCCTCCGGTCACGACATCGTGTTCGTCCACCCGAAAGCCAACGACGACTTCCCGCTGTCGGGTGAGGGGGTTTTGATCGAATTGGTGCAGGCCCCACCAGAGGTCATTGCCGCCCTCGGCTAGCGCCCGCCAGGTGCGCAGGCGGCCGCCGCGGTGTGCCATGATTGGCCGATGAGCGCCACAGAATCGTCCTTCACATCGGCAGCCGACGGCACCGAGATCGCCACCACCGCATGGGTTGACGCCGGCGAGTCCCCAAAGGGCTCGGTCCAGATCGCCCACGGTCTTGCCGAGCACGCAGCTCGCTACGATCGGTTCGCCCGCGCTCTCAACGAGGCCGGCTTCCTCGCGTTCGCCACCGACCACCGCGGACACGGCCGAACCGGTGCCAACAGCGAGCAGGGCCTGGGACGATTCGGCGAGGTGGGGTTCGACGGGCTGATCGCCGATGTTGTGCAATTCGGTCGATGGATCGGCGACTCACAGGCCGGGCTACCGGTCTTTCTGCTCGGCCATTCGATGGGATCGTTCGCGGCGCAGGCGGCGATACTCGACAGCAGTGACGTGTGGAGCGGCGTGGTCATGTCGGGCTCGACGGCGCTCGACGTGCTGGCCGCGGGTATGGCCGAGGCCGAGGGGCCGGTCGGGCTCGAGGCGTTCAATGTCGGGTTCGAGCACCGGACCGGGTTCGAGTGGTTGTCGAGGGATGAGGCCGAGGTCGACGCCTACGTGGCCGATCCGTGGTCCGGGTTCGACACACCACCGGAGACGATCCCGCTGCTGTTCGGCGGCGCGGCCCAGCTGGCCGATCCGGACGCCCTGCGCGGCATCCGGTCCGACCTGCCACTGCTGATTGCGTCGGGCAGCGACGACCCACTGGCCGGCGGTGGCGAGCTGGTGACGCTACTCGGCGATCGGTATCGGGACGCCGGAATCGACGACGTGACGGTCACCGTCTATCCCGGCGCCCGCCACGAGATCCTCAACGAGACCAACCGCGACGAGGTGACCGCCGACATCATCGACTGGCTCATCGCCCACTGCTGACCGCCATTGGTCGATCGACCTCAGGCAAGCCGGTATGGCAACGACTCAGGCGGCGACGTCGGGCGTGACGTCGGCCCGAGCCGGCGCCACGACGACGGGTAGGCCGGTGCGCTTGACCAGCTTGCCGATCGCACGCTGGCCGATGAGACCATCGGGAACGGCGATCGCCGTGATTTCCGGGGTGACGAATTCGGCGACGTCGGTGCGGGGCCCGCTGTAGCGGGTCTCGACGTTTGCCGAGCCGCCGACCCGATTGCGGCAGTAGTTGTCGAGCTGATTCAGCGCACGACCTTCGGCGTCGGCCCGGTCGAGGTTCTCGGATGTGGCGTAGGCGTCGATGTCGCGCCGAACGCGATTGGTGATGACCATGACGACCGTGGCTTCGCCGCCCCGTTCGACCGTTTCGTGGGCCAGTTCGAGGGTGGCATCACCACCCTTGGTCGGCTCGACGAGGGTGAGGAGGTGTTCACGTTTGGCCATGACAGCCTTCTTTCCTAGTGGTTCTTCAGTTGAGGGACGGTGACCCGCCGATGGCGACGACCGCAGCGGGTTCATCCGGTTCGGCGGACCAGGGAATCGAGGCGACGAGATCCCACAGGTACTGATCGGTGATGTCGTCGCCGGTGAGCAGGAGGCGGTAGTAGATCGGGGCGAGCAGCCGATCGAGGATGCCGTCGATGACGTCGGCTGTTGCGTCGGGACCGATCACGTCGGCGACCAGCCCGGCGGCCAGCGCGCGGCGATGGCGCCAGAAAGCGTGGAAGCACTCGGCCAGCTCGTCATTCCGGGCGGCCTCGCCGACAATGCCGGCGATCAACGGACCGAAATCGGTCGTGCGGTTGAAGCGGACGATGTCTTTGAGAAAGGTGAAGAGATTGAAACGGGGATCGGGATCGAGCGGAACCGGGCCGACGGCTTCGCCGGCCATGGTCTCGACGAGATCGATCGCCAACCGCTCCTTGGACGACCAGCGTCGATAGAGCGTGTCCTTGCCGACCCCCGCAGTGGCCGCGATTTCCTCCATCGTGGCTCCGGTGAACCCGCGGCGAGCCATCACATCTCGGGCCGCATTCAGGATCATGCGATCCCGGGAAGGGTCGCGGGGTCGTCCTCGGCGT
>JBFHEP010000190.1:0-8330 GCA_041584095.1 Acidimicrobiales bacterium | reverse complement strand
GTGCCGACGACGGCAACGAGGTGGCGGAGGACGTCGTTCTCGCCGTCGTTCCGTTCGTCGAGGGCGAGAGTGAGAACGCGGCCAAGAACACACTTGCCGAGGCCGGCTTCCGGAACGTCGAGGTCCAGTACGAACTGAATGAGGACGTCGAGCCCGGATTCGTGGTCAGTCAGGATCCGGCCGGCAACACCGACTATGACGTCACCGAAGTGGTCACGATCGTGGTCAGCCAGACACCGGAGCAGGTCGCGGTACCGTCGCTGATCGGACTCGACTTCAATGACGCCCAGGATCAGCTCCTGGCTCTCGGCCTCACCTACGACCTCGAACGGGAGCCGAGCGACGAGTTCGAACTCGACCAGGTCATCCGCACCGATCCCGAGGCCGGCGAGCAGGTCAACACCAACTCGCAGGTGAAGTTGATCGTCTCCCAGGGGCCGGCCCAGATCGCCATGCCCAACCTGGCCGGGATGACCCAACCCGACGCCAGCAACCTGATGTCGAACGAGGGATTCACCAACTTCACCTTCGAGTCACGTGGTTCGGCCACGGTGCCGCAGGGGAGGATCATCGAAACCGAGCCACCACCGGGCCAGCCGACGTCACCCGAGCAGGCGATCAAGATCTTCGTGTCATCCGGGCCTCAACAAGTCCAGATCCCGCCGCTGGCGGGCAAGGATCAGGCGACGGCAGAGCAGGCGTTGCGGAATGTTGAGCTGGTACCCGAGTTCCAGCAGGTCGATCTGCCGCCGGGCGATCCCAACATCGGCCTGGTGATCGACACCAATCCGGGTGCCGGCCAGGTGGCCCAGCAGGGTCAGACCGTGATCGTCCGGATCGGCCGCCAGGGGCAGGAAACCACCACAACCTCGTCGTCGACCACCACAACCCAGCCGTCATCGACCACCACAACCGCCGCTTCGTCGAGCACGTCCGAGGGCGACGGCTGACAGCGGCTCCGAGCCGGCATCAGGGGGAAGAGGCCCATGTCCCAACCGATCAAGCTTGGCCTGTTGGCCGCGTCCCGAATCGCCACCCAGGCGGTGGTGGAACCGGCGTCGAACGTCGATGGGGTGGAGATCGTCGCCGTGGCCGCCCGCTCGGCCGATCGGGCGGCTGAAGCAGCCGCAGAATGGGGTGTCGAGCGGTCCTACGGGTCGTACCAGGAGCTGATCGAATCCGATGTCGACGCCGTCTACATCGCCACCCCGGCCGCCCTGCACCGGAAGTGGGCGATGTCCGTTCTGGAGGCGGGCAAACATCTGCTGTGTGAGAAGCCGCTGGCGTCGAACAGCGAGGATGCCGCCGCCATCGCCGCCGCGGCGGAAGATGCGGCCGCCAACAGAGTTGTGGCCATGGAGGCTTTTCACTGGCGCTACCATCCGTTCGCGGAGCAGATCCGCCGCTCCCTGGTTTCCGGTGAGCTTGGCAAGGTGTCGCGGGTGCTGACCCGCTTCGATATCGAGGACGGCCGAATTGCCCGCAGCGACATCCGGTGGGATCTGTCGCTTGGCGGTGGTGCGCTGATGGACCTCGGTTGCTACAACGTGCAATGGTTGCGATTCGTGGGCGAGGTGCTTGGACTCGGGGAGCCGGAGGTCACCTCAGCGTCGGCCGTCTGCCCGGTCGAGTGCGTCGACGGTGCGATGGAGGCCGAGGTGGCGTGGTCCGACGGAGCCGTGACCGGTCACCTCGGCACGTCGATGATCGCTGATTTCAGCGACGAGGAACCCGACGACGTCATCAGCGGTCACATCAGCAACCTCGTCGTCCACGGCGACCGCGGCACGCTCAAAGCCACGAACCCCCTGGCCCCGCAGCAGGGTGCGGCGCTCGTTGTGGCCACCGACGACGGCCAGCGCTTCGAGGAGGTTCCCACGTCGACGACCTACCAGCACCAGATGGTGGCGTTCCGCGACGCAATCCTCACCGGCAAGCCGTTCCCGACCACAATCGCCGCCGGCGCGGGCAATATGGCGGTCATTGACGCCTGCTATCGGGCGGCCGGACTCGAGCCCCGCCCGATTGCCGCTGGATCCTGATCCAATCGGGAGTCGCTGAGGACGGGCGTCGGGTGAATCAGGCTACCGTGGCCGAGGGCGAGACTCCGGCCGGCAACTCCACGCCGAGCCAGTTGGCGATCATCTGCTTGCCCCCGACGGTGAGCACCGACTCGGGATGGAACTGCACACCCTGCACGTCGTGTTCCCGATGGCGGAGGCCCATGATCAGGCCGGTTTCTGTTTCGGCGGTCACGTCGAGCTCGGCCGGCAGATCGTCGCGCTCGACTATCAGCGAGTGGTAGCGGGTTGCTTCCAGCGGGGAGGGAAGGCCGGCGAACACCCCGGTTCCGCCGTGACGGATGAACGATGTCTTGCCGTGCATCAGCTCGGGGGCCCGCTCCACCGTTCCGCCATAGACATGGCCGATGCACTGGTGGCCGAGGCACACACCGAGCACCGGCAGGTCGGGGCCGAACCGGCGGATTGCTTCGTTGGAGATACCGGCGTCCTCCGGTCGCCCCGGGCCCGGAGAGATGAGGACGGCGTCGAGGCCGAGTTCGGCCAGCTCGTCGACGGTGGCGGCGTTGTTGCGAACGACGATCGGTTCGGCTCCCAGCTCGCCGATGTACTGCACCAGGATGTACACGAACGAATCGAAATTGTCGATGACGAGAACGCGCCGGCTCACGGCGCTCAGGCTACCCCGCTCGAGTTTGGGTTCGCAGCTCGGCGCGGCGGCGATGCACTGCAGTCGGCTTTTCCTCCCCCTGCTAACCTTGGAGATGTGGTTCGTCAAGACAAATCCAAGTCCGGTCGCATAACCCCGAAGGGCACGGTGCCCCAAGGGGCGAAGCCGGGACCGACGGCGACCAACCTGCCTCGCACATCGCTGGAGGCCGACAAGCCGTCGTCCGCAATCGTGCCGATCGTCATGTTCGGCTCGTTCGTCGTCGGTATCGGAATCATCCTCTTCAACTACCTGCCGCACGGCCTGCTTGGCATGCCGAGCAACTGGTATCTGCTCGGCGGGCTGGGTCTGATCCTCCTGGGCATCATTGCCGCCACCCAGTACCGCTAGGGCAGGGCCCGAGAACCCGTGGCGGCCCCGAGCGCAGCGGTCCGAAAGTTATCCACATCATGTTGATACTTCAACATGGAGTCGGTTTCCCATACGAATTCAGCGAGTTTCGGTTTTAGCCGGGTTGTGGACAACCTACGTCAATCGGTGTCTTTACCCACAGTCTGTGGATCTGATACCACAGGCAGCTGGGCGCAAACGGCTGGTTTGAGCTAGTTCCTGATCCGGGCATCGCCGGGCCACGGCGCGACCGTCCGACTACGAGGGCAGGATTCCGAGCAAGCGCAGGGAGTAGCCTCCGATGATGATCCAGAACCACCCGGCGTAGCCGCGGTCTCCCAGCCGCCCGTTGAACCGGTGGCCCAACATCGTGCCGCCGATCATCAGCGGGATCATGGCTGCGGCGAGACCGAGTTGACGTACACCGAGCAGCCCCGCGCCGGCGAAGGTGAGCGTCTTGGTCACATCGCCGGCCAGTGAGGCGAGCGTGGCCGCTCCAACCGTGAACCGACGGTCGAGGCCCAATCCTCGCACGGCCACCCCTTTGAGCGGGCCGCTGGTGCCGGAGAATCCCGAGGTGATTCCGGCCGCCCCGGCCATCAGCGGCGCGCCCGCCTGCCGACGCGATGTACCCGACACGGCCTCGACCACGAGGCTGGCAGCCAATGACGCCAGCACCGCGGTGACCACCCACGACTCCGGCGCCCGGGCGAGGAGCGTCGCCCCGAGAAAGGCGCCGACCATCGTTGGAACGAGCACGATCACCGACTTCCGGATCGGCAGTGTTCGACGGTAGGCAACGACTTTGGCCACGTTGTTGGCCGCCAGGAGCAGCGCGGCCATGACCACGCCCTCCTTGGGGCCGAGAATCACCATCAGCGACGGTACCAGCAGCAAAGATCCGCCGAGGCCGGCGCTGGCCGAAATGGCGAACGATCCGGCGGCGGCGGCGATCAGGAGCAATATCTCGGACAGAACCATCAACTCAGCCTTCCTGCCGGCGTCCGGCCCTCACCTGTCCAGGGCCGTCGATTTCAATCCGACCAGGATCGCCGAAGGCGCGGCTCGATGCCAACTCCGGTCGATGGCCGCCCGATGTTCAAGAACCACGGGATCGATCCCGATGCAATCACCACGAGTTCGACCGCCGCATGTCAGACCCGCTGACTACCCTCGAAGCAGCGATGGTGGGTCCGTCGACGCGGTCGGACCCAGCCGTATTCGGAATGCAGGTCAGGACAAGGGGATCATATGCGGGTATTGGACCGGTTTCTCAAGCGCGATGGCCGGGTGAGCAACGACGCCGTCCTGGGCAACGACATCCTCGATCTGTCGCCGTTCGGCGGTCGTTGGCAACGGGCTCTGGCCCAGGTCATGGGCTCGGAGCGTGCCGTTTCAGGCATGCTCAAGGCTCTCTCCGGCCCGAGAAACCACTGGGGAGACGACGAACGTGAGGTGATGGGTCGACTGAACGACAGTTGGCGAACCGAGCCCCGTTTGATGATTGCCGTCGGGGCGGCAATGGATCCCAGCGTCCGCCAGCAATTCGGGAAGGGATGGGGGTACAGCTGTGATTGGAGTGCCGCCGGGGTCATCACGGCAGCGTGGCGACGCCCGGACGGAACGGGCGGGAAGCCGGATGCTCCCCGACACGGTCGACTGTCGATCACCGACCTGGAACGCCTGAGCCCGGTGCTGGGCTGGCCCACCGGCTCGGTGATCGCCTGCGTGGTCGACGGTACCAGTTGGCGGGCGCCCGGTCCGGCCCTGGCCGACATCGAGGGCATGGAGTCGTACGTCATCGGCCACGCCGACACGGTGCGAGCGGCGGTCGCACCACCGGTCAAGCAGGACATGCTTCGGATCTGGCAGCGGCTCGACGCCATCGGGCCGGCTGCGCTCGCCCCGTTCGTCACGGAGCTGGCTCATGCCGCAGCGGCGGGGAGCAAGGCTGTGCGGAAGGAGGTCGTACCGATGTTGGCCGAACTCCCTCCCGACAATGTCGAGGTCGAGCTCAGGGCCGTGGCCGAGGCCGGCCCGGCCATACAGACCGCCCATGCGCTCAACGCTTTGGCCCGACTGGCCAACCCGGACCGGCTGCCCCATCTGGCCGCATGGGCCGGCGAGGCCATGGCCTCCAGCCGTTCGGCAGCGGTCGCCGAGGCGGTACGTCGCCTGCAGTCACTCGAATCCCGTCCCGACCACGACCGGCCATCGCTGCCGCCCACCCGCCTCTCCGAGCTGGAGCCGCTCACCGCACTGCCGGTGTTGCGGCCGGCGTCACCGGCTACGTCGAACCAACGCCACGACACCACGGCAATGCTGCGCACACTCAACGGTGACCCGCACACATCCGCATACCACGTCGTCTTCCCGCTCTCCAACATCCTGGCCGACCAGCCGTCGATTGCATCGCAGCTGACCGAGGAGCACGTGGCCAGAGCGCTCCTGACGTTGACCTACAGCGTGACCGGCGCCCGCCTGTCGAGCCTGTGGACCGCCGGCGATCCAGCGCCGCTGCTACTTTCCGCGGTAGCCGACCACGACGGCCACGACACGCGGCGGGTCATTCTGGTGGTCGGCATCGTCCTCCTGACGGACCCGACCCATTGGACGGCCGACGAGCTCGGCGACTGGGTCTGCTATCACGCCGACGACATCATCGACGTCCTCGACCACGGTGAACAGAGCTTCGGTCGGGACGGGCTGTTCACGGCGCTGAGTCGGGCATCGCGCCGCCCTGCCCATCTCGATGATGCACTTGCTGCCAGAATTGTTGGCGGCCGCAAGGCCGACCGCGAACGGTTGCTTTCGGTTCTGGGTCCGGAGTCGATCGAGCGGATCGTTCCCTATCTCGGCAGCCGGAAACGGGCCGAACGGCAGCACGCCGCCGACTGGATCCGCCACCACGGTGTTGCCGAGGCGACCGGGCCGCTCCTGAGCGCGGCTCGCAAGGAGTCCGACGACACGGTCAAGGCGGCCATGCTGGCAGCCCTCGAAGCCGTTGATGTGTCGATCGACGAGTTCATCAGCCGCGACGCCCTGACCGCCGCCGCATCGAGGGCCATGGCCAAGAAGAACGCGGTGCCGAAGGCCATGGCCTGGCTCGATCCAGCTGCGCTGCCGCCGCTGCACTGGCACGACGGCACTCCGGTCGACCGCGAAGTCGTCACCTTCCTCCTGGCCAATGCGGTCAAGGCAAAGTCCGCGGAGCCGTCGCCGATCGTTCGCCGCCACTTCTCGGCCATGGACCAGCGCGAGGTCCAAACGTTCGGCCGGGTGTTGCTCGACTTCTGGATCACCGAGGACCTCCGCACGTTCGACCACGACGAAGCTTTGGCCGAGGCACAGCGGCGGGCGCCGAACTACCTCGCCTGGGCCCAGCGCGGCGGCGGTCCCTACGCCAACATGACGCAGGAACAGATCACCAACGCCGTCTACGACGAGCTGCGTTCCACGGTCTCGGGTTCCGCCACGGCCGGCAAGGGACTGCTCGCGGTGGTGGCGGCCTCGGCGGGTGGGGAGGTGGCCGACCGGGCGTTGGCCTACATCCGCCGTCACCGTGGTCAACGGGCCAGCCAGGCCAAGGCGCTGCTCCAGATGCTGGCCTGGATCGACGATCCGGGCACCGTGCAGGCCGTCATGGCGGTGGCCGCGCGGTTCCGACCGAAGGGAATCCAGGACGAAGCCATTCGGCAGGCGGAGCTGCTGGCCGACCGGAAGGGCTGGACGCTCGACGACCTGGCCGACCGCAGCGTACCCGATGGTGGGTTCGACGTCGACGGCCGCCGGGTGTTCGACTACGGCGAGCGAACCTTCACCGCCCGTCTGGCCGACGACCTGACCGTCACCCTCGTCAACGACGAAACCGGCAAGTCGGTGCGGTCACTGCCGAAAGGCCGGGCAGCCGAGGACGAGGAACGGATCGGCGAGCTCAAGAAGGAGCTGACCGCACTCAGGAAGGACCTCAAATCGACGGCGAAAATCCAGCCCGAACGGCTTCGCCAGGCGATGTGGGCCCAGCGAACCTGGACTGTTGACGACTTCGAGCGCTACCTGCTGCGCCACCCGGTGATGATACGACTCGCCACCCGAGTCGTGTGGCGGGCCGTGGTCGATGGATCGAACCCGGTCTCCGTCCGGCCGCTCACCGACGGCACACTCCTCGACACCGACGATGCGGATGTCGACCTGCCGCCCTCAGCCGAGGTGTCCATCACCCACGAACGCCTGATCAGCGCGGCCGAGGTCGCAGCTTGGCGGCAACACCTCGCCGACTACGAGATCGAGCCGCTCTTCCCCCAGTTCGGCAGGCCGGTCGTGGCGATCGAGAGCGATGATCAGGCCATCATCGACGATTTCGCCGGCACAACCATCACCGACAACGGCCTCCGATCTCAGATGAATCGCCAGGTGTGGCAGCTCGGTCAGCCCCAGGACGGCGGCGTCGCCCATGAGTTGGTCAAGCCGATTCCGGGGGCCGGGCTCGCCGCGGTTTTGGAGCTGGTTGAGGGACTTTCGGCCGCCCGCTACGACGGCGATCAGATCATCAGCCTCGGGCCGGTCTATTTCGTGCCGATCGACATCGGTCTACCCTCAACCGGCAACGCCCGGCCGCTGACGGAGGTTCCAACGGTCATGCTGAGCGAGGTCTACGCCGAGGTGCAGGCCATGGCCGACGCCGGTCAGGGGCAGGTGGCGGTCCGACCGACAACCGGCCGCCGATAGCGTTCAGATTCGGAGGGAACGAATCATGACCACCGACCCCGGCGAACGCGACGACGAGCCGGTACTGGGCGACGACATCACCGACATCGAGTCGCTCGGCGGCTGGGAGGCGGCGTTGTCACGCCTGCTTGGATCCGAGGCCTGGTCGATGGCCGTGACGAGGTTCCTGCACGAGCGCCGCGGCGCGTCCGGAGCGAAAGACGTCGACGACGAGACCGCCCGGCTCATCTACGCGTGTTGGTGGAACGAGCCCCGGCTCATGGTTGCCATCGGCGCCGCGATGAGTCCAGATCTGCGCCGCCCGCTCGGCCGCTTCTGGGTCACCGACCCGAAGCACGGCGACTTTTCCGTGGAGATCTGTGATTGGACGGCGGCCGGCGTGATCATGGCCCGGCACCGATCCAACGCCGACCCGGACCGGCGGCCGGCTCCCGCCCACGGTCGGCTGTCGGTGAACGATCTGAACAAGCTGGCGCCGCTCCTCGGCTGGGGCGACCGGCCCGTCCTGCGAGCGATGATCG
>JBFHEP010000189.1:0-8376 GCA_041584095.1 Acidimicrobiales bacterium | reverse complement strand
GCACGATGATCCGACTCACCGGACCGCAGCGTGACGTAGGGGAGTCCACCTGGTTCGAGATCGTCACGCCGGCCGGTGCCGGTTGGGTCAACAGCCGATTCCTGGCCGAGATCATCGACGACGACGAGTTCGCTTCCGATGGGCGGGTACTGGATCTGGTCGATCGGCTGTCGGCGGTCCTTGACGCCGAGGGACCTCTCAACGAGTTCGTGTCCAAACGTGGACTCTATGTGTCCTATCATGCCGCTCCGATTCGTTTCACTCCGGCGCAACTCGAAGGCATTCTCACCGATCCGACCACCTTACAAATGGCCATCCAACGCCCTCGATATCAACGATCCGAGCCAAGCCGCCGAGATTCCAGATCGCACCTTTGCCGAGGCCATCGGATGGAGCTTCGTGTCCACCTGGGATGATCCCGACCGAATCGTCGCCCTCGACGAGGCCCTGAGCGGCGGCAACGGCCGGCCGCCGGGGTTCGCGATCTGGCCGGAACTCCAGGGTTTCCACTTCGTCAGCGTTCTCGATCCCGGCGACAACCCGGACTTCGACGGACTCGATTGGACCCTCTGGCACGTCTCGATCGACTACGAGGACAATGAACCGGTGGTTGTCGGATTGACCTACGACGAGTGGTCGCCGTAACCCGCAATCACGGCGGGTTCACTACCAGATCACGGTGACGGTGTTGGAGCAGTTGCTGGTGCCGGCCTCGCAGACCCGGAAATCATCCGAGCCGCCGCCTTTGCCCAAGGAACCTGTCCTGTAGGCACCGTCGTTGGCCGTGGTTGTGTGCCGGCTGCCGTTTCGGTAGACGTCGACGTTGTTGCCGGACGCGCCGGACCACGTAAGGTCGACGTATTTGTGGCCCTTGGTCTTGAAGCCTGAGGCCGCCAGGGAGATCGACCCACCGGGGCTGCTGACAGTGACGGTGACGCTGTCGGAGCTGGTGTTGCCGCCGGAGTCGGTGACGGCGGCGGTGATGGTGTGGGTTCCGTCGCTCAGTGTTGTGCTGAAGTCGGCACCACTTCCGATGGGTCCGCTGAGGTCGGACGTCCAGCTCAGGTTGGAGCTGATGTCGCCGTCCTCGGTGTCGGAGGCGGTTCCGGCGAAGCTGATCGATGTGTTGGAGCCGAACGTGGCACCATCGCCGGGGCTGGTGATGGATACCGTCGGTGGGCTGTCACCGGTGCCACCGGCCGGGATCTGAGCGGCGTTGTAGCCGGTCACGTCCAGCAGCGGCTCCTTGGTTCCGTCGCCGCTGTCATCCGTCCAGCCGAAGTTGCCGTCATCGATCAGCGTGTCGTACAGGTTGTGGACCTGCGTCGCGTTGCCGGCCGGGCTGGTGGTGGCCAGCAGGGCAAGAGCACCGGCGGCGTGCGGGCTGGCCATCGAGGTGCCGCTGATGGTGGCATAGGAACCCCGCTCCAGCGGATAGGTGGAGAGGATGCAGACACCGGGGGCGGCGATATCGACGGCCGGGCCCCAGTTGGAGAAGTCGGCCAGGGTGTCGTCCTGGTCAGCTCGACAGGTCGACGAACCTGCCGCTCCGGGTGCTCCATCGAAGTCGGCCAAGGCGCTCACGGTCAGCACGTTGTCGAACTGGGCCGGGCTGTAGTTGCGGGCGTCGTCATCGTCGTTGCCGGCGGCTACGGCGAAGGCCACACCGTTGTTGACCGCGCCCTGGATGGCGTCGTATTCGGCCTGGCTGTTACCCCTGCCGCCGAGACTCATGTTGGCAACTTCGATGTCTGCTCGACCGGCGATCCAGTCGATGCCGGCAACGATGCCGCTCTCGTAGCCGCGGCCACTGGAATCGAGAACCTTGACGGCCCATATCCGGGCGCCGGGGGCGACACCCACCACACCGAAGCCGTTGTCGAGCGCGCCGACGGTTCCGGCCACGTGGGTGCCGTGGGAGTGGTCATCGTCGCCGCCGGTTCCGCCGGTGGACGAGCAGTAGCTCCGGCGGGCCCAGGGCGGTCCGCCACCGCTGGTCAGCGTGCAGTCAACGCCACCGGCGACATTCAGATCGGGGTGCTGGAAGTCGACACCGGTATCGATCACGGCAACGTCGACATCGACGCGAAAGTCGTCGGTGCCACCGATGTCGAGGTTGGGGTTGGTGGCGGCGTTGATCCGGTCGATTCCGGTCGGAACCGATTGCGCGGCGAGCTGCACGGCATCGTCGACCTCGACATAAGCGACGTTTGGATTTCGCTCCAACGCGTTGCGTCGACCTTCGGGCGCGATCACCGACATTCCCTTGAGGGCGTGACGATAGACATGGCCAACCGTCAGGCCGTGGGCTTTGGCCACGGCGGGAACGGCGACATGCACGTCGACATCGTCATCGAACACGACGATGTACCTCTCACCTGAGGGTGGGGCGGCGTCGGCGACAGACGTCGTCAACAGACTCACAATGACCGCCAGCACAAGGCCGAGGGACGCGGCGGACCACGATGTCCTTCGCATGTGTAGCTCCTTCGATCGGGTGGTTGAGTTCACGGCGGAATGCCCGTACCGGTGGTCGTCGGGCCGTTGGACCAGCTTCTGAAGTTCCGTAATCCTACTGCAGACCGCGACATCGGGCGAATGAGGGAACACCGTTCCGATGCGGTGACCGCTCCCATGAACGGCTTGGGACGTGCGAGGCGACGGATGCACCCTCGACCCGACCGTCAGGCAGAAGCGGGTCGTCAAGGAACGCGACACCCAGAAGACGAGGTGCTCCACGGCCGCGATCGCGAACGCGCCCAGCTTGCCGTCTTGGTGGAGTAGGCGCAGGCCCTTGCATGCCATCGGGTACCTGCCAGACTCAGAACATGAATGATCCTCATGTTCGGCGGTACGAGCGATGGATCTCACCGGACCTCCTCGCACCTCTCGTCGACCCCACAAACGACTGGGTCCCGTTGCCGAACGGAACGACGCTCCACGTGCACCGCCACCCTGCACCGGCCGCACGGACAGCCACGATGGTCGTTCTGCACGGGGGCGGGGGTCACGGCCGGATGTTGGCGCCGCTCGGCGTTCTGGCACAGCGCCTCGGGGCGGAAGCGCTCGCGCCGGACCTCCCGGGATACGGCCACACCGTCGTCGCCGACCGGCGCGCCGTGCGCTACGACGACTGGGTCAACGACGTAGCCCATCTCACAACACGGAGCGCGGTCCCCGGACGGCCACTCCTGCTGTTGGGGGCCAGCATCGGGGGACGGCTCGCGCTTGACGTGGCACACCGCCTTGGCCCTGACATCGTCCAGGCCGTCGTGGCGACCTGCCTGCTGGATCCTCGGCGGCCCGACGCCGCGGCCGTTGTGGCGAAACACGAAACCCTCGTCCGCGTCGGTCTCCCGCTCCTCCGCGCTTCCCGGCGACTCATGGACCGGCGACTCGTGCCCATCCGTTGGCTGGCACCCATCCAGGCCATCGCCAACGACCCCGAGCTGGCACATACTTGTGCGACCGATCCGCTCGGCGCCGGCGTGTCCATCCCGTTGGGCTTTCTTCGCTCATGGCTCGAGTATGACCCCGGCTACACGCCCGCGACCTTCCGGGCATGCCCCGTGGTACTCGCCCATCCCGAGGACGACCGCTGGACACCGCTCGAGGTGAGCCGCTCCTTCCTCGACGAGATGAGAGTCCCCACCGAACTCGTGTTGCTCGTCGGCTGCGGACACTTCCCGGTCGAACCCGGGGCCATGCCAGGCTTCCACACTGCACTTGAACGTGCTCTCAGACACGTTACGTCTCCTTAGCAGCAGGCTTCAGCCAGTGCCCTCGATTCCTGCGCGCAAGGAGCTTGTCGTCCAGGGCCTCCGCCGGGCCACGCCCAGGTCAGTTGACTCGTGCTAGGTTCCTCGGTGCGAACGACATGATGTCGCCGAGGTCGGTGGTGCCGATCTTGGTCACGGTGCCTTTGCCCAGCTTGAAGTTGTAGCGGAGGCTGATCGGTTGGAGCGACGAATCCGCCGAGGTCACCGTGTTGGCCGGTGAGCCGGGGTAGAGGAAGTAGGTGAAGGTCACCCCGGGGTTCACCGTGTCGGTAACGTAGGCGACGGCGGTGAAGCCGCCGGTGTGGGCCTGACCGAGTTGATCAAGGACGGTCCTGGACTCAATCGACAGCAGGTCGCCGCTCTCGATGCCTCGCTCAGCGGCGTCCTCGGCGCTGATCTCGAGGAAGTTGGCCGGCCAGCGTTCCGTGGAGATCTTGCGCCGGGCGTTGTCGAAGAGGTTGTTCCACAGGGCGTTGACCCGTCCGTTCAGCACCCAGAGTTCTCCGGCGCCGGTGTTCGGTCCGAGAATGCCGTTCCTGTTGGCCACCGCGTCCCAATCGGGCAGCACGAAGTTGGCTTTGCCGCTGTCGGACTTGAACTTCATGTCCGTGTGGAGCCGTTCGGTCTCGACCAGTTCACCGTCGACCAGCCGCAACGGTGTCTGGAGACCCTGGGTTCCGAACTCCCGGAGAAGATCGTGACCCCGCTTGCCGTCTGCTTTGGCCTTCTCGACCAGGGCGGCGAAGTCCCGTCGCCCACCGGCTGATCGTTCGGACGCTTCTTCGAAGATGGCGTTTGAGTCCTCCCAGCT
Organism: Acidimicrobiales bacterium; assembly: GCA_041584095.1. GTDB lineage: Bacteria > Actinomycetota > Acidimicrobiia > Acidimicrobiales > SZUA-35 > JAHELU01. The sequence continues at coordinate 3,786 of JBFHEP010000189.1, read as the reverse complement.
GAACCCGTCGAAGCCCATCTTGTTGGCCACCTCGGCGAAGATCTGCCAATCGGGCCGGGCCTCGCCCGGGGGATCGACGAACCGCTCGTAGATCCGGAGTCGGCGCTCGGCGTTGTTGCGAGCGAAGTCCTCCTCGCCCCAGGTGGCCGCCGGCAGGATGATGTCGGCCATATCGGTCGACTCGTTTGGATAGATCTCCTGGTGGACGATGACCGTACCGCCCTCGTCCATCCGAGCCTTCAGCCGGCGGACGGCCACCGCTGGATCCGTCGAGTCGACAGCGGGACCCCGGCTGATCAGATCGGCAGTGATCCGACGCAGGGCGGACGTGCCGCCCATGGCCCCCAACCAGTTGGTCCCGACGATCCAGCGGAACCGGGTGTTGCCCTCGGCGAACCAGCGTTCGGTGTCCATCTCGATCTTCTGGCCCTCATACTCGTGAGGCGAAAGGTCAATCGGATAACCGGCGCCCTTCTGGCCACCTCGCTGGTGCCCGCCCATGCGGCTGATGGCCCGGCCTTCACCCCCGGTCGAGCCAAGCAACACCGCCAGGCTTCCGATCGACGCCGTGTTCTCGTAGTTGTGGGACCAGTACAGACCCTTTTCGAAGAGCATCACCGTCTTGGGCTGCTCCCCGGATCCACCGCTGAGCATCCTGGCCGTCTCGGCGATCTTGTCGGCCGGAACGCCGGTGATCTGCTCGGCCCCGGACAGGCTGAACTCATCTCGACCCAGCAGATAGTCCCGGTACTGCTCGAAGCTTTGACCGAACCGTTGCCGCCGCCATCCTGACTCGGCAGCCAGTTCTGACTCCGAAGCAACGTACTGGTCGATGAAGTCGCGGTTCTCCCACCCCTGGTCGATGATCTCTCGGGCGATGGCGTTGTAGAGGCAGGTATCGGTTCCCGGGTTCAACTGAAGATGCAGGCCACCGTTCTTTTCCGCGTAGTCCGCAGTGAAAGTCTTGCGGGGGTCGACGTAGATAATGGGCACCCCGGCGGGCGCTTGCCAGGTGGTGAACCTGACCGTTTTCGTTTCATAGGGATCAGACCCGGCGATGAACAGAACGTCGGCTGCTTTGTCGTCGGCGAATGCGGCACTGAAGGCGTCGATGCCGCAGTCACTCAATCCCGGGACGTCGTCGCCGTCCGCCGGGGCGTGATGGGGTGAGTAGTTCGGTGAACCGATCGCCCCTAGAGCGAGCTTGGATCCGACGAAGACGTTCTCGTAGTACTGGTACGAGTAGATCTTCATCCCCCAGGCCAAAGGCCCGAACTCGTCGATGGTGTACCTCGACAACTCGGCCACCAGGTCGGTGGCGGCTTCCCAGGAGATCGGCACGTGTTGCCCGTCGACCTTGAGCAACGGCCGGGTGTACCGATCGGCCGTCGGCCCGTCTTCGGTGTAGAGCTTCTTGGCCAGCGCCCCACCCCGCACGCTGTGGGTTCCCCCGACGTTGACGACCTCGCTGTCACCGTCGGGGATGACGATGCAATTCTGGAGCTCGCCATTCACCCGGACCACCGAGTGCATGTTCTCCGTCGGCCACTTTCCAGACAGAGCGGCGGCTGGAAAGTCGATCCCAAACGCATTCTGATCGGCGGCTGGACCACCTTGAATGCCGACCGGCCAGGTGTAGGTCTTGTATCCGCAAGCCACCGGGCAGTATTCGCAGCAGGTGACCCGCACCGTGGAGCCGGGTGGGGGCAGAGGCACCGAAGCGGGCTGAGCCGGAAGGTTGTTGGTCGAGATGTCACTCATCGGTTGCTCCGTCGCTGGGTGTCGTTGTCGCCCCGCTTGCAGCGGCGATTTCGACGTTGACGCCCCCGAGGTTGTTGGCGTAGCCGGAGATCAAGCGGAAGACCCCGGTGGCGATGATGTCATCGCCGTCCAATTCAAGGAGAACACGGGGGAGATTCTGCGTCGCCTGGCCCAGCACCACTTGACCGTCCTTGGCGAGATCAAAGGTCGTGAAATGGCAGACACAGGGGCCAAGAACCCGCTCGTCGGCGTTGTAATCGGTTATGGGACAACCCATGTGGGTGCAGATATTGGAGAAGGCCACAACCGATCGGTCCTGGCCTATTCCGCCAATAGCCCGTTGACCGACGTCGACGAGAACGTTCGACTGGGCAGTCAGCGGATAGTCGAAGAAGAGCGGATCGGTCGTCGATACCTGACCGATGGTGCCGACCTTGGTTCGCGGGAAGAACGCCACCTGAACCCCGCCAATGCCCTGTGCGAGATCCTCGTCGTCCCGCAGCACAAGGCCGAGTGGCAGGATCGCGCCAGCAGCAAGAACGGAGCCGATGGCGACTCCACCCAGGATGAAGTCTCGACGCCGGAGAAGGGGTTCATCGTTTTTCACAGTGGCTCCGACAGTAGGGGTGTAGATCGGCGGGCAATAGGGTCCTTCAGCCCTAATCAGCAACAATCCCGACGCGTAGGGTCAGGTCATGCCAAGTCCCGAATCGTTGTCGGCGTCCGATCGGCCGCGAGCTCAGTCGATGGAACCCGGCGAGCCGGCAACCATGACGATCATTGGCGTGGTCGGCGGATTCTTGGTGACCTTCTGTCTCGGTGTCATCGTTCTCGCCTTTGCAACATCGGGATTCGACGACGCCACGGCCACCGCCACCGACTCCGACCCGGTCCCCCTTCTCTCCGGGGAACGGGTCTACGTGGCCCAATGTGCCCGTTGTCATGGGGCCGAGGGCGAGGGCGGAATCGGTGTCCCAATCGGGGGAGGGCTCTTGGTGGAGAAGTATCCCGACATCGAAGCCCAGATCGACGTGATCGCCAACGGTCGTCGGGCCATGCCGGGGTTCGGCACCGTGCTGTCAGCCGAAGAAATCGAATCCGTCGCTCGCTACGAGCGAGAACAACTCGGCCGCTGACGCTGGTTTGACGGCCGCCAGGTTTCGATTCTCCTCCCGCACAACGGTTGAACCTGGTCGGCGCCGTGGTCTAGCCGAATCCCAGTGAGTCCAGATACTCGCGATTGACGCTGGCGTCGTCGAAAGGCGAGGTTGTGCCGACAGGGTCGCAATCCTGCTCGACCGTGCACCATCGTTGTAGCCGATGTCGATAAGGAGATCCCGCACCGCTCCGAAATCGACCTCGCCCTGACCGAGGGGGCAGAAGATACCCTGGCCGCAGGCTTGATAGAACACAATGCGGTTGGCGATGACGTCGGCCTTGACCTCGGGGTCGATGTCTTTGCCGCTCTGGTCGTTCCTGCTCGGCTCCGGCCTCCGTATCGGCGAACTGGTATGGCCCCCCTGGTCGAACGTCGACCTGGAGTCCAAGCTCGTCCGTATCAACCGATTCGCCACGACGCTCGGCTGCGAGGTCGTCGAGTCAACGGGCAAGAGCCGCGACGCCCTTCGAACCATCGAACTCGACGACCATCTGGTCGCTGTCCTCATATCTCAGGGCCGCCTCCAGGCCGACGAGGGCAACTCCGGAGCCGAGTATGTCTTCGAAGGGACTCGAACCCCCAACCTTCTGATCCGTAGTTCTCATGAGGCTATATTCCGGGGGTGGCTGCTATTGGCCGTAGGTGCCCGGAAGTCGCTGTTCTAGCTGTAGTAGCCGCAGACGTTGTGGACGCGTGATGCGGGTGGGCCGCCGATGGCGGTGTGGTTGCGGTGATGGTTGTAGTCGTGGACCCAGCGGTCAAGACGCCGGCGGCGTTCGTTCTCTGATCGAAACATGCGGGCATAGAGGAACTCGTCGGCCATGGTCCGGTTGAACCGTTCTGCCTTGCCGTTTGTTCGAGGCCGG
>JBFHEP010000188.1:0-8388 GCA_041584095.1 Acidimicrobiales bacterium | reverse complement strand
GTCATCACCCTTTCTACCCTGAAACCGCCCGACGCCGTCCTATCGGCCGTTCACCGACCAGTGCCACGGCTCCGACGGCAGGTTCTTGAAGCCATAGTTTCCGGCGTTGGCCGCAAGCCATTGGAAACACCTGCTGCTACGACTTCGAATAAGCGACCCATCGCAGGTGAAATCGAGAGCCATGCCACGCTCGTGCATCGACGCTCCGGGACGGGCGGTGGGCGGTCGGCATGACGAGGCCGACATTTGCCAGATGGCGTAGTAGGAGGTGCCGCAGTTGTTCTTGCGGACCTCGATCTGCGACTCGAAGGAACGGTAGGCACCGCCGCCGAGACTGATACCTTCCGATGCGGCATGATCGATCATGCCGGCAACGGCGTCGGCGACATCGCGGTGGACCCGGAAACCTCGCACGGTCACGATGTCGTCCTCGGTCACGACCCCGAGGCTGGCTGCGGCTTTGGCCGTCAGACTTGCCTTCTGATCGCGGGCTTTTTCGAGCTCGACGAGTTCTTCGGCAATGATCGCTCGGGCTTCGTCGGCCTCCTCCTTGGCATCGTCGGCGATCGCCTGTTGGACGGCCAGATCCTCCTGGGCCTGACGTAGATCCTCGGCCACGTCGAAGTTCTGGTTGACGGCCAAGGCCAGGAGCGTCTTCATCCTGGTCGCCTCCTGGGCCTGGCCGTAGCTGATGAAATCGAGTTCGGACAGATCCTGATCCTTGAACGCCGAAATGGCCCGCTCCGCCACCTTGACCTCGAGGTCGGCCAGCTCGGCCTTGATTGCGTCGATCTGGGCTGTGGTTGCGACGAGACGGTTCTCCGCCGAGGAGAGCGTGGCCTCCGCGGTCTCCAGCTCCTTCTCCTTGTCGCGCACCCGCTGATTCCACACGGCGAGGGCACCGGCGAGGTCCTCGGAGACCGTGCCGGCCAGCTCGTCATCGCCTGCCTCATCGGCATTCGGCACTGTGGCGTCGGGAACCGAGGAGCTGGCGGCGGTCGTGCTGGTCGACTGGGAGGTCGACGATACCGCAGTGGTGGTCGTGGAGGAGGTGGTCGTCGTCGTCGACTGCGAGGTGGTGGTCGAAGCCGTGGTCGTCGTGGTGGAGGCCGTCGTCGATGTCGTCGAGGCTGTACTGGACGTGGTGCCGTCCTGCGCGCTCGACGGAAAAGACGCCGCACTCACGAAAAGGAACAGCGCGACGAACACCATGAGGCGGCGCGCCGGGCGCCGCCGTGGACGGCCGCCCCTGAAGAAGGTCCCAATCGATGCCATATGCATGTACCGCCTGAGGACTGGTGGCCCTCTGCCCTCGTGTCAAACCAGTGGTCGTCAGCAACGCAACACGACCGTAATAGTTGGCCGGTAGCAGCTTAGCTTAGCAACCCTTCAACACCGACGTTGTTCCGCCGACAAGGTCCCTTTGTTTGCTGGGCAAGCCTTGATTCGACGCGAGGCAACTCTTAACCGTTGCATCTGCAATGACGGTTGTGTTGCGGACGCGGCCGCTCAGTTGCCGTTCGTCGACCAGTGCCAGGGCTCGGACGGCAGGTTGTAGAACCCGTAGGATGCGGCGTGGGCGGCGAGCCATTGGTAGCCGGGATTCGACCGGGTTCCGATCCCCCGACCGCCGTAGGTGAAGTCGATCGCCTTCCCCTGCTCGTGCATCGAGCGGCCCGGGCGGGCGGTCGGTGGGCGGCACTGCGACGACGGCATCTGCCAGATGGCATAGTTGCTCGAGCCGCAGTGGGCTTTGCGCAACCGGATCTGGGCCTGGTGGTCACGATATCCCCAGCCCCCGAAATGAATCCCGTCGGCCGCGGCGGCGTTGAGCAGGGCATCCAGGTTCTGGGCGATGTCGACGTGTACCCGGAAGCCCTGAACGTTGACAATCTGGCCGGATGACGGGTAGCTGCCGGCCCCACCGCCGGACGACGAGGGTCGGGCCGCAGCAGCACGGGCAGCGGCCAGGGCCGCCTGGCGGGCCAGTTCGTCGTTCGTGGCCTTTATCTTGCCGGCGAGCTCCTTGTCCATCTCCTCGAGGATGGCCTGCTCGGCCAGGCGGGACTCCAGCCGGGCCTCGGCCACTGCGGCCAATTCTGCCTGCTGGTCTCGGGAGGCTTCGAGCTCGGACAGCAGCCCGGCCATCTCGTCTCGGAACACGGCGGCGTCGGCCTGCGCCTGGTCGGCCAGAGCCTGTTGAATCGCCAGCTCCTCCTGAGCGGCGCGAAGCGTTTCGGTGATGTCGAGGTCCTGCTGTGTGACCGACAGCACCAACGAGCGGCGGCGGACGGCCTCGTTGGGGTCGATGTCCTCCATGATGGGGTTGGCGTCGCCGCCGCGACCGACGAAGGCCGAGATGGCCTTGTCCTTGACCTGGCTCTTCAACAGCTCGATCTCGGCGGTCTTGATCTTCACCGCAGCGGTCGCCTCGGCAAATCGAGCCTCGGCCTCGTTGAGCTTGTCTTCGGCCGCAGCGAGCTGCGCCTCCTGCTCGTTGACCTGGGCGTTGAGCGCGGCCAGAGCGGCCGTCACCTCGTTGACCTCGGCGGTCGCGGCATCGATCTGCTCGGATTTGGCGTCGATTTCGGCCTGAGTCTGTTCGCGCTCCTGTTCGAGCTTCTCCAGATCATCCTTGAGATCGGCATCGGAGGTGAAGGTTGCCGAACCGATGGCCAGAACGACCATGATGGCGACCAACGTCTTCACCGCTCTTGAGGCATGGGAAAAATGCATATGAGTCCTACCGCCCAGCCAGTTGAATAGTAGCGCAGCGCCTCTCAGGATGGTGGATTTCGACCGGCGGCGGACGTCGCGCCCGGTGCGGCTCTCGAGGAAATCCCGCTATCCAAGCGGGTCTCAGTCCATTTGTGGTGCTGAAATTCACCTGATCTTTGCCTTCCCCAAGCCCGATTTCGCCCATAGATTTGAAACCGTGCCATCGCTTCGTGTTGCCCTGTGCCAGATCGACATCATCGTCGGTGATCTCGACCGCAACGTCGATCTCATCCTGGCCGCCGTTCGCCAGGCCGAGGAGGCAGGTTGCGATCTCGCCGTCTTCGGCGAGCTGTCGATCTGCGGCTACCCCCCGGAGGACCTGCTGTTCAAGCCGAAGTTCATGGAGGACAACCGGGCGGCCCTGGCCCGAGTCGCGGCGGCCACCGGCGACTGTGCGGTCGTCGTCGGCTATGTCGATCAGGAAGATGACGAGCAGCCCTCCGACCTTCCGGGGGCGCCGGCCGCCGGGCCGATGCTCAACGCCGCCGCGGTCTGCGCCAACGGCGAGATCAAGGGCCGCTACGTGAAGCACTGGCTACCGAACTACAACGTGTTCGACGAAAAGCGCTACTTCCGCCCCGGCACCGAGTACCCGCTGTGGTCCATCGCCGGCGTGACCGTGGGGGTCTGCGTGTGCGAGGACATGTGGGTCGATCCCAGCCCGGTCAACATCATGGCCGACGGCGGCGCCCAGGTCGTCGTCAACATCAACGCCTCCCCCTACCACCAGGACAAGGTGGAAGCGCGCGATGCCATGATCGCCCACCGTGTCGCCGAGACGTCGACGCCACTTATCTACGTCAATCTCGTGGGCGGCCAGGACGAGTTGGTTTTCGACGGCGCTTCGGTTGTCGTCGACGCCACCGGTGAGACGATCGCCCGCTCCAAACAGTTCGAGGAGCAGGTCCAGGTCGCCGATTTCAGCGTCACAGGCCCGAAACCGATCACGCTTCCGGTCACGGTGGTGACCGAACGCCGGTCGGTGTCGATGGAAGGTTTGCCACCCAAACTCGAACCGCTGCTCGAGCCGCTGGAGGAGATCTGGGCGGCTCTGGTGCTCGGCGCCCGCGACTACGTGCACAACAACGGCTTCACCGACATCTGCTTCGGCCTCTCCGGCGGTATCGACTCGGCGCTGACCGCGGCGATCGCCGCCGACGCGCTCGGCCCCGACCACGTTCATGCGGTGATGATGCCGTCGCGCTACTCGTCGGACCATTCACTGAGCGACTCCGAGAAGCTGTGCCAGAACCTCGGCATCGAGGGTCGCACGATCCCGATCGAACCGGCCCACGCCGCATTGCTCGAGATGCTGACCCCCGAGTTCGATACCGATGCCTGGGGTCTGACCGAGGAGAACATGCAGTCCCGGCTGCGGGGTGTCATCCTCATGGCGCTGTCCAACCAGTTCGGTTGGCTGGTGCTGACCACCGGCAACAAGAGCGAATTGGCCGTCGGCTACTCGACCCTCTACGGCGACACCGCCGGCGCCTACGCCGTCATCAAGGACGTGTGGAAACTCCAGGTCTACGAGCTGGCTCGCGACTACAACCGCCGGGCCGGGCGCGAGATCATCCCGGAGAACATCCTCGTCAAGCCGCCGTCGGCGGAGCTGCGACCCGACCAGCGTGACGACCAGAGTCTGCCGCCGTACGAGATTCTCGATCCGATGCTGGCCCAGATCGTCGAGCACAACAAGACGGCCGCCGACCTGATCGCCGAGGGCTACGACCCGGAGACCTCCAAGCGGATTGCCCGCATGGTCGACGTCGCCGAGTTCAAACGCCAGCAGAGCCCGCTCGGCACACGCATCACCCGCCGAGCCTTCGGCAAGGACCGCCGTATGCCGATCACCAACCTCTATCGCGGTAACCCGTAGCCGCCCACGTCGGCCGGCGTAGTTGCCAGAACGTCAGTGGCCCCGCACGAGAGGCGGGGCCACTGGTTCCACTGGAGCAAACGGTGGGGGGATTGAAGAGAGTCCAGTGGATGTGGCGACGGAGGTGGAGGGAACAATCCTCCGTCACGCTAGCTGCAATCCGTCAAAGGGGGAGAAACGGTTGCAGTATGTTCAACCAGGATACCGGGAGGTTTTATGCCCGGTCCCGGCCGAAATTCTGAAATTCCCATCTCCGGGAGACCTCAGAGGTCCAGTGACGACTCGACGGTCTCACCGTCGGCGTCAATGTCGCCGTCCTCGCCGTGGTGACCACGATGACCGTGGCCCCGTCGGGGTCCGTTTCGGAAGCCCTCGGGCCGGTCACCGGGTTCGGCGTTGATGTGCTCCTCGATGCGCTCGGCGGCATCGGCCAGCTTCTCCTCCACCTCGTCTGCGTCGAGTCGGCCGTTTTCGACCGCCTGATCCAAACGCTCCTCGAGCTGCTCGAGCAGGAAGGCCACCAGTTCGTCTTCGGACACACCCTGGGCCTCGGCCACCTCGGCCAGTGTCTGACCGTCGGCGAATGCGGCCCGGAGCTCGTCGGTGGTGAGCCCGAGGAACTCGGCCACCTCACCGCCGCCGGCGCCGGCGAAGCCGCGGCCCCGACCCCGCCCGAATCCCTCACCGGGTTCCCGGTTGACCATCTCGCTGATGCGATCGGCCAGGCCTTCTTTGAGTTCGGCCGCCCGGTCGGCATCGATCCGATCAGCGGCCAACGCCTCGTCGATGCGCTCGTTGGCGGCCTCGAGGAGTGCGGCCTCGAGTTCGGCGACCGGCACACCCTGCTCAGCGGCGATGTCGGCCAGGGACTTGCCCTCGGCGAATGCCGCCCGCAGCTCCGCGACCGTCATGTCGAGCGTCTCGGTCAGCTCCTCGGCGACCGGATGGTGGTCGAGATGGCGGTGACGGCCCCGACGAACGCGGTCGGACGAATCGGTGGTCTGATCGGCGGTGTCGGTCGAATCCGTCGATTCGGATGTGTCGGTGGTGTCTTCTTCGGCGGAGGCGAAGGCTACGGGTGCCAGCATCGAGCCGGCGGTGATACCGCCTACGACGAGGGCGCCGGGGATCATGAAGCGCTTGAGATCGGTACTAGCCATGAGGTTTGTCAACTCCTGTGTTGAGCTCTTGTCGGGGGGAATGGCACCATGATCCAGTCGCAGTGTTAGGAGTATGTGATGACCGTTGTAGGAGTCGGTGGGGAAAGCCGCGATAAAGAGGCGGTTGATGGGTCGGTCACCGACGGGTGGCACAAGACGGTCTGCATTCTCTGTTCCACCAACTGCGGGGTGGAGGTGCGCCTCGACGGGCGGGAGATCACCCGGGTCAGGGGCAACAAGAGCCATGTCGCCTCCAAGGGCTACACCTGCGAGAAGGCGCTACGGCTGAATCACTATCAGAACGCCAACGGCCGGCTGACATCACCACTGCGACGGGAGGCCGACGGCACCTACACCGAGGTCGACTGGGACACCGCCATCACCGAAGTGGCCGACGGCTTCCGGGGGGTGGTCGCCGCCCACGGGTCGGAGTCGCTGTTCTACTACGGCGGCGGCGGTCAGGGAAACCACCTGTGCGGAGCCTATGGCGCTGCGACCCGCCGGGCACTCGGCATCCGGCTGCGGTCGAACGCACTCGCCCAGGAGAAGACCGGCGAGGCCTGGGTCGACGGACGAATGTTCGGTACGCATCTCCACGGCGATTTTCATCATGCCGAGGTGTCGGTGTTCGTGGGCAAGAACCCATGGCAATCGCATGGTTTCGACCAAGCCCGCCGGGTCCTCAAGCAGATCGCGGCCGACGCCGACCGCTCGATGATCGTGATCGATCCTCGCCGCAGCGAGACCGCCGAGTTGGCTGATTTCCATCTTCAGGTCCGCCCCGGTACCGACGCCTTCTGTATCGCCGCACTGGCCGGAGTGCTGATTCAAGAGGCGCTGCACGACGCAGCGTGGCTGGCCGACAACACCACCGGTTCCGAGGCCCTGATCGCCGAGCTCGGGCGCGTCGACGTCGCCGATTTCGCCGGACGATCCGGTGTCGACGAGGCCCTCATCCGCTCCGCGGCACGCCGTCTGGCCGCCGCCGACTCGGTCGCCGTCCTCGAGGATCTCGGCATCGAGATGGCGCCGAACTCCACTCTGGTCTCCTATCTGCAGAAGCTGCTGTGGCTCCTCGTCGGCAGCTTCGCCAAACCCGGAGGCATGACCACCCACTCGTCGATGGTGCCGCTGTTCAACTACAGCGCCGCCGGCCGGGAGCCGGCGACACCGGTAACCGGTTCAGCCATCATCTCCGGGCTCGTGCCGTGCAACGAGATCCCGGAGCTGGTTCTGTCCGACCACCCGGACCGCGTCCGGGCGATGTTCATCGAGAGCGCCAACCCCGTGCACTCATTGGCATCTTCCGACCAGTGGCGTGAGGTCATGGAGGCGCTCGAGTTCTCGGTCGTCATCGACGTGGCCATGACCGAAACAGCCCGGCTGGCCGACTACGTCCTTCCGGCGTCATCGCAATACGAGAAGACGGAGGCGACCTTCTTCAATCTGTCGTTCCCGGAGAACACGTTCACCGTTCGAGCGCCGATTCTGGGCCCCCTGGAGGGCACCCTGTCCGAGGCCGAGATTCATCGCCGGTTGCTGCACGAGCTTGGAGTGATCGACGAAGAGCTGCTGGCACCGCTGAAAGTGGCGGCGGCAGAGGGACGCAACGCCTTTGCCGACGCCCTGGGTGGCGCCGTTTCGGCCAATCCCGAGCTGGCGGGCTACGGGGCGGTGGTCCTCTACGAAACGCTGGGCCCGACGTTGCCCGAGGGCATGGCCGAGGCCGCCCCCCTGTGGTTCTCGGCCCAGCAGGTGGCCATGAAGCATCCGGAGGCCGTGAGGGCTGCCGGCCACGCCGACGCCGACGCCCTCTTCGATGCCATGGTGAGTTCACCCGACGGTGTGATCTTCACCCGCCACGACTACGACGAATCGTGGACGATGTTGAACGTCGACGGCGACCGCATCAATCTCGACCTGCCGGAATTGGTGGCCGATCTGGCCGCGCTGGCCGATCAACCGGTTGATCACCGCAGCGACGAGTATCCCTGGATCCTGTCGGCGGGGGAACGCCGCAGCTTCACGGCCAACACGATCATGCGGGATCCGTCCTGGCGCAAACGTGACCCTGAGGGCGCGCTGCGCTTGAGCCCGGCCGATGCGGCGGCCCTCGGCGTCGAGTCGGGTTCACGGATCCGCATCACCACTCCGGGCGGCACCGCCGTTGCCGTGGCGGAGGTCAACGACACGATGCTCGACGGACACGTCTCGCTGCCGAACGGGCTCGGGCTCGACTACTCCCCTGCCGGCGGCAATCCGGAACGGACCGGCGTGGCGCCCAACGAGCTGACGTCGACCGACTGGCGAGATCCCTACGCCGGCACCCCGTGGCACAAACACGTCCCCGCCCGCCTCGAGGCGGTGACCTGATTCCCTGCAAAGGACGCACCATTTGAATCCCCACATCGACTATGACGTGCTCCCCGTCGACCGACCGACGAGCAATACCTACGCCGCATTGGTGGAGCGCATACGGGCCGAACTCTCCCACGACGGGTGCGCCGTCCTCCACGGAGTACTGACCCCGGCGGGGCTGGCGGAGATGGTGGCGGAGGCCGACGCGGTGGC
>JBFHEP010000187.1:0-8398 GCA_041584095.1 Acidimicrobiales bacterium | reverse complement strand
GGAGATACCGAAAACGGCGGCCCGGGCGGCGCCCCCCTGCACATCGCGATGCTCGTGCACCATGTGATGATGAGGTTCGACGTGGTCATGACCGACCGAAGCTGCGTCCGCGGCTCGGCGTGCATGACGACGACGATCGGTCAACTCACCCATAGCTGCCACGATAGCCACGGGCGCGGCAAGCTGAAAATTGTCACCCGGATCCGCGAGGTCTGAGATGCTGTCCCCGGCGATCCCTCCGTCGCTTGGAGATGACGGAGGGATTTCGCCGGCGGCGGACAGTATCTACCAGTCGAGCTGGAGATGCGGGTGCGATTGTTCGACGCGCGGCCCGACGAGCGCGAACACGGCACCTTCGGGATCGATGATGACGCTCTGGCGTCCGATGGGGACGTCGTAGGGATCGGTCATCACCATGCCCCCGAGTTCGGTGGCCCTGCGAGTGGAGGCGATGACGTCGTCGACCGAGAAGGCAGGACACCATGATGCCGGGATTTCGTCGACGGTCGGCTTGATGGCGCCGGCGACCGGACCGATCGATGTGGTGAACACCCGGTATTCGGAATCCGTTGCGGACGCAACGTCGGCTGCAGGGGCGGGGTCGTTTGCATCGGCTGCGTCGAGCGGACGGGGAACCCAGTCGAACACCCTGCCATAGAACGACTGGGCCACGTCCAGGTCGGGCGACTCCAGTTCGATCCACGCCAGGGAGCCGGATGATCCGGCGAACGGATTCCCGGCTTGGTCACGAGGCTGCCAGAGGCAGATGAGGGCGTCGTTCGGGTCGAGGACGGAGGCGACGGTGGCCATCGATCCGCGGGAGCGGGGACTCCGAAGCACGGTGCCACCGGCGGCCTCGACGCGACGCAGCGCGGCGACGATGTCGATGACACACAGGTGGATGTACCAGCGCGACGTCAGGGTTATGTCGATGAAGGGTTCGTCGGGTTCGATCAGCTCGGCGGTTGGACGGTCGTTGCAGCGGGCCATGGACGTCACCCGCACCCCCTCCCACGGTTCGCCGTCGGGGTCGAAACCCGTGACGTCCGGATCGAGGCTGAAGCGGGAGCTGAACGTCCAGCCGAGCAGCGCGCCATAGAACGCCTCCGACTTCTCGACACTGGGCGTGTGCAAGTCAACCCAGTTCGGGCATCCGTGGACAACGAAGTGATCAGCAATTGTCGTGGTGGGGACGACCGTCATTGCTATTTGCCTGCTCCTGCAAATTGTTGTGCGGCGTTTGGTTTGTCGCGACCGTACTGGCCGCCAGACATCTTCACGATGTTAGCCACACCCGTCAGCCAGCGGGTCAACCCACCAAAATCTTTACGAAACCTAGGGAAACAGCGACCGGTCAATCCCAGCCGAGCTCATGCAGGCGATCGTCGTCGATGCCGAAGTGGTGGGCCACCTCGTGAACGACGGTGACGTGGATCTCCTCGGCCAGCTGGTCGACATCGTCGACGGAGCGGCAGAGCGCCAGACGATACAGCGTGATGCGGTCGGGTAGTGCCATGTCGCCGTAGTCCATCCGGTCGGTGTGGGGGATGCCCTCGTAGAGACCGAGCAGGTCGTCGGGATGGTCGTCCTCGACGAGGACCACCACGTTGTCCATCAACGTTCCGAATTCCTCGGGAAGGCCATCGAGGGCGTCGGCCACCATGGCCTCGAACTCGTGCTGGGAGATCGGATCCACCACGTCGACGGTAGTCGACCAGCCGGGCCACGGTGGTCCATCATTGGAGTCAGTGTCGGCCGTCCGACCGGGAGGAGAGAAGATGTCGAGGCGCAGTCGATGAGGATTCAAGCAGAGCCGCTGCGGCGGTTCGTGACCGAGATCTTCCGAGCCGCCGGCTGCTCGGACGACGAGGCCGACCGGATCGCCGAGGACCTGGTGCTGGCCAACCTCGCCGGCCACGACAGTCACGGCGTGGTGAGAACGCAGCGATACGTGGAGGCGTTGCGGGCGGGATCGATGGTGAGCGACGGTTCGCTGGGGATCGTGATCGACGGCGGAGCCTTCGCCGTGGTCGACGGCAACCACGGTTTCGGGCAGACGATCGGGCCGATGGCCTGTCGCCTGGGAATCGAGCGTGCGACGACCCACGGGGTGTCGGTCGTCGGACTTCGCCGATCAGGGCATCTGGGCCGAATCGGCCGGTACGCGGAGATGGCGGCCGCCGCCAACCAGGTGTCCATCCACCTCGTCAACGTGGCCTCCAGCATCCTGGTCGCCCCGTTCGGCGCCGTCGAGCGACGCATGGGCACGAATCCGGTGAGCATCGGGGTTCCACTTGCCGATCGTGAGCCGCTGATCCTCGATTTCGCCACGTCGGTGGTGGCCGAGGGCAAGGTTTTGGTCGCCCTCAACGGAGGACCACCGATCCCCGCCGATGCGTTGGTGACACCCGACGGCAGATTGACCGACGACCCGGCAATACTGTACGGCCCGCACGTCGCCGGCCGCTCCCCCAACCCGCGCCACGGCGAGGGTGCGCTTCGGGCGATGGCGGACCACAAGGGATCAGGTTTGGCGCTCATGTGCGAGCTCCTGGCCGGGGCCCTCATCGGCTCCGACACCGCCGGACCCCCGCCGAAGGAGCACGGCAACGGAATGCTGTCGATCTATCTCGACGTCGAGCAGTTTTCGCCGGACGACGAGGCGATGGCCGACGCCATGACGTATGTCGACTGGTTCGTCAGCGCCCGGCCGACGTCACCCGGTGGCGAGGTGCTTCTCCCGGGTGAACCGGAACGCCGACGTCGAGCCCACCGGGAGCAGCACGGGATCGAACTTGCGGACGGGAGCTGGGCCTCCATTGCGGATACTGCTCGATCGGTGGGTGTGGCGGTCCCGACGGTTTGACGTTGCGGCGTTCGCTCAGGCTCTCGGGTCGGCGAACAGGCAGAACGGGTGACCTTCGGGGTCGAGCATGACCCGCACGTCGTCCTGGGGTTGATGACCGGCCTGCTGGGCGCCGCATTGCTCCGCCCATGCAATGCCGGCATCGAGATCCGACACGCCGACGTCGAGGTGCATCATCATCAGCTGGTTCCCTGACTCGGGCGGCCACACGGGCCTGACGTAGTGGGGTTCGTGCTGGATCTCGATCTTGAGCAACCCGTCGGGTGACCGCAGTTTGGCCCACGCCGGTTCGTGGGCCGGACCCGCTCCCCCACCCTCCTGCTCGACGATCGACCAGCCGAGCAGCTGCTCGTAGAACCGAGCCAGCCGGATGGGATCTGCGGCGTCGATCGTCGGACCACTGACACGAAATCGGGGTCGAGCCGTCATGTCAACACTCTCGCGCGTTGCGCCTCGGACCGTCGGGCAATCTAGGATCCTGAGATGGCGTGGCGATCTCCCTTGGCAGCAACGACGATGCTTGCTTGCGCGGTGGCATGCGCACTGGCCGGCTGCACCGCCTCCTCGGACTCGGAGAGGGAGGGTCTCGAGGAGCTGACGGCCGAACAGGTTGTCACCGATGCGGCGGCGGCCATGTCCACGGTCGAGTCGGCCTCGTTCACCATCGAACAGGCTGGGGCCACGGTATTCATCGACGACGCCGAACAGTTCGCGTTCCAAGCCGCTGATGGCAGATTCGCCGCCCCCAGATCCTCGGAGGCGGTCCTCACGGTCCAAGCCCTCGGCTTCGTGACCGAGGTCGGGGCCATCGCCATCGACGGCCAACTTTGGCTGACCAATCCGTTGACCGGTGAATGGGCGGAGGCACCGGAGAACTTCGCGTTCGATCCGGCGCAACTCTTCGATGCCGAGACCGGCATTCCGGCTGTGCTGCGTGAAGCGTCGGCGACTGCTGAACTGGTCGACGAACCCGCTGATCCGTCCACCGGCGAATCCTCCGACGAGGCGGATCCCGACCGGCAGGACGTCCACCATGTGAGAACCTCGGTCACAGCCGAGCGAGTGGCCGTGCTGACCGGCGGGTTGGTCAACGAGGAAAGCGAGGTCGATCTCTGGATCGACGCCGCCAGCGATCGAGTCGTCGAGGCGTCGTTCGCCGTCGATGTGGACGGTGCCGTCAGCGATTGGCGGATGACCGTCAGCGACTATGACGAGGAAGTGACCATCGACCCGCCGGAGCTGAACGCCGGAGGCTGAGTCATGAACCGGCAACCGACTCCGCGGGCGATCCTGGCCGTTGTCGCCTTCGGTGTGTTCGTGGCCGCGGATGATCTCATGGTCGTCTCCACCATGCTGCGACCGATGATCGACGACTTCAACCTCGTGATACCCGATGATCTGGGGGATGCGGCGTGGATCGTCAACGTGTATCTCATCGCCTATATCGCCGTGATGCCGGTGGCGGGCCGGCTCAGCGACGTCGTCGGCCGCCGAGCCGTGTTCGTGACCGCACTGGTGATCTTCGGAGTCGGGTCGCTGGTCGTGCCTCGGGCTGACACGCTGTCGACGCTCCTGATGGGTAGGGCTCTGACGGCGGTTGGAGGCGGAGCCCTGGTGCCGGTTGCCTTCGCCGTGGCCGGTGACCTGCACGTCGGCCCTCGACGAACCCGGGCGTTGGGCGTGCTGGCCGCGGTCGAGACGATCGGTTGGGTCTGGGGTCCACTCTATGGAGCGGTCCTCGTTCGTTACCTGTCGTGGCAGTGGCAGTTTCACCTCAACCTCCCGCTGGCGTTGGTGGGGATCGTGGCCGGCTGGTGGGCGCTTGGTCCCCGAGACGCCGCCCGCCGGCGACTGGATCGGAACGTCGACTGGTTCGGTGTTGCCCTGCTGACCCTCGGGCTGGTCGCCGTCAACGTTGCCCTGCTGAGCCAGGCCAGGATCCAGACCGTGACCGGCCTCGAGGAGCTGACAGACTCTCCCGGTCCCGGGATCTCCGGACCGGTCCTCTACCTGGTTGCCACCGCGACCCTGCTGTTGTTCGCCTGGAACGAGCGGCGCGTCGACCAGCCGCTGCTGAACACGACGCTGGTCCGGCAAAGGCCGGTGGCGGCCGCCCTGATCATCAACTGCCTGTTGAGTGTGGGTCTGGTCACCGCGCTCATCAATGTTCCGTTGTTCGTCAACATCGTCGAGGGCGGCATCGCTCGAAGCGCAGTGCGCGCCGGTTGGCTCTTGACCGCCCTCACCACGGCGATGGCCGCCACGTCCTACATCGGTGGCGTCGTCAGCGGCCGGTTCGGCAACCGCGTTCCGGTGGTCACCGGGCTGGTTGTCGCCACCGGCGGGCTGGCTCTGATGGGGCTCGTCTGGATGCCGGAAACCGGGGCGCTCACGATGGCCGTCCAGCTCGGCCTGGTGGGGGCCGGGATCGGGTTGGTCCTGGCCCCGACGAGCGCAACGGTGATCGATGCCGCCGGCGACGACGAACGAGGCCTGGCGGCCGGCTTGGTCATCGTCGCCCGGCTGATCGGGTTCAGCGTCGGGCTGGCGGCTTTGACAACGTGGGGCCTCCGTCGCTACGACGCCATGCGAGCCGATGTGGAACTGCCCCCCATCACCGACCCGGGCTACGCCGAAGCGGTCGCCGATGCCACCATCGAGATCTCCACGTCGGCACTGGCTGAAACCTTCCTGGGCGCAGCTGTTGTCCTCACGGTTGCGGTGGCAATCGCCGCCCTGTTTCAGAGATCCGACACCTGATCGGCGATCGCCCGCACCACGACGATCGTGGCCGATTGATCAGGAAGGTGCCAGAGCTCGGGCGATGGTGACCCAAACGTCGGGATCGATGCCCAGCCCCACGTGGGTCGAGGCGACCTCGACCATGGTGACGTCGAGTGAGGATCGGTCGATGCAGGCCCGCCAATCGACCGCACCGTCGTTGCGGGTGAAGATCGCCGTGATCGGCACCCGGATGGGGTTCGTGGCGTCGAGATATTCCTGAAGGGCAGCGATCCGTGCGCACTCGGCCGTCCCGACGGAGGCTGCGCCTACGGTGTGGGTCGGGCCGCCCAGCACTGGTGAGCCGTAGGTGACGACCCGGTGGACGATCTCGGGCCGGCTCCGAGCGACCTCTCTGGCCACGATTCCGCCCAGGCTCCAACCGACGAGATTCACCGGTCGGCCCTGCTGGGCCGCGAGATCCTCGACAATCTCGATCAGACGATTCCTGGTCTCCTCGACGTCGCCGTGGTTGACGCCGAGCCCCCAGTGGCGGGTGTCGTGGCCGAGGCGCCGTAGGTAGGCGCCGATCGGTGCCATTGCTGCTTCCGGCGAACGCCAACCCGGCATGAGGACGGTGATGCGGCTGTCTCCTTTCGGCGCCCGGAGGAGGCGTGGTGTCCGAAGCACGAGTCTCGCCGGCTGAATCGCGATGCCGATCTCGCCGAGGAGTCGACGTTGTCCCGGTGGGCCGGTCGGTCGACTGAGTTCGGCGAGTTCCTCGTCGAGAATGACGGTTGCGCTCATCGTGCGAATGTCCTTCCTCCGGTGTTCCCGGTTGCATGGAGGAACGTCCGAAGCGGGATGAAGTGGATATGACAGTGTCATACCCGTTCCTGGGATCCGGTGAACATGACGGACCTCCTCGAGCAGCTCCAGCTGCGATCCGGCCGCTACCTCACCCGAATCGATCAGGGACGATTCAGGCCGCTCCCTGAGGTGGGTCACGAGGCGCCACCGGCCACCTCGATGTTGACGCCGGTGAGGTAGGAGGCATCGTCCGACAGGAGGAACCGCACAACCGACGCCACTTCGTCCGGGGTACCGTAGCGTCGGAGCGGAACCTGGCCGATCATCTGGGCCGCCACCGTCTCGACGTCGTCGCCGTAATACTGGCTGGGAGCGGCCGCCTGCAGCTCGACCTGGCGATCCCACATCATGCCCGGGCCGATGAATGCCGGGCTGACGGCGTTGACCCGGATCCCGTTGGCTGCAAGGTCGGTGGCAGCCGTCTTGGTCAGGCCGAGCACGGCGGCCTTCGAGGCCGCGTAGGCCACCATGTTCGGCGGCCCGGCCAGAGCCGCCATCGAGGCCGCGTTGACGATCGAGCCGGGGCGCCCGACTTCCAGGAGGGCGTTGACGCAGGCCCGGAGGACGACGAAGACCCCGGTCACGTTGATTTCCTGGACCCGGCGGAAGTCGTCGATATCGTATTCGGCGGTGTTGGCGAACGAGCCCTGGTAGCCGGCGTTGTTGTAGACCGCGTCCGGCACCCCGATCTCGTCGACCACGAGCGCAAGGGCGTCCCCGACCGACTCGGGATCGGTCACGTCGAAGGAGGCCATCGTCACGGAGGCTGCGGGATTGACCGACCGGCAGGCCTCCACGGCGGCGGCCAGGGCGTCGGTGCGACTGGGGAGATCGCACACCGCAACCGAGGCCCCGTCGGCCGCCAGCCGGGCCGCCGCCGCCCGACCGAGATCGCCGGCCGCCCCGGTCACCAGGGCAACCCGGCCCTCCATCGTCATCGCCCGCCGCCCGTCATGTCAGGCGCCCGCTCGCACGAAGGAAGGATCGACCCCTGCGACGGAGAGACGTTCCGGGGGGAGAGAGCCGGCATCGTACGTCGCAGGGGTCGACGAGGGGGATCAGTTACCCAGACGACGCCCGTCGGCCGTGAAGACGTGGGTCGGACCGTTGAAAGCGATATGGACGGTGTCGTCACGATCGATCTCGGTTTCGCCCGGGGTACGGACGACGAGCTGAATCGGTTCGTTCTGGTGATCGACCTGCACGTGGATGTAGGCCTCCGACCCGAGCTCCTCGACCACGATCACCTTGCCCGGCAGGCCCTCGGCGGCGACGGTGAGGTGCTCCGGTCGGACCCCCACCACCAGGTCACCGCCGGTGCTTTCGAGGTCATGGGCGACATCGGGGGCGACGGGGACCGGGAGTGATCCCATGCTCGGCGGGGTGCCGTTGCGGGAAACCTCGACGAGGTTCATGGCCGGCGAGCCGATGAAGCCGGCGACGAACAGGTTGGCGGGGTGGCTGTAGAGGACGCGCGGCTCGTCGACCTGCTGGAGGACACCGTCTTTGAGCACGGCGACCCGATGCCCCATGGTCATGGCCTCGACCTGATCGTGGGTCACGTACACGGTGGTCACGCCCAGGCGGGCCTGCAGGTCGGTGAGCTCGGTGCGGGTCTGGACGCGGAGCTTGGCATCGAGGTTCGACAGGGGCTCGTCCATGAGGAACACCTGGGGATGTCGCACGATGGCCCGCCCCATGGCCACCCGCTGACGCTGGCCACCGGAGAGGTTCTTCGGCTTGCGATCGAGGAACTCCTCGAGGCCGAGGATTCGAGCTGCCTCCCTGACCTGCTTGGCTCGTTCCTCCTTCGGGACACCCTGCTGCTTGAGCGCGAAGCCCATGTTGGCGGCGACCGTCATGTTCGGATAGAGCGCATAGTTCTGGAAGACCATGGCGATGTCACGGTCCTGGGGTGGCGTGAGGGTCACGTCACGGTCG
>JBFHEP010000186.1:0-8407 GCA_041584095.1 Acidimicrobiales bacterium | reverse complement strand
GTCTGTAGCGAACGGGATCCCAACGTCCCTGCGCCTCGGGGAATTTCGGCCGTATCGGATTGGAGAATCGTGATCGAGTCCATGGGCACACCGAGCATGTCGGAGATGATCATCGAGAAGGCGGTGATATGACCCTGGCCGTGAGCCGAGGTGCCGACCCGGGCGGTGACGGTTCCGTCGGTGTTGACCTCGACCGCCCCGTACTCGACGTGGAGGCCGGCCGGGGCCGTCACTTCGACGTACGAGGCAACCCCGATGCCTAGTTGCTTCGAATCACCGGCTTCCCGGCGCCCGGCCTGCTCGGCCAGCAGACCTTGATAGTCGGCAGCCTCGAGCACGGCGTCGAGCGCCTTCTCGTACTCCCCGCAGTCGTAGTCCATACCACCGAGGGTCTTGACCGGAAAGTCGCCGGGCTGGAGGAAGTTGCGGCGGCGGATCTCGGCTGGATCGATTCCCAGCTCGTCGGCCGCCATGTCGACGATCCGCTCCAGCAGCTGGGTGGCCTCGGGCCGTCCGGCACCCCGGTAGGCGGCGGTGAACGTGGTGTTTGTCGCCACCGATCGGGCGTGGTAACGGATGGTGGGAATCCTGTAGACACCCTGAATCATCCACTGGGTGAACGTGGTGAGGAACGCCCCGAGGGCTGGGTAGGCGCCGGCGTCGGCCACGAGCTCGACATCGAGTCCGGTGATGACGCCGTCGCTGGTCAGGCCCAGCTTGGCATACATGACCATGGCCCGACCGTGGGCCATCGACACCATGTTCTCGGATCGCTCCTCCGTCCACTTCATCGGTCGGCCGAGCTCGGAGGCAAGGCGAGTGGTGATGTGATGTTCGACGTAGGGAGCGGCCTTCGGGCCGAAGCCACCGCCGACCGCCGGTGCGACCACTCGTGCCTTCTCGGCGTCGAGGCCGGACGCCGCAACGATCTGGTCCTTGTGGACATTCGGCGTCTGACTTGGAATCCACACGGTCATCTGATCGCCGTCCGGAACAGCCAGGCAGCCGTTGGGCTCCATCGGCACACCGGCAAGCCGCTGGCTGACGACTCGACCCTCCGTCACATGATCGGCGCCCGCCAAGGGGTCGCCGTCGGCTTCGATCGCGGTTTCGAAGATCAAGTTCGACCCGTGGTCCTCGAACAGGATCGGGGCGTCGTCCTCCAGAGCGGCTTCGATGTCGACCACCACCGGCAGCGGTTCGTAGTCGACGAAGACGAGCTCGGCGGCATCAGCGGCGGCGGCCCGGCTGTCGGCCACCACGACGGCCACGATGTCGCCGACGAATCGGACTTTTCCCTTGGCCAGCGGCGGTCGATTCACCACGTCGGGGAAGGCGCCGAACGCCTTGAAGGACGGCATGTCGAGCGTGTCGGCCGTCCACACGCCGACGATCCCCTCGACGGCCTCGGCGTCGGAAGTGTCGATCGAACCGATCCTGGCGTGGGCGTAGTCGGAACGCACGAAGTGCACGTATCCCACACCGTCGACCGCAATGTCGTCATAGAACTTGTCCGCGCCGGTGAGCAGCGTCGGGTCCTCGCGCCGAAGCACCGCATTACCGAGAATCGAACCTTCTACTGCTGTCATGAGTGTGCTCCTTCACGTCCTGCGGCACACAAGTATTGTCGCGACCCCACGACAGGGGTAAACCCGCGGGTGGGATTTCCCGTCGACCCGAACGCAAGCGAGAAGAGGATGGCGGTTTGCCCGCCGAAACAAAGCACGATCGGGCGAAAACCGCGCGTGTTGCTTCAGTCCGCAGGCATACGGCAAGCGCCCCGACCGTCGGAGGGTGGGTCCGGCCGGGGCGCTCACCATTGGGGAGAGGACATTGCGTTGATCAGGAGGCGGTTGCAGGCTCCGCAACTTCAGGTTCCAGAGCCAGGTCGAGCACCTGCTCGATGTTCTCCACGAGCTTGATGTCGATCCGTTCCCGGACGTCGTCGGGGATGTCGTCGAGATCTCGCCCGTTGCCGATCGGGAGCAGCACGGTGGTGATCCCGGCCCGATGAGCGGCGAGCACCTTTTGCTTGACTCCGCCAATGGGCAGGACTTTGCCCTGGAGCGTGATCTCACCGGTCATGGCCACATCGGAGCGCACTCGACGTCGGGTCAGCAGGCTGACCAGCGCCGTGGTCATGGTGATACCGGCCGACGGTCCGTCCTTGGGGACCGCCCCGGCGGGGAAGTGCACGTGGATCCGATGGTCGTCGGGGATCGATCCGCCCTCGGTCTCGAGCTGCACCGCCACGAGCGAGGTCACGATCGACGCCGATTCCTTCATCACGTCGCCGAGTTGACCGGTGAGGATCGGTTCGCCCTTGCCGGCCACCAGTGCCGTCTCGACGAACAGCACGTCGCCACCGGCACCGGTCACGGCGAGACCGGTGGCGATGCCGGGCCGGTCGATCCGATCGACGGTTTCCTCGCGGGGGATCGACTTGCCCAGCAGACGGGCCAGATCGTCCTGGCTGATCACGACGGCCTCAGGAACCGGGTCACCGGTCGCTGCGGCGTCGCCGGCCTTGTCGCTGATCTCGACCGCCGCCTTGCGGACGATCTTGTCGAGTTGACGCTCCAGCTGGCGAACTCCGGCCTCCCGGGTGTAGTCGGCGGCCACGGTCGTGATCGCATCGTCGTCGATTTCCAGTTCCGAGGGCAGGAGACCGTTGCGCTCGATGAGCCGGGGGAGGAGATGATCTCGGGCGATCGTCACCTTCTCCGTCGTCGTGTAGCCGTCGAGCGTGATGATCTCGAGGCGGTCGAGAAGCGGGCCGGGGATGGTGTCGAGGGTGTTGGCGGTCGCGATGAACACCACGTCGGAGAGGTCGAGTTCGAACTCCAGGTAGTGATCACGGAACGAGTGGTTCTGGGCCGGATCGAGGACCTCGAGCAGGGCGGCCGACGGGTCGCCGTTCCAGCCGCCGCTCACCTTGTCGATCTCGTCGAGGAGGACAACAGGGTTCATGGAACCGGCCTCGATCAGCGCATTGACCAGGCGTCCGGCCCGGGCTCCGACATAGGTTCGCCGGTGGCCTCGGATCTCGGCCTCGTCCCGAACCCCGCCGAGCGCGAGGCGCACGAACGACCGACCAAGTGATCGGGCAACCGACTCGCCGAGCGACGTCTTGCCAACGCCGGGAGGGCCGACGAGGGCGAGGATGGCGCCGCCCCGCCGCCGGCCACGGGGTCGGGACGCCTCGGCACCGTCCTCGGTCGATCGGGTTGCGCTGCGGGCGGCCTTCAGCTGACGCACGGCCAGGTATTCGATGAGTCGTTCCTTGACCTCGTCGAGGCCGGTGTGGTCGTCGTCGAGGATGGCGCGGGCGGCGGTCAGCTCGATGTGCTCGGCGGCACTGTGGGCCCACGGAATGTCGAACACGGTGTCGAGCCAGGTGCGGATCCAGTTGGACTCCATCGATTCGTTGCCGATGCGTTCCAGCCGGTCGATCTCCCGCTCGATGGCCTCGGCGGTTGCCACGGGAAGATGGTCGGCCCCCTCGACGGTCAGCTCGGCCAACTTGGCCCGGTACTCGGCGATGGCGTCGCCATCACCCTCGCCCAACTCGGACTGGATGGCGGCCAGCTGGCGGCGCAGGATGGCCTCCCGCTGGTTGTCCTCCAGCCCCTCGTTGACCTTGCCCTCGATGTCGCGACGAACGTCGACCTCGGCCAGTGCCGTGCGGGCCCATTCCGTGGCCAGCTCGAGGCGGGCGTCGACCTCGACGGTCTCCAGCAGCTTGATCTTCTGCTCGTGGGTCAGCTCCGGCCAGTAGGCGATCGAGTCGGCCAGCGGTCCGGGCTTGTCGACCTTCGGGATGGCGCCGATGGCGGCCCGGCCTCCCACCCGGTCGAGCAGGGTGGAGGCGAGGGCCCGGTACTCGACGGCGAGCTGCCGGATCCGTTCGGTGCGGTCGCCGGGCGCGGAGTCGCTGAGGCTCTGATCGGGGACAACGGTGGCCTCGACCCACAGCCCGCCGGTTCGGCCGATCACTCCGGATCCGACGATGGCGCGGTGGTGGGCCCGTAGGGTGACGACCGGAGTACCGTCGGGCATCCGATCGCGGCCGACGACAGTGGCGGTCACGCCGACTCTGGCGTACTTTTCGTCGGTCTTGGGGACGAGGAGGAGTGTGGTTTGATCGTCGCGGCCCACGTCCTCGAGCAGGCGTTGGGCCTCGCCGGATTGCATGGTCACGGTTAGGACCATCTCGGGAAAGACGACACCGTCGGGGATGGGAAGTACGGGGTAGGCGACGGTCGCCTGTTCCGGAGACGCGTCGGTCTGGGATTCGGATTCCGATTCGGGAAGATCAGTGGTCGGCATGGTGTTGTATCCGGTGCTGCTCTCTGGTTGATCAATAGGCTCGTAGCTCGGTTGTAATCTTCATTACACGGCTAGGACTATTACAACAGGAGTCGAATGGCGGGTATTCCAGGCGACTGACCAGTCCGGATTCGCTCAACCGCCTTCGTAGCGGTCGGGGTCGATCCAGGCGCCGCTCTCGAGCGCGAATCGCCGAGCAGGAGGGGCCATGAGATCGATCTCACCCTCCCGAGCCCGGGTCGACGAAACGGCGGCCAACGTGGCGTCGTCCAGCTCGAGAACGCGGTCGTCCGGCACGGGATGCCCGAGCCGGGGCACGATGGCGGTCAACGGCAACTCGGCCATTGCCCGGTCGCGGTCCCCAGGTGTGTCGTACCACCGCAGCTCCTGGATTTGTGTCCACTTGTCGGCTCCGACGATCAGCAGGTCGTAGCCGCGGGCGATGTCGACCAGCAGTTGGGCCTCGGTGACCACCACGTTGAGCCACGAATGCACTTCGATCGTCCGGAGGATCACCTCGATCCGATCGTCGAAGCGGGGGTGTTCGACCTCCTCCTTCGCCAGCGCCCGACGGCTCACAACCAGATCGACGCGGTCGAGTCGATGTTTCTCACGGGCCGCCTCGGCGATGGCCAGGTGGGCGACGGTCGGCGGATTGAAGGATCCAGGGAAAACACCACTGCCGGCCATTGCTTCTAGGCTAGGGAGGTCGACGACCTCACGACGAGGCCGACCGGGAGAGGAGTGGCGATGAGCACCACGACCGTCTACATCATCGCCGGGGTGGCCTTCCTGGGTTCCTGGCTGGTCAAACGATGGCTGGCGGGCACCTACGCCACGTGGAGTCGGGTACCGCACACCCACGGAATCACCGGGGCCCAGGCCGCGGCGGCCATCCTGCAGAAGAACGGCGTGACCAACGTTCGCATCGAACCGGTGCGAGGTCGATTGACCGACCACTACGACCCGCAGAAGGACATCCTCCGGTTGTCGGCGAGCAACTACGGTGAGGCGTCGGTTGCCGCCGTCGCCGTGTCGGCCCACGAAGCCGGACACGCAATGCAGGACGCCAGCAACGACGTTCGTCTCCGCCTGCGGCGCTACCTGGTGCCGCTGGCCGCCTTCGGTTCCCGCATCGGCCCGATCATCGTGATGGCCGGACTGTTCACCGGAAGCGGCGCGATCCTGCGGCTCGGCGCCTTCCTGCTCGCCGGCATGGTCCTGTTCCAGCTGGCCACCCTCCCGGTCGAGTTCAACGCCAGCCGTCGGGCGCTGCGTAACCTCCGAGAACTCGGCTTCACCGACCCCGAGCAGGAGGACGGCACTCGAAAGGTGCTGCGTGCCGCTGCGTTCACCTATGTTGCCGCCGCGGCGACGACGATCGCCTACTTCGCCACCCTGTTCGCCGGAAGCAGGAGTCGATCGGTCTGACCGCCGCGAATCGGAGCACCGGAGCAACCTCGTCGGTAAACGCTGAAGCGGCCCGGCTCTTCGGCGCGCTCCATCCCGACGTCGACATCGTCGACGGCACCGACGGCACCTGGTCGGCCGAAGGCTTGTTCCATCCGCTCCCCGAACATCGAGGCAAGCAGGGCTGGCTCCATGGTGGACTGGCCGCCACAGTGCTCGATCACGTCTGTGCTCGAGCCGCGACGGCCGCCCTCGGCGGGCCGGTGGTCACCGGCCGGCTCGACACCCGCTACCGGGAGCCGGTACTCCTGGCCGATGGCCCGTACCGCGTGATCGCCGCCGCCGAGCGACCCCGGTCGAGGACGGTCCGGGTCTCGGGTGCGATCGAGCGCCGCAGTGACGGCCGAAGGCTCATCGAGGCGCACAGCCTCTTCGTTCTGTTCTGATCATCTCCGACCCGCCGTCATCCCACCATTCGCCTGCGGTCGGGTTGACCCGAACGTTGGTTCGAGTACACTGGCCGATGTGCATGCCGAACCCGTCCAAGACGGCGGCATCGCGTCAGCGCAGGGTAAAGGAACCACCGACCGATGCGCGCCACTCCCGCTCACCCTCTTCGGCCAGCTGCCCGACCACGGCAGCGAACCGATCGTAAACCCGAGGCCGGTGTTCAATCGGCACCAGCTCGACCCCTGCTGTTGGGTCGATCAGGTCGACCGGCTGATCATCGGTGCCGACGCCCTGTTCGATCGGGTCGTGGAATCCTTCGACTGGGACCAGGGTCAACGGCTCATGTACGGGAGGTGGATCGACGAACCCCGTCTGACGTCTCGCCTTGAACTCCACGACGGTCGGATTCCCACGGTCGTCCACGACGCCGTTGCGGTACTCGAAGAACAGTACAAGCGGAGCTTCACCGGTCTGTTCTGCAACTTCTATCGCGACGGGGCCGACAGCGTGGCCTGGCACGCCGACCGGATCGGTCGCTCCAATGTCGACCCGCTGGTGGCCATCATGAGTCTCGGCGGACCGAGGAGTTTCATGATGAGGGATCGGTCGCTCACCGGCGAACGCAAGACGTCCAGCAACTTTCCCGTTCGTTCGGGCGACCTGCTGGTGATGGGCGGTGCCACCCAGCATCACTGGGAGCACGCCGTCCCGAAACAGAAGAGCGCACCGCCCCGCATCAGCCTGACGACCAGGGCCGGGTCCCGGCTGCGGCCTGTCGACTGATCCGCCGATTGGCGCGCCAACAGCCGATCAGAGGCGCCGACCGGCGTCGGACAGCTCCTCGTAGTCGCCCAAGAACTGCTTTGTCGAATTGAACCCCATCTCGATCAGCTCCCGAGTCTGGCTGAAGTCGAACGAACTCAAGGCCGGTGGTGTTGGCCTCGGGAGGCGCATGATCGGATGGCGGTTCGACAGGTCGTCGTCGGCGTCGGCATGTTGGCTGCTCACCATGATCCGTGACGCCTGATGGAGGGCCTCGAAGGGTGTCCGGGGAATGAAGCCCGGCATGTGGGCCGGTCCGGAGTCGAGCACGATCATGCTCCGAGCCCCGGCCGCCAGCGCCTGGCGGACCGGCACGTTCGCCGAGACCGCTCCGTCGACGTAGATGACACCCTCGATCTGGACCGGTGGAAAGAGAACCGGAGCGGCGCTACTGGCCTGCAACGCCGGGGCAAGCGGCCCCTGGCGCAGGAGCTTCGGTTGGCCGACCAGAAGATCGGTGGCCACGACCACCATTGTCGTGGGCAGCTGTTCGATCCGCTCGACGTCGATTGCCGAGTCGATGAGTCGGGCCAGCGGCTTTGGCGAACAGAGAGCCGCCCCCTGGCCGGTCAAACCCTCGCGTGCAACCTCCCAGGCGGCACGCAGACGGGAGTCGGCGCCGTAGAGCGTCCGGCGGTCGATCTGTTCCCAGATCTTCATCAGGCGGTCGGCCGCTGTTTCGGGGTCGGCGGCCACAACCGCACCGTTCAAAGCGCCCACCGAGGAGCCGACCACCAGATCCGGTGTCACGCCCGCCTCCACCAGGGCGCGGATCATTCCGACCTGCACCGCACCGTAGGATCCCCCACCAGACAGCACAAAAGTCAATGGCCGAGGCCAATGAGCAAGCGGATTAGCCGCGCCGTAGTCCGACATCTCGTTGCCCAGGGTATCCCAAGCGGCTGCTGGCGAGTGCATGTAGAAGTGTGTCAAAAAGGCCAAAGACGCGGCTGCCCGTGCGGGCAGATCTACCGGTCCCGCCGTCGATGGCGCTATGTTCACAGCCATGACCGGCAACAATCCGGGTGACGGCGCCCCGACGCCGAACCTCAACCGCTACTCGTCGCGCATCACCCAGCCCCCGAGCCAGGGTGCCTCGCAAGCCATGCTCTATGCCACCGGCCTCTCCTCGGATGATCTGCAAAAGGCTCAGGTCGGCATCGCCTCGTGCTGGTACGAGGGCAACCCCTGCAACATGCACCTCGGCGATCTGGCAGACCAGGTGAAGCGGGGTGTAACCGACGCCGACCTGATCGGCATGCGGTTCGACTCCATCGGGGTCTCGGACGGCATGTCCATGGGCACCGACGGCATGTCGTACTCGTTGCAGAGCCGCGACCTGATCGCCGACTCGGTGGAGACCGTCATGGCGGCCCAGTGGTACGACGCGCTCGTC
>JBFHEP010000185.1:0-8431 GCA_041584095.1 Acidimicrobiales bacterium | reverse complement strand
GAAGAGAGCCAGCCGGTATTGAACGAGGCGTCGCTGAAGGATGGCCACCCTGTGGGGCGCGCTCGATGGGGTTCCCGCGTGGTCGAGCGACTCGGATCTCATTCCGTGAGGGTAACGGCCCGTTGCGTGGTCCCGCCTCCGACGGTTCTCGGCGGTCCCGATGGTTTTGTCGCAGACGCCGCCCGGCGTCAGATGTAGCCCGGGTTGTTGCGAAGCCGGCGGATCGTGCCGAAGGTTCGGTTCGACGTGTGCGCTCCAGACATCGTGCCCAAGGTACGCATCCACCGACCGAAGCGGGCCGGCGGCATGCCGTCGACCATCAGCCGGGGCAGACGGAGATGACGACCCGGTCGCGTTACGGCACCCCGCTGGACGACGAACTGGGTGGTGAAACCGAGTTGGGAGGCTGCGGCGTCCCACTCGTCACAGGTTCGGCCGTAGGGCCAGGCCAGGAACCTCAGCTCGTCGACCGACCGACCGAGCTCGGTGATCAGTGTCTGACGGGATGTCTCGAGGTCGTCCGTCACGTCGTCGACGCTGACCGGACCGAGTGGCCAGCGTTCGTGGGAGTGGCTGTGACTGTGAAAGTCGAGCACTCCCTCGTCGGCGAAGGACCGCACGTCGTTCCACTCGAGGTGATCATCCTTGCCGACCCGCTGAGTGATGAGGAACGATGTAGCCGCCAGGCCGGTCTCCCGGAGGAGCGGAACGGCGAGCTCGCCAAGGCTGCTGTAGCCGTCGTCGAAGGTCAAAACGACCTCGTTGCCGGTCGACGGCTCGGCGCCGTTGATCCTCGACTCGAGTTCGGGAAGGGTCAATGCCCGATAGCTGTTGGCGGTCAGCCAGCGCAGGTGCGACCTGAAGACATCGACCGGCGTGGAGATCGCCGTCGAGTTTTCCGCGCCCTCAGGTTCGATACGGTGGTACAGGAGTACCGGAATCGGCCGTAACGACACAACCGGGAGTTTACCGCACGTTCACGTGGCTCCGTTCGGTCGCGGAATGTGCGACGTAGGACGACGTTGCAGTGGGGTGCGTCGGCGCCCGGACCGGCTACACGGCTCGGGGTGCCTGATCGGCGTCGGGTGGGTCGTCGACCTCGGCGATCGGTACCGCCCGGGTGAGGAAGCCACCGGCCCCCCGAAGCCGGATGTTGAGGAACTCCCGACCGGTGATCCGGGTGCGATTGGTGCGCAGCCCGCCACCGGATCGAGCGTCGGTCACGGTCGTCGCCACGAACTCGCCGTCCCCGAGAAACGACAGGTCGGCGGCGACCGGGAGCGGATGGCCACACCCGTTGATCCCGGCCAACCACCAGGTGGTTCCGGAGCGGCGAGCCAGCACGGCCAACTCGCCGGGGAATCCGGCGACCAGCCTCGTTTCGTCCCACGCCACCGGCAGATCCCGCAGCAGCTCCTTGGCTTCGGTCGGCAGCGAGCAGATCGCCTCGACCGACCCGGCCAGGGTCACCACCCCGGACTCCAGCACCACACACAACGCCAGTTCGTGCCCGTCGGTCGTGATCCGCCCGATGCCCGGCCCGGCGATTGCCAGCGGGGTGTAGTCGACCGGTCCGACGGCATTGCGGGTGAAGGGCAGGATCGCGTTGTAGCGGGGAGCCTCTGCGGCCCAGGCGGTGTCGAGCCGGTACTGCTCGCCGCCGCGAACCGCTTCCATGCTGATGCAGTTCGGCCAGGTGCGATCCCATCCCCGCGGCAGTGTGGACCCGTGCAGGTTGACGAGGAGCCGGTGGCGCGCCGCGTCCTCGAGTAGATCGAGATACTGCCGGACCACGACCTGCTTGTCGGAGTCGAAGAAGTCGACCTTCAGCCCCACGATCCCGTTTCGCTCCAGCCACGCCAGCATCTCATTGCGAGCGGTCGGATCGCTCAGACGGTCCCGTGGGCCCTCGGGTACGTCGTTGGTCGGGCCCCCGGAGTTGAACCAGAGGAACAGGCCGACGCCCCTGCCGTCGGCGTGGCCAATGAGCCGCTGGACATCGTCCTCGTCCATGGTGTGCCAGTTGGCGTCGATCGTGGCGTACTCCCAACCCATGTCGGCCGCCAGGTCGATGAAGCTCCGCAGTGCATCGTGGTCGGTCGAGGAGCCGAAGTCCGACCACCAACTCCACGAGGATCGTCCGGGCCTGATCCACGACGGATCCTCGATCTCGCTCGGTCCCGCCAGGTCCGTGACCAGACCGGACTCGACGATGCCCCGCAGCTCCGGCGCAATGACGACGAGCCGCCACGGCGTCTGCATCGGACCGGAGCCCGATGGTTCGGATGATCCGACCCCGAGGGCTTCGGCCGCCGGCGGGAACGCGATGCGGTACGTGCCGCCAACATCTCGTTCACCGGCCGGTCGACCACCGCCGCCGTCCTCGGCAACGGCGAGATGGCACCCGCAATAGTCACGGTCGAGATCCGATTCGGTCACCAGCGCCCACAGCGATTCGACATGGAACAACGCAGGAAACTGCCACCCTGGATACTGCTTACCGTTCGATGGCGGGACGGACCCGATGGGCTCGCCGGCGACGAACAGGGTCTCATAGGCCGGTCCCCATTTCCCCACCTCGTCGTAGGGCGCGATCCAACACCGACCCGCCGGCAAGCGGAACTCGCTGTGCTCCGCGTCGATCGTCCACCCGCCATCGACCTCGGGGAGCCGGTAGCGGAAGGCGACACCGTCGTCGGCAACACGGACGATGAGGTCCACTCGCAAACCCGATTCGGTGCGGAACCGCATCGTGCGTTCATGGAAAGCGGATCGGTTGACCAGCCGCTTGCCGAACGCCAACCGGTACTCGTCCTCGACGAGCTCCTGGTTCCCGATTTCCTGGGCCGTGAGCCCGGCTGAGGTGTCGTCGCCGTTGACCGACAACCCGAGGCGCGACCGTCGGACCACGGTCGTTCGCTCCACGCCGTGTTCGAAGGTGATGTCGTAGGTCAGCCCGCTCCCGTCGGTGAGCGAGACGTTGGCGACCACGTGACCGTTCGGAGAGGTCACCGTCCAACTGGAGGGCGATGGGCTCATGAGGAGGCCCGAATCACCAGTCGGGCCGGATGGGTGACCTGACGGGAGATACGCTCGGGCGTGTCGATCGCTTCGGCCAGCAACTCGACGGCCAGCCGGCCGAGATTCCTCTGGTCGAGATCCACAGTGGTCAGCGGCGGTTTGAGGTGAGCCGACAATCCGATGTTGTCGAACCCGACGACGGCCACGTCGTCGGGCACGCTGCGTCCGGCCGCCTCCAGCACCCGCAGGGCGGCCATGGCCATCAGGTCGTTATAGGCGAAGATCGCGTCGACGCGGGGCCATCGGTCAAGAATCTCCTGCGCTCCGATCATGCCTCCGTCGGCCGTCGGGTTCGCCTTGGCGACGAGCGGCTCGTCGTCTGCGGCGGCTTCCCGATAACCGGCCTCTCGACGGGTCGAGTAGGGGCTGTCGCTTCCGAGGAAGGCTATTCGCCGACGCCCCCTGGATCGCAGGTGCGCGATTGCGGTCCGTGCCCCGCCGGTGATGTCGGAACTGATCGACGAGACGGCAACGCTGGTCTCGGCCGGGTTGATGGCCACGACGTTCAGGCCGTCGTCGGCCAGAATTCGAATCGGTTCGATGAGGCCGCCGGCCGGGAACAGGATGATGCCGTCGACGGCCCGGGACCGAAGCGACTCCACGACCTGATGCTGGCGGTCGACGCTGTCGTCGGTGGCGGCGAACAGGGTGGTGAGCCCGACCGTCGAAGCGGCCTCGTGAACACCCTCGGCCAGCTCCGGAAAGAACGGATCGGTCATGGACCCACCGACCAGGCCGATGGTCATACTTCGTTTGGTGATCAGGCTTCGAGCCAGCAGATTGGGACGGTAGCCCAGTTCGTCGATGGCCGCCTTGACCCGGGCCCCGGTGGCCGTCGAGAAGCCGCCCTCACCGTTCACGACACGCGAGACGGTGCGGGTCGACACCCCAACCCTGGCGGCCACGTCGTGCAACGTCGACTCGGATCTGCTCATCGAACACCGCCTCCCGGCCTCATGGTCGTTCTCGTCATTTGAGCATGTTTCGAGCGTTACGTCAACGTTGACGTCAACGTTGACGCAACTCGTCGTCGATGCTAGGTTCATCGGATTGGCTCCGGCACATCCGCCGGGAGCCAGGACCCGCTCGAGCTGATGAGCATGAAACAGAAAGCAAGCAACCCGTGACCAAGATCGCCTTCGTCGGAGCCGGGAGCACCGTCTTCACCAAGAACCTGTTGGGCGACATTCTCTCCCAACCCGCATTGGCCGACTCGACCATCGCGCTGCACGACATCGACAGCGAACGCCTCCAGACCTCCGAGGTGGTGGCGGGCAAGACGGCGGCAGCGCTCGGCGTCACGCCAAGGATCGAAGCCACCACCGATCGACGCGCCGCCCTCACCGACGCCTCGCACGTCGTCACCATGTTCCAAATCGGCGGCTACGAGCCATCGACAGTGGTCGACTTCGAGGTCCCGAAGGACTTCGGGCTCCGTCAGACGATCGCCGACACCCTCGGCATCGGCGGCATCATGCGGGCCCTCCGTACCATCCCGGTGCTGCTCGACATCTGCTCCGACATGGAGGACGTGTGCGGCGACGCCACCCTGCTCAACTACGTCAATCCGATGTCGATGTTGTGTTGGGCCGTTTCCCGGGCCTCGACGATCCCAACCGTCGGGTTGTGCCACAGCGTGCAGCACACGGCGGCCGAACTCGGTCGAGACCTCGGAGTCCCGGAGAGCGAGCTGCGCTACCGGTGCGCGGGCATCAACCACATGGCGTTCTACCTCGAGTTCGAGCGACAGGTCGGCGACCGCCGAATCGATCTGTACCCGGAGATCGCAAAGCGGGCCCAGCAGCCTGCGCCGTTCCGGGGTGACGCCGGGCGTAGCGACGGCGGCACCACCGGCCTGTCCGACGAGGTCCGCTACGAGATGTTCCGCCGCCTCGGCTACTTCGTGACCGAATCCAGCGAACACTTCGCCGAGTACGTGCCGTGGTTCATCAAGCGTGATCGCCCCGACCTGATCGAGAAGTTCGGGATCCCTCTCGACGAGTATCCCCGGCGCTGCGAGCGCCAGATCGCCGGCTGGCAGGCGCTGCGCGACGAACTGGTCGACGCCGACTCGACGCTCGAGGTCACGCCCAGCGTCGAGTACGGCGCCGGCATCATCCATTCGATGGTCACCGGGCAGCCCAGGGTGGTCTACGGGAACGTGCCGAACCGCGGCCTCATCGACAACCTTTCCGGAGACTGCATCGTGGAGGTTCCGTGCCTGGTCGACCACAATGGAGTTCAGCCGACCCGTGTCGGCCCCTTGCCACCGCAGCTGGCCGCCTTGATGCAGACCAACATCGGTGTACAGAGCCTGACCGTCGAGGCGGCCCTGACCGGCAACCGGGAACACATCTACCACGCGGCGATGCTCGACCCCCACACCGGAGCGGAGCTGGACCTGGACCAGATCTGGGCCATGGTCGATGCGATGATCGATGCCCACGGCGACTATCTCCCGGCTGCGTTGCGGAGCTGAAACCGGCTGACACGTTGTCGACTCCAGTGTCGACTCGCGTGGCGCGCTCGATTGGCAGCGACGTTTTGGAGCAGAATGGGTCGATGCGACACCTTCCGCTCCAAACCCCGAAGGGGACTACGTGAAACTGGCCATACTTTCCCGGGCACCGCAGGCTTACAGCACCCGTCGGTTACGGACCGCAGCCGAGGAGCGCGGTCACGAGGTCCGAATCCTCAACACCCTGCGGTTCGCCATCGACCTGTCGGACGACGATCCCGACCTCATGTATCGGGGCAAGCAGTTGCCGCACTACGACGCCGTGCTGCCCCGTATCGGAGCGTCGATCACGTTCTTCGGTCTTGCCGTGGTTCGCCAGATGGAACAGATGGACATCTACACGCCGAACACCTCGGCCGGGATCGCCAACTCCCGTGACAAACTCCGGGCCAATCAGATTCTGTCGCGCCACCGGATCGGGATGCCGGCCACGATGTTCGCCCGGGACCGGGCCGATGTTCTGCCCGCCATCAAACAGGTCGGCGGGGCCCCGGTGGTCATCAAATTGCTCGAGGGCACCCAGGGCATCGGGGTCATCCTCGCTCCTGAGAACAAGATCGCCGAGGCCGTCGTCGAGACGTTGCAGAGCACGAAACAGAACGTGTTGATCCAGCGGTTCGTGGCCGAGAGCAAGGGACGCGACGTGCGGGCGCTGGTGGTCGGCGACCGGGTGGTCGGTGCCATGCGGCGGGTCGCCCAGGGTGACGAGTTCCGGTCCAACGTGCATAGGGGCGGCAGAGTCGAGGCCGTCGACCTCGACGAGGAGTATCGGCACGTGGCCGTCCAGGCGGCGCAGATCATGGGGCTCCGGGTGGCCGGTGTCGACATGCTGGAGACCGACGACGGGCCTTCGATCATGGAGGTCAATTCCTCCCCCGGACTGGAGGGCATCGAGGCGGCGACCGAGCTCGACATCGCCGGGGCCATCATCGACTATGTCGCGTCGCAGGTCGACTTCCCCGAGCTCGACGTTCGGCAGAAGCTCTCGGTGTCGGCCAACTACGGCGTGGCCGAGCTGGTGGTGCGTGACGGATCCGACATGGTCGGCAAGACGATCGAGAGCTCCGGCCTGCGGGACCGTGACCTCTCGGTGCTCACCCTCACCCGGGGCACGACCGTGATACCGAATCCCCGTATGACCCGGGAACTTGAAGCCGAGGATCGCCTGCTTTGCTTCGGCAAGTTGGAGTCGATGCGCGACATGGTGCCCGCCCGCCGGCGTCGCAAACCGAAGAAGATCCAACCGCTCCCCGAGGACGCCCACCCGTCCGGCGGCGTCGACGGCTGACCACCGATCGCCACGCCAGGTGCGAGGGCGTTCAGCCTGCGTCGGCCATGTGGCCGACGTGGCCGGTGCCGGGGAGGCAGTAGGCGGCGTCCTCCGACCGGGTGTAGGGCCGGATCGAGTTGGGGCACAGCTCCTCGTAGAGCGTTGCCGCCGGTACCGAAAGCGGGCCGGTGTACTGCGGGCGCATCTTGAGCGCCGGTCCGTCGTAGGGATTGTCGCCGTCGGGTCCGCCGTCTGTCAGGTAGCCCCGGCCGCACCCGCTGGGCACACCGTCGGGGTGGACGTAGTTGACGCAGTTGTCGATCCACATCCGGTTGACCTCCGGATGCCACCCGCCCCACCAGTCGGCGTGTACGGTCGACCCGGCGGGCTCGTCACCCAGGGCGAAGCTGACGGGGTCCACATCGGATGTCAGGAACCAGTCGGCGGTGCTCTCGCCCGCTTCGACCCGGTAGTTGATGAAGTACTCGAGGTTGGGAAAGGTGTGGTTGTACTCGCCCTCGCAGCGGCTGACGTACCAGTCGCCGACAGGTGGGCTGAAGTTGGTCCAGTCGGAGGGGTCTGCGCCGTTCCAGCACTGGGGAAACTTGATGCTGACCTCGAGCACCGTCCAGCGGGGGCGGTCGGGGTCGCTGCCGAACCGGGAGCCGTCGCAGTTCGCCATCGTCTGTGAGCCGTTGCTGGTGTTGGGGGAGAAGTTGTCGGTGCACAGGAAGCCGAGGCGCACGCCACCGGCTCCGCCCTGCTCCCTCGGCATGACGTTGAGGTTGTCGGTGGCGATCATGGCCGCTCCCGGTGGATAGACCTCGGATCGGCCCCGGGCCAGGTTCTCGCCCTTGTAGTAGACGACGATGCGCTCGGGGACCCGCACGTCACCGTTGCCGTCGAACATCGCCGGCGCCCAGTAGCCGGTGCGGTTGAGCTCCTGGCCGTTGCAGGTACTCGAGCCGGAATTGATCAGGCTGCCGTACGTGGTGTAGGCGTTGGCCTGCGTGTTCCCGAAGAACATGTGGAGGTGTGATGCTCCTGGTTTGCCGGGGTAGACGAGTGGGTCGTCGTAGGCGAAGTGCGAGAACTCGCAGGCCGCCCGGAATTGACCGCCCTGGGCAACGGGAAACGAATGCTCCGGGTGGTTGTAGGGATTGTCGAGGTACTCGGAACGGGGCCCGTAGTGGTTCTCCAGAACCAGCTCGCTCTGCGGTGTCGAGAGGTAGGGGCTGTCATCGTGATTCCGGTTGCGGACCGAGGCCTCGCTGATCATGGCTACGTTCTCGGCCATGGCCACGTCGATGTCGACCTCGGCATGGGCGAACCCGGCCAGCAGATCGCCGTCGAGTTCGACGGGCTCGGTGGCGGACTCGGTGGAATCATCGGCCACCGAAGCCGATGTGGCGACAAGCGATGCCCGATCGCCGTCGGCGGTGGTGACGTCGATCTTGTCCGACGGGACCGGCGACTCGATGACATCGCCCGCTGCTCCGTCAGCGGCGTTGATCTCGGATCCCGCCCGGGTGACCGAGGCGACAAACGCAAGCGCCAGCATG
>JBFHEP010000184.1:0-8438 GCA_041584095.1 Acidimicrobiales bacterium | reverse complement strand
GCCCTGGTGTTTGATGACGGTGCCGGAGGTGGAGAACAGCGCGTGACGAACCGCCGCCTCCCCATCGGCGTCGGGAACCGGTTCGGACGTGGACGCCGAGAGCTTGAGGGTGACGGTCTCACCGGTGGCGTCGGTCATCTGTGAGGCCAGCGTTCGCTTCCAGATCAGCTCGTAGACCCGCAGCTCGGCCGCGGTCAACTCGCCGGCGACTTGAGCAGGCGTGCGGAACCGGTCGCCGGCCGGGCGAATCGCCTCATGGGCTTCCTGCGCCGTTTGATTCTTCTTGCGATAGGTTCGGGCCTCGGGGGGAAGGTACTCGGCGCCGAATTCCTCGACGATCTGGGATCGGGCCGCGGCCACCGCGGTGTCGGACAGGGTGGTCGAGTCGGTTCGCATGTAGGTGATGTAGCCCCGCTCGTACAGCCCCTGGGCCATGCGCATGGCGGCCTGGGAACCGAGCCGGAGTTTGCGGCTCGCCTCCTGCTGATAGGTGGAGGTTATGAACGGCGGCGCCGGGGTCCGGCGATACGGCTTGGCCTCGCGGCTCTCGACGGTGGCCGGCTGGGCGTCGAGCGCGGCGGCCAGCGCGCCAGCTCGGCGCTCGTCGAGATGAACCACATCGGCCCGTTTGAGGGTGCCGTCCTGGTTGAACTCCCGACCGGTGGCGACCCGAGCCCCGTCGAGTTCGAGCAGGATGGCCTGGAACGGCCGCTCGTCGGCGTGTTTGGCGTCGGTGGCGGTGAACGTCGCCGTCAGGTCCCAGTAGTTGGCCGACCGGAACGCCATGCGCTCCCGTTCCCGCTCCACCACGATGCGAGTGGCCACGGACTGGACCCGGCCGGCCGACAGGCGGGGGCGAACCTTCTTCCACAGAACAGGTGAAACCTCGTACCCGTAGAGCCGGTCGAGCAGCCGTCGAGCCTCCTGGGCCTCGACCTTGTTGTAGTCGATCTCGCCAGGGTTCTCGATGGCCCGACGGATCGCCTCCGGGGTCACCTCGGTGAACACGATGCGCTTGACCGGAACCTTGGGATTCAACACCTCCTGAAGATGCCAGGCGATGGCCTCGCCCTCGCGGTCCTTGTCGGTGGCCAGCACCAGCTCGTCGGAGTCCTTCAGGAGAGCCTTGAGGCGCTTCACCTGTTCCCGCTTTTTCTCCGAAACCACATACAGGGGCTTGAAGTCATTGTCGGTGTCGATTCCCAACGACGCCCACTTTTCCTTCTTGTAGGCGGCCGGCACCTCCTTGGCCCGGGCGGGAAGATCGCGGATGTGGCCCACCGACGATTCAACCACGTAGCCATCGCCAAGGTACTTGGCGATGCTCTTGGCCTTTGGTGGTGATTCGACGATTACGAGGGTCTGGGACACGTTCGGCAGGCTACGAAGGCTTTTGGGGTTTTGCCATACATCGGCAAAATTTTCTTAATTTAAGGTATGGCGGCCAGTGGGCTGCGCACCAATTGAGCAACGGATTCACTCGAAAGTCCCCGTGATTCAGCGAGATCAGGTGGGGACAGGCTCGGCCGTCACCGGATCGATGTCATCGCCGGCCGCGATCGGGCTCGGTGACGTGGTGCCTCGCAGAATCAACCAGCCGAGGACGCTGGCCAGGACCGACGCCGCCAGGATGCCGATGACGGCCTCGTCGAGCAGCACCGACGGGCGGCCATCGGCGTCGACGAAGGCCAGGCGGGCGATGAAGAGCGCAACCGTGAACCCGATTCCCGCGACCGCGCCGCCGCCCAGGACATGTCGGAGGGTCAATCCTTCAGGCAGCGAGGCCAGGTTGAACCTGAGTGCCAGCCAGGTCGCAGCGGTCACCCCGAGTGGCTTGCCGACCACCAAGCCGAGAATCACGCCGATCGAGACCGGCGACGACCACAGGTTGCTCATCGAGTCGGTCGACAGACGGATACCGGCGTTGGCCAAGGCGAAGATCGGGATGACGACGAAGCTCGTCCAGGGGCTGAGCACGAGGATCAGCCGGTTGGTCACCGCGACTGATTCCCGCACCCGCCACCGGGCATCGCGGTAGATCGCCGGATCGGCGGTTTCACCGGACAGGATGTCTTCGACCGACTCGAAGCGCCGGGACCCGATGAGGGGCCGGGCGGGAGCTGCCAGACCCAATGCCACGCCGGCGATCGTGGCGTGCACGCCGGATTTGAACGTGGCGTACCACAGGATCGCGCCGATCACCGCATAGACGGGGGTGAACCACACCTTGTATTTCGTGAGCACGACGACGAGCACCCACAGCACCACGGCTGCGGCCAGCCACGTGAACTTGAGTTCCCGGGTGTAGAACGCGGCGATCACGAGGATCGCTCCGATGTCGTCGACGATGGCCAGGGTGAGCAGAAAAAGCTTCAGCGCCTGCGGTATCGACGGGCCGAGCAGAGCCAAAACCCCGACGGCGAAAGCGATGTCGGTCGCCATCGGCACGCCCCAACCGCTCGATCCCTCCGAGCCGGAGGTGACGAGGAGGTAGATGCCTGCGGGGGCGACCATCCCACCGATGGCGGCGATGGCGGGCAATGCAGCAACCCGTCTCGACGACAGATCACCCACCACCAGCTCGGTCTTGATCTCGAGGCCGACCACAAAGAAGAACAACACCATGAGGGCGTCGTTGACGAGCGCTTCGAGCGATTTGTCGATCACCACCCAGCTGCCGAGATCCATCTCGACGTGGGTTTCCCACAGCACGTGGTACGACTCACCCCATTCACCGGGCAGGTTGGCCCAGATCAGGGCCGCCGCCGTGGCGATCAGCAGAAGGATGCCGGACGCCGTTTCCTGGGCGAGGAAGCGCACCATCGGTCTTGCCAGGTTGCGGGCGACCGGCGTGTCTCGCCCACTCCAGGTTTCCGGGCGGATTTGGATTGAACCTTCAGCCATTGCTTCAACGATCTTTGCGGGCCCCAAACGGAGTCGGGGCAACGGCGCTGCGGTCGGGCGGCCACTTCTGGGATGAACGGGGGCAACCGACGGGCTCGACGGGGAGACCGCTCGGAGCCACCGAGGTGCAATCATAGAGCGTACGCGGCTTTGACCACCTTCGCCGGGCTACGGAATTCCGATAGGCCGTCGTTGATCGACGGTAAGGGTCGGCCAACGGCCGCAATCGCGGTGGGTGATTATGCCTGATCGTGTTGAGCGCGTCGGAGCGACAGCCGATGGAGGACCATGGCCACTGCCGAGCTCGCCATCTGTGAACCGGGGAGAAAGAACGCGGAGCGCTTCGTCACCCGGCACTTCACCGGTCTGATCGGCGATCTCGACGGCGCCGAGCCATCGCTTTCCTCCGACGTCTTCCGGGGTGGACAGCGCCACGCCGAAAAGGCACTGGCCGAACTCGATCTCACTCGTTACACCCGGGACCGCAATCATGCCTACCCGCGTCGCCAGCGTGCAGCGAGCGGCCTCTCGCCCTACGTCCGCCACGGGCTGCTGAGCCTGCCCCGGTTGTGGAACGAGGTGAGCGGACCGGCCGATGAGCTCCGTCGATTCCGGATCGAGATGCTCTGGCAGGAGTACGCTCGGCACTGGTACGCCCGCCTTGGGCCCGCAACCAAACACCCCCTCCGCTACGAACACGAGGAGCGACGCCGATCGCTCCAGCCGGTCTCGACGCCAGTTGCAATCGGGAGCGCCGATGGCGGGGACCGTGCGCCGGGCTGGAACGAGTCGATGGGCTGCATGGAGATCACCTCCGGTGAACTGTTCGACGACGGGTGGCTGGTCGGCCAGACCCGGCTCTGGATGGCGTCCCAGTGGGCGGTTCGAGAGGGTCGCGACTGGCTGGCCGGAGAAGATCTCTTCTTCAGCCACCTGCTCGACGGATCCCGGGCCGCCAACCGCCTCGGTTGGCAGATGGCGGCCGGTCTGATGTCGGAGCGTCCCTATGCCTTCTCCCGGTGGCAGGTCGAGACCCGGGCTCCGGGCCTGTGCGCCACCTGCGATCTGAACACCGCCTGCCCGATCGACCGCTGGCCCGAACGGACACCGACCCGTCCGGTGGCGGATCCCAACCCGCTGCTGTTCGGCGATCCCGACCCCGGTCGCACCGCCGGCCCCCGGGAGGCCGAGACCGCGTCCGTGGCGCAGGCCGCGGCACCGGAGGTGGTCTGGATCACTGCGGAATCGATGGGCGTCGACGATCCGGCCCTGGCCGCCCATCCCGATCAGCCGGCCGTGTTCGTCTTCGACCGTCCGCTCCTTGCCAAACTGCAACTGTCGGCCAAACGACTGTCGTTCATGGTCGAGACGCTGGCCGAACTGGCCACGACCCGAACCCTGGAAGTACATCTCGGCACACCCGCCGAGGCGCTCGACGGAAGGCGTGTGGCGACCACGTTCGCCCCGGTCCCGGGCTGGCGACGGCATGCTGTGGCCATCGCGCCTGAAGTGGTTCATCCGTGGCCGTGGCTGCGCCGACCTGCCGCCGGTGACGTGTCCTCGTTCTCCGGCTGGTACCGGGAGCTGTGGGGGCACGCCATCGACGATCGACCGGCCGAACAAGCGGCCCGCCACATTCCGATCTTGCAGAAGATGGGCTAATCTGGGACTCACGTGGAACCAACAGGCTCGACCCACAACGGCGGACTCGTGGAGATCGATATTCCTTCACGCGTCGACATGGTCGCCGTGGTGCGCATGATCGTCGCTGCGGCCACCAACGCCGTCGAGGCGTTGCATGGAGATCGCCTCGACGATCTCCGATGGGTGACATCCGAGGCGACCACCAACGCCATCGAGGCCAACCTTGCGAGGCACCCGGACGGACGG
Organism: Acidimicrobiales bacterium; assembly: GCA_041584095.1. GTDB lineage: Bacteria > Actinomycetota > Acidimicrobiia > Acidimicrobiales > SZUA-35 > JAHELU01. The sequence goes on along the minus strand of JBFHEP010000184.1, from coordinate 3,644 downwards.
GTTGCGGTCAGCTGCGAGGTCGACTCAGGATCGGTGAAGCTGTCGGTGCGCGATGAGGGACCCGGCATGCCGGACAACCAAAACGTGCCCGACATCACCCATCCCGATCGCCTGTTGATCGAAGGTGCCTTCGGTGTGCCGCTCATGCAGCGCCTGAGCTCAGCCGTCACCTTCGAATCGGCCGCCTCCGGCACAACGGTGCAGATGGAGCTCAATCAATAGCGACTGGCGCTGCCGACAGTCCTCGCCACGAGCGCTCGATGGTGACGGTGGCTGTCGGTTCGTCGCACTAACCTGGGTTTGTGGAAAGCACGGCAATCGACACCCTCGATGGCGTCGATGCGACCGACCCGGTCGTTGACGGCGCTGTTTTCATTGACGGTGCCGCCGATGAACCGACCACCGCCGAGCCGCCCCGATGCTCCGGATTCGGATCGGTCGTCGATGCGCTGTTCGACGACGGTCGGCTGGTTCACCTCGAGACGATCGAGCCTCGACCGGCCGTGCACGCCGAACTCGACACGGAACTCCCGGCCACCATCGCCCACTGCCTGCCCGAAGGCGGGCTGTACCGTCACCAAGCCGAGGCGATCGATCTGATCCGTCGGGGCCGGTCGGTGGCCGTGGCCACGGGCACGGCGTCGGGCAAGTCACTGTGCTTCCAGATCCCGATCGCCGAGTCGATCGTGACCGGCCTGCGATCGGGCACGTCGCTGCTGCTGTACCCGACCAAGGCCCTGGCCCAGGATCAGCTTCGAGCGTTCGACGAGCTGGACGTGAAGGCCATGAAGGCCGCCACCTACGACGGCGACGCGTCGCGGGACGAACGAACTTGGGCCCGCAACAACGCCAACGTCCTGCTCACCAACCCCGAGATGCTCCACCACGGCCTACTCCCCCACCACGGCAAATGGGCCACTTTCCTGAAGCGGCTCGACTACATCGTGGTCGATGAGCTCCACATCTTCCGGGGCATCTTCGGCACCCACCTGGCCCACGTGCTTCGCCGGCTGCGACGGATGTGTCAGCGCTACGGAAGCGATCCGACCTTCGTTTTCTGTTCGGCCACCATCGGCCGGCCCGAGGAACTGGCGGCTGAGCTGTGCGGCAAGGACGTCGTGGCCGTGACCGACGACGGCTCACCGTATGGGCGGCGCCACATTGCGCTGGTGCAGCCGGCGTGGATCGACGCCGATCGGGGGATCCGGCAGTCTCCGGCCACCGAGGCGATCCGTGTGATCACCGACCTGGTGCTGGCCGACCGTCGGATCATCGCCTTCTGCGGCAGCCGAGCCCTCACCGAACGGGTGGCGGCCGGTGTGGCCCGCAGCCTCCCACCCGAGTTGCGCGACATGGTACGTCCGTACCGCAGCGGCTACCTGGCCGCCGAGCGGCGGGAGATCGAGGCGGAGCTGACCGGCGGATCGCTGCGGGCGGTCGTCACCACCAGTGCACTCGAATTGGGGGTCGACATCAGTGGCCTCGACGCAACGGTGCTGTGTGGTTTCCCCGGAACCGTCGCCTCGATGTGGCAACAGATCGGGCGGGCGGGCCGAGTCCGACAGGATTCACTGGCGGTGCTGATTGCCGGTGACGATCAACTCGACCAGTGGTTCATGGCCCACCCCAACGAGCTCTTCGAGCGTCCGCCGGAGCCGGCGGTGGTCAACGTGACCAACCCCAACATCCTCGATCCCCATCTCGGCTGCGCCGCCTACGAGTGGCCGTTGAAACACAACGACGCCGAGTGGTGGCCCGACCTCGACGAAGCCGTGCACCGAAACGTGTTGGCCGACCAGATGCGGATCCGTCCCGACGGGCGACGTCTACCCCGAGCCGTCTGGGACGGACCAGGCATGCCGTTTCATCGGATCGGGCTGCGATCGGCGTCGGGTGGTGAGCTGCAGATCGTCGACGACGACGGCGACCTCATCGGCACCGTGGAGATGACCCGGGCGGCCCACCTCGTCCATCCGGGCGCGGTGTATCTGCATAGGGGCCAGGCGTTCAAGGTTCTCGATCTCGATCTGGCCGCCCGCACCGCCACCGTCGAACCCGACGACGGCTCCACGTGGACCCAGGCCAAATCGACGATCGACATCGAGGTCCTCGACACCGGATCCGCCAAGGAGATCGGCCGGTCGAAGCTGCACCTCGGCCGGGTGCGGGTGACCACCCAGGTCGTCGGCTACCAGGTGAAAGCCACCGGAAGCCGGGAGACGTTGGCGTCCGAAGACCTCGACCTGCCGCCCGAGGAGCTGGTGACGACCTCGATCTGGTACGAGTGGGAGCGGGAGCTGATCGCCCGGGCGGGGATTCGCGACTTCGCACTACCCGGCGCGCTCCACGCTGCGGAGCACGCGGCGATCGGCATCCTGCCCCTGTTCACGATTTGCGATCGGTGGGATGTGGGCGGCGTGTCCACTGCCGCTGCTCCCCACAATGGGTTGCCGACGATCTTCATCTACGACGGCTATCCGGGCGGCGCGGGCATCGCCGATCTGGCGTTCTCGGCCGCCGACCGTCACCTGGCTGCCACCGCCGACATCCTCGACTCGTGCCCGTGTGTAACCGGCTGCCCATCGTGTGTGCAGTCACCCAAGTGCGGCAACGGCAACGAACCGCTCGACAAGATGGCGGCACTGGCGCTTCTGGTCAACACGCTCGGGCTCCCGGAACCTTTTTGATCGTCGCAGAGGAGCTGCCAAATCCACCAGACCGGGGATATTCAGTTTTCAAGGAGCAGTCGGAGGATTGATCCGGTCACGGCGCCATCGCCGCCGCCGGATTCCTTCGCAGTGGGGAAGGCGCCGCCGTCCGATCTGGCCAGGTCGTGGCGTGGTGACGACCGTCGGGCGAACGAATGTCGAGTCGGCGGGTGTCGGCGTGGAGTTTCACCGACCACCCGCCCTCGTGCACGTCGTGGTGATGACGGCTGCACAACGGAATCAGGTTGCACAGATCGGTCGGGCCACCGTGTTCCCACTCGTGAACATGATGGAGCTGACACCATGAGACCGGGCGGTCACACCCGTCCCAGGCACAGGTGCAATAGATTGCCCGCATAGCTTGCCACTGGGCATTGGTGGCCGTTCGATACTGGCGACCGACATTCACCGGCACGCCACGAGCGTCGAGCACGACCCGCTGCACGACGGCGTCACAGGCCAGACGGGAGACCGACTCGGGAGCCAACGGGTTGCCGTTGGCTGTCTCCCGCATTGAATCGTCGTGGGCGCCTCGGCTGAACGTCTCCCAATCGACGACCACGTTGATATGGGGGCGACCGGATCTGCTGTGTTGCTGGCCGGTCAACAATCCGTAGGCGGCATCGGCGGCCAGGCGGATGTCTTTCGCGACGCCGCCTTCGTTGGCCAGGCGGGTGAGTTCATCCTCGACGGATCCGATGATCGCCTCGTATCGTTCCGGGTCGAACTCACCGTGGACATGACCCATACCGCTTCGCTCGTCGAACCAGTGCTTCCATGACGACCGGGCCTGCCGCTGTTTCGTTTCGCCCAAACCATGGTCGCCCTTGATTCGCTCGGCCTCCCGGCGTACCTGCTTCGCAAACACGTCAGCAGGTAGCGAGGAGGCCGCATCGATCAACTCATCGGTATCCAGCATCTCCAATTCATCGTCGG
>JBFHEP010000183.1:0-8471 GCA_041584095.1 Acidimicrobiales bacterium | reverse complement strand
GTCGGAGACCAGCACCAGCACCCGGCGCCGCTCCGGTCGGGCGATCAGCCGGTTGGTCGCCCATCTGACCGCCTCGCCATCGACTCCCTCCCGGTAGTGGTCGGTGCGCAACATGGCGGCCAGATCCATCCGGGCCTGTCGCCACGACTGGTCGGCCGACTTGTAGATGATGTGCAGGAGATCGGCGACCCGTCCCGGATCGGGGGGCGCACCGGCGGCACGCCAGTCATGGGCCGATCGCCCGCCGCTCCAGGTCGAGGTGGTGAAGCCCAACACCTCGGACGCCACGCCGGCCATCTCCAAGGCCCGAACGAGGGTGTCGATCAACACCGCCAGGCTTTCGTGGCGCTGGACCTTCATCGAGCCCGACGTGTCGATGAGAAAGGTGACGATCGTATCGGCCGAGAGACGGGACACCTGGCGGCGGTAGACGGACTGCGTCATCGGGTTGGCAACGAGCCGGGCCAGGCGGGACGAATCGAGCCGCCCACTGTCGAACCCGCCGAGCCAGTGATCGACGGTGTCAGCAGCGAACAGCGCCTGCAGGCGAAGCGCCAGTCGGGCTGCGCTCACGGTCTGGGCGACCCCGAGCTCGTTGAGTCTGGCCCGCAACGATCTCAACACCGGTGCTCGGTAGAGATCCTGGCCGGTCATCTCCCGGTCGTGCGCGGCGGTGAAGGCCCGGTAGGAACCGCTTCCGATCACCGCCTCGGCAGGCGTGCCCTGCCCGCCGGAGACCTCGTAGTCGATCGCATCCCAGTCGATCGGGATCAACAGGCGAGCCCGCTCGGCGTCCCCCGTCAGACGCAAGTCGGCGGCATCGCCGACCATTTCGGCCACGAGCCGTGCGATCTCGCGGGCCGGCTCGGCGAAGGCAGCCTGGTCGCCGACCAGAGCCGGCAGAGCGGTCAGCGCAGGCCCGATCAGGCGCGACAGATTCCCCCTCGTCGTTTCGATGAGATCATCGACGTGCTCGGTGGTCGGACGCCCCAGAACTCGCTGCCGCAGCATCTGGGTGATGGTGAAGATCAGGAGTCCGACCCCGGTCTCGGTCAATCGGTCGACCTCGGCCGACACGGTCCACCGCTCGAACGCCAGATCGCGGTTGCCGGTCGACCCCCGCCAATCAACGGGAGCCAACGACTCGCAGCGAAACTGCTCGGCGATGTCGAACACGATCCGCTCCAGTGGCTCCGTCGGGGCCAACGCCCGGTGCAGATCGAAGTCGCTGTGACGAGCCCGCAGGCCAAGCGAGTCGGCCACGCCCCGGCGCTCGGGCAGATCGAGTCCCGACAGGTCCCGGACCAGGTGGGGTACGGCAATCGCCATCGGACTCCCACGCAGCTCGACCCGACCGCCCCGTAGTTCGGCCGACGGTTCGGCCGCCACGGCCCGCAGTGCGGCCGAGGTCAAACGATCGAGCAGGCGGAGTGACCCGACCACCTTCGAATCGGGCTCGGCCACCAAACCCGCTACCCGAAGACCCTCTGGAGATATTCCAGCGCGATCGGCGCCTCGGCCTCGTCACACCTGTTCACGAACGCCAGGCGAAAAGCCGTCTCGATGTCGCCGAAGGTCACCAGATTGTCGGCCCAGCTGATGATGGTGCGGGGCGACATGACCGTGGAGAGATCACCGGCGGCGAATCCCGTTCTGGTCATACCGGCAACCGCCACCATCCCGGCCACCACTGCTGCGGCGTCGGACCGTTCGGCGAACTCCCCGGCCTGACCCAGGACGACGTCGGCCTCGGCCTCGGGCTCGAGGTAATCGAGCCGGGCCACGATGTCCCACCGGTCGATCTGGGCCTGGTTCAAGACATTGGTGCCCCGGTACAGCCCGCTCAGATCACCCAAGCCGATTGTGTTGGTGGCGGCAAACAGCCGGAACCGCTCGTGCGGGACGATGACCTCATTGGTGTCGAGCAAGGTGAACCGGCCCTCCCGTTCGAGGAGCCGCTGGATCACGAACATCACGTCGGGTCGGCCGGCGTCGTACTCGTCGAGCAGTACCGCCACCGGGCGGCGCACGGCCCACGGCAGCATGCCGTCGACGAATTCGGTGACCTGCCTTCCGTCGCGCAGCACCACTGCGTCGCGGCCGACGAGGTCGGCCCGGGTCAGGTGACCGTCGAGATTGATCCGTAGCAGCGGCCAGTTGAGGCGGGCCGCAACCTGTTCGACGTGGGTCGACTTGCCGACCCCGTGCGGGCCCTGCACCATGACCCTCCGGTTCAACTCGAAGCCGGCGAGCAGGGCCAAGGTCGTTTCCGGATCAAAGTGATAGGCATCGTCGACCACGGGAATGTGGGCCACCAAGGATTCGTCGGCCGGGCGATCACCGACTGCGATCTTTCGCTCCCCGATTGCGGAACCCGAGTCGAAACCGAACAACTCGGCCAGCGTCGTCAGCCGAGCCGACTCCGGGGTGGAGGACATGGCCTTCAACTCTACGGCAGCGAACCGCTCGCCCACCAGCCGGTGTCAGCTCCCAATCGACGGATCGCCATCGGGAGCTTCGCTACTGTTCGTGGTACGGCCGATCGAGGAACTCATGATCCAACCGAGCGACAAACGACCGGCGAATGCCGACGTCACAGCCTTCCTCCGCTCATATCACGGCGTCGAGGTCCGGGGGTTGGAGCACCTCCAAGGCGGGTTCTGGTCCGCCGCATACGGCTACCACATCGGCGACGACGAGCTGGTGCTCAGGATCAACGACGAGCCCGACGGATTTCGATCCGATGAGCATGCCATGCGGTACGCATCCCCGAGCCTCCCCGTGCCCGAGGTCCTTGCCATCGGCGAGGCATTCGGCCGCTGGTTCGCCATATCCCGACGTCATCACGGCCGCTTCCTGGAACACGTCGACCCGGAGGACGCCGCAACGGTCGGCCCCACTGTCGTCGCGCTCCTGACCGCGCTCCGGTCGGTACCCCGCGACGGCGCCGCGGCTCAGCCGTGGCGTACTTGGCTGCTCGACGGGATCACCGATCGAGCAGCGCACCATACGCGTGGTTGGCGAAGCAGGATTGCCGCGAACCCCGCCGCGGACCGAACGTTCCGGTCGGCCGCCCGCCGCATCCGTTCCTCGATGGACGCCTGCGATGACCGTGGCCAACTGGTCCATTCCGACTTGCTGCATCACAACGTGCTCATCTCAGCCGACTGCACAGCCGTCACCGCCGTGTTCTCGTGGAAGTGCTCGACCTGGGGCGACACGATCTACGACCTTGCGTGGTTCACGTTCTGGGGCCGCCGGCACCCGGGAATCGGAGCCCTCGATCTCTGGAATCGGGTCGTTCCCGGGCTCGACGGATCCGACGCCGTCGACGTCGGCATCCGCCACCACGTCTACGAGCTGCAGATCGGAGCAAGCCACCTCGGCTGGTTCGCGACCATCGGCGACGACCGCGGCCTGGCCTGGACGGTCCGGCAGCTCGACGAGCTACTCGCACGCGGCCCGCTGGATTTCGCCGATCCGGACTAGGGGCTGTCAGAGGGCCCTCGACACGGTCGACGATCGGTTGGAAGGCCGGCCGGAACGTCCCCGGCGGCCGCTCAGTGCCCCGGCAGAGCCGGCAGCCAGTCGGCTATGGCAGCGCCGATCTCGTGCGGGCTGTCCTCCTGGATGAAGTGGCTGCCGGTCACGGTCACCTCGCTAAGGTTGGGCCAGGAACGGCAGATGGCCCGCTGCGTGTCGCCCAGCAGCGCGCCGGGATCGGCGTTGATGAACAGCTTGGGAACATCCGAGGTCGCGAGCCAAGCGCCGTACGACTCCACGATCTCGGTCACGTCGGCGGGTTCGCCCTCGATGGGAATCTCCCGAGGCCAGGTGAGCGTCGGGCGGCGGTGCTCGGGTTCGACGAACGGCCGACGGTACTCGTCGTGCTCGGCCTCCGAAAGGTCGCGCAGGATCGACCCGGGGAGCACCGCTTCGACGAACAGGTTCTTGCCGATCACCATGGCTTCCCCGGCCTCGGACCGGAAGCCCTGGAAAATGTCTTTGGCGGCTGCGGGAAACTCGTTCCAGGAAGCGAAGGGAGCGACGATGGCCTCCATGAACACGATGCCGGCCACCCGCTCGCGGTGACGGTTGGCCCAGTCGAAGCCGAGAGCCGATCCCCAGTCGTGGATCACGAGCACGACCTCGTCGCCCAGATCGAGCTGGTCGAGCAGCCCGTCGAGATGGTCCCGGTGCTCGACGAAGCGGTAGGAGCCCGGGCCGGTGTCGTCGAGCTTGTCGGAGTCGCCTTGGCCGATGAGATCCGGGGCGATGCAGCGGGCCTGACCGGAGACGTGGGGGATGATGTTGCGCCACAGGTACGACGAGGTCGGATTGCCGTGGAGAAAGACAACCGACCGGCCGGAACCCACTTCGTGATAGGCCATCTGTTTGTCGTTGACTGTGACGTACTGCTTGCTGAGCGGGGTGGCGTCGAAATCCGGCACGGTTGCGTCCTTTGGTCGGGCACGATCGGGAAACGTGGTCGGCGGCGAGATCCGTGACTCATACTACGCGCACAGCTGCGGCCCCGCCGGTGCGATCTGACGTCGGGGTTTCCCCTGGGTGCGTCGGGGTTTTCTCGGGGTCGGCTCTTGGTAATCCCTGATGGTCGTCGGCTCGACGCGGGACAATGGTGAGAGGCGAGGCGTTCGGACATTCGTCCGACAAACATGAGGGAATCTCCGAAAGGGGTGTCGCCATGACCGACCAGCGCAGATTGGAAACCATTCCGGACGAGGCCAACCGGCTCCGCAGCCTGACCTTCCAGGTCGCCTCGATCGCCACGGCGGTGCTGCTGTACTTCGGGGTGCGGGGTCGAACCGAAGGCGCCGCCTCGGAGGCCGTGGACCATGGACTGCAGCTGCTTCGATGGGAAGCCATGGTGGGGCTCGATGTCGAATCGCGACTCCAGGGTCTGATCCTGGACAACCCCTGGGTGGTGACCGCGATGAACTGGGTCTACATCTGGGGCCACTGGCCGGTCATCGCCGCCACATTGCTCTGGCTCTACCGCAGCCGCCGGTTCGAGTACCTCCTGTTGCGCAATGCTCTGTTCGTGTCGGGTGCCATCGGTCTTGTCATCTTCATGCTCCATCCCGTTGCCCCACCCCGACTCCTGCCCTCGGGATTCGTCGACACGGTCACCGAACTGTCGAACTCCTACCGGGTGCTGCAGCCGCCTTCGTTGGTCAACAAGTACGCCGCCCTGCCCAGCCTGCACGTCGGCTGGAACCTGTTGGTCGGGTTGGCCGTCTACCGAACGAACGCCGGACCGGCGGCCAAGGTGTTCGGTGTCGTTTCGCCCCTCCTGATGTTCGCGGCCGTGGTGTTGACAGGCAACCACTACGTAGTCGATGGTCTGCTCGGCGCCGCGATCGCCATTGTCGGGATGCTCGTGTCGGTGCGCTTGACCCCGAAGCTCGCCGTTGCGGGTCAACGTTGGATCGTCGGCGGGCACAATCGCCGCCGGATCTCCAGCAGCACGGGGCCGGACCGGCGACTAGACGAAGTCCTTGTACTTGTCGAGGTGGCGGACAGGAGTCGATAGTGCGTCCCGGCGGAACGGGTCACCGAGCTCCTTGGTGCACATGACCTCTATCACGGTCGTCTCCTCCCGGTTCATCTGGGCGTCGATCGCGTCGGTCAGCGCCGCACCCACATTGTCGATCTTGTCGACCCGCACCCCGTTGGCTCCCATGGCCCTTGCGATCTCGGCGTAGTTCTCGCCACCGTCCAACTCGCCTGCCACGAATCGGCGGCCGTAGAAGTCGACCTGGTTCTTCTTCTCGGCCCCCCACTGCCGGTTGTGGAACACCACGGCGGTGACCGGGATGTTGTGGCGGACCGCAGTCATCACTTCGACCATCGACATGGCCCAGGCCCCGTCGCCGGCGTATGAGACGGCGGGGCGATCGGGCGCCGCCTTCTTGGCTCCGATGATCGTCGGGAGGGCGTAGCCGCAGTTCCCCCAGCTCATCGGAGCGAAGAAACTGCGGGGCTCCTCGAACCGGAGGTACGAGTTGGCCACCGAATTGATGTTGCCGATGTCGGTCGACACCATGACCCGGGGCGGCATCGCCTTCTCCAGCTCTCGCAGCACCTGCCGGGGATGCAGCCAGTCACCCGGTTCGGCCGCCGCCTCGGAGATCATCTCCATGCTGAAGTCGTCGCGCTCGTGGGTCCAGTCGTCGAGTTCGTCCTCCCACGCCTGCTTCTCCGCCGCCATCCGAGCCGCACGCTCGGACCGGGTGGCGTCGCATGCCAACTCCCGCCCCTCGAGGCGAGCCGTCAACGCCACTGCGGCGGCACCGGCGTCGCCGGCGATCCCGACGGTGACCGGCTTCACCAGCCCCAGCATCTTGTGGTCGGCGTCGACCTGAATGATCTTGGCGTCCTCCGGCCAGTACTCCAAGCCGTGCTGAGGCAGGGTGCCGAACGGCCCGAGGCGGGTGCCGAGCGCCAGCACCACGTCGGCCTGGCTGATCAGTTTCATGGCCGCCTTCGAGCCCTGGTAGCCCAGGGGTCCGCACCATTGGGGATGTGAGGCCGGGAACGAATCGTTGTGCAGATACGAGTTGACCACCGGGCAGCCAAGTCGCTCCGCCAGGGCCACCGCTTCGGCCATTGCGTCGCCCATCACCACCCCTCCGCCGGAGATCATCACCGGGAATTCGGCCTCGGCCAGCAGGTCGGCTGCCGCGTTGAGGCTGGTGTCGCCGCCCGGACCCCGATCGACCCGCATCGGCTGAGGGATCGTCACCTCGATGTCGCCGTAGAACCGGTCACGGGGGATGTTGAGCTGCGTCGGACCCATCTCCGACATCGCCCGGTCGAAACAGCGGGCGGCGAGTTCGGCCATACGGTTCTCGTTCTCGACGTGGGCCTGGTACTTCGTGAATTCCTCGAACATCGGCAGCTGATTGGCTTCCTGGAATCCGCCGAGCCCGATGCCCATGGAACCGGTCTGCGGCGTCACGATCACCACTGGCGAATGGGCCCAGAACGCCGCGGCGATGGCCGTGACGCAGTTGGAGATGCCGGGCCCGTTCTGACCGATGACCACACCGTGACGTCCGGAAACCCGGGCATAGCCGTCGGCCATGTGGGCCGCCCCCTGCTCGTGCACCACCGGCACAAGGGTGATGCCGGCCGGGGCGAAGATGTCCATCGCGTCCATGAAGGCCGAACCCATGATGCCGAAGATGTCGGTGACGCCGTTGGCCACCAATGTTTCGACGAAGGCTTCAGAGGGAGTCATTCGGGTCATGGGATTCAGCTCCTGGTTCGTGATCGAGGTTGGATGGGTGGCGGGTTTGATCGAATCGGAGGGTGACGTCGTCAGACGCTGCCACAGGAGGTGGCATCGGCGGCCATCGACCGGACGCCGCGGCACAGCAGCGTCAGAAGATCATCGAACGAATCGTCGAGGTCCTGACCGAGGGGATGTCCGTCACCGGCCTCCAGGTGGCTGAAGCCGTGGAACGCGCTCCGCAACGCCCGTCCGGCGTGCACCGTGGCGTCGGCCGACAGATCGTAGGACACGAGGCCCTGGCCGAGAATTCCGACGATCCGATCGACGGCGGCCTCCAGCTCCCGGTCACCGGCGCACGGGAAGCGGTCGGTCGCCGCGTAGAGGCCCGGGTGGTCGCGGACCGTGGACCGCCAGGCTTCGCCCATGGCTCGAACCGCATCGTCACCGGCGAGACCGACGGCCGAAGCCGCCAACCGATCCGCCAGCATCTGACGGCCCAGGAGGCCGAGCGCTCGAACCAGATTGTCGTAGCTGTCGACGTAGCGGTAGAGAGCAGGTTGGCTGGTTCCCAACTCGTTGGCCACACGGGTCAGGCTCAGGGCGTCGAGGCCCTCGGCGTCGGCGATCTGCGCCGCGCAGTCGATTACGATCTCGGTACTGAGCTGGGTTCTGGCCATGGCAATTAGATCTTATAACCAATATGCAATACGGTCTCAACTTGATGGGCAGCAAACGAAACGACCCGATGGACGGCAGCCATGACCCGGTCGTAGGCCGCTGCGTCGATCGCGCCCGGGCGGCGATGGCCGCATTCGCCGGCGGAGGTCCCCATCCCGACCAAGCGGCCGCCGATCGAGCCGTCACCGCCGTCGCCTGGTCGATCTATGCGCCGGACAACGCCCGATCGCTGGCCGAGCAGGCGGTGGCCGACACAGGTCTGGGAAACATCGGCGACAAGTTCATCAAGAACCGGCGCAAGACGTTCGGCACACTTCGCGATCTCCTGCGTACGACCACCCTGGGCCTCATCGACCACGATCCGGAGCGGGGACTGAGCCGCTACGGCAAACCAGTCGGCGTCGTCGGCGCCATCACCCCGTCGACAAACCCGGCCGCCACCCCCATCAACAAGGCCATGATGGCGATCAAGGGAGGCAACGCCATCGTGATCGCCCCCTCCCCCGCCGGCTGGTCGACGCCGGCCGCGGCCGGC
>JBFHEP010000182.1:0-8740 GCA_041584095.1 Acidimicrobiales bacterium | reverse complement strand
TCGATGCACTCGTCGCAGATGTAGACGCCGGGGCCGGCGATCAACTTCTTGACCTGCTTTTGGGATTTTCCGCAGAACGAGCACTTCAGGAGCTCGCTACCTTCACCGAACTTGGCCACTTGGATCCCCCTAGGACTCGACAGCCCTGATTGGCCCTGACGAGTCAACGGCGTTCCGCTCCGCGATTACCTCATCTATGATGCCGTATTCCTTGGCCTCATGCGCAGTCAACACGAAATCGCGGTCGGTGTCCTTGGCGATCCGCTCGTGCGACTGGCCGGTGTGATGGACGAGGATGTCCTCCATCCGCTGCTTCATCCGCTCGATCTCCTTGGCGGCGATCTCGAGGTCGGACACCTGGCCCTGAGCCCCCGTGTAGGGCTGGTGGAGCAGGATGCGGGCGTTGGGCAGGGCCAGACGCTTTCCCGGAGCGCCGCCGGCCAGAAGAATCGCAGCGGCCGAGGCGGCCTGCCCGAAACAGATGGTGACGACGTCGGGTTTGATGTAGGTCATCGTGTCGTAGATGGCGAACATCCCGGTGACATCGCCACCGGGCGAGTTGATGTAGAGGCTGATGTCGCGGTCGGGGTTCTCCGACTCGAGGTGCAGCAGCTTGGCGCACACCAGGTTGGCTACTTCCTCCACGATCGGGGTGCCGAGGAAGACGATGTTGTCTTTCAGCAGGCTCGAGAACAGATCTCGGGTGACGGGACCGCGAGGCGTGTCCTCGGTGATGTAGGGGACGGAGTAGGTCACTCTTCTTCTCTCGTTCTTTTACTCTTACTCTTCTTCTTGGCTATCGGAATCGTCCTCTGGCAGTTCTAGCGCATCGGCGGTGATGAGTTGGCCATCCTCGTCGAACACCTTGGTTTTGGTGATCAGCCAGTCCAGAGTCTTGCTCTTGAGCAGGTCGGCCCGCACCTGCGGGAGATGACCGTGTTCGGTGAATTCGGCCTTCAGCTCGTCGACCGGACGGTCGAATTGGGCGGCCGCCGTCTCGAGTTCGGAGTCGATCTCGTCATCGGCGACGGTGATGGCCTCCTGGGTTGCGATGGCCCGCAACGCAAGGTCGAGCTTCGCCGACGACCGGGCCGCCTCGGTCATTTCGGCGGTCATCGACTGCGGGTCCTGGCCGCTGTACTGGAGATACTGTTCCAGGCTCAGACCCTGGGCCTGCAGCCGCATGGCCATGTCCTGGATCCGGTTCTCGACCTCACCCGACACCATGGCGTCGGGGACGATGTCGTCGTCGACCAAATCGGCGATGGCCTCGGCGATCTTGTTGCGGCGGGCCGCCAGACCCTGATGGATGCGGGACTGCTCCATCCGCTTGCGGTAGTCGCTTCGCAGGTCGGCGAGGGTGGCGAACTCGGAGTGCTCGGCCACCCACTCGTCGGTGGCCTCGGGTAGAACATCCTCCTGCACGGCGTTGACCTTGACTGTGAAGTGGAGGGGTTCCTCTTCCTCCTCGTCGTCATCGTCGTCGCCGGTGTTGGGGTACTCGGCGGTGAACTCGAGTTCATCGCCGGCCGAGGCACCGAGAAGGTGTTCGTCGATCTCGGGAATGCCGGTGGCACCGGAACCGACTTCGTAGGAATAGTCATCGGCCGTCATCCCCGGGACGGGGTCGCCGAGATGGGTGGCGGCGATGTCGATCGACACCCGGTCGCCCTCGGCAGCGGGACGCTCGACCGTTTCCAGCTCCGAGAACTGGCCGCGGAGCCGGTCGACGGCCTCCTCGACATCCTCGTCGGTCACATCGATTCGGGGGATCTCCACTTCGAGAGCCTTGTAGCCCTCGATCTCGATCGACGGGCGAACCTCGACGACGGCGTCGAAGGTGACGCCGCCGGAGTCCATGCCGTCGGTGATATCGATCTCCGGCGGCGCAATCACGTCGACCTCGTGCTCGATCACGGCCTTGGAGTAGTAGTCGGGCAGCGAATGGCGGAACGCCTCCTCACGGGCGTATCCCTGGCCGATGCGGGCCTCGAGCACCTTACGTGGCGCTTTCCCGGGACGAAAACCGGGGAGGCGAACTTCCTTGGCCAGCCGGCGGAAGGCGGCATCGAGTTCTTTGTCGAACTCGGCTTCCTCCACTTCGACGACGACCTTGACCTTGTTGCCCTCGAGGGGCTCAACCGTGGATCTCACTTCATGAAGTGTAGCCACCGGCACTGACGTCCCGGCGGGGATTGCGGCCGGCCCGGCCGCCGGGCCGATCCGGAGCGGTCGGCGGAACGTCGGTCCCGCCGACCGAAAGGTCCGGCTCTGGTCTACGGCCGCACCGGCGGTTGCACGAGTTGTTCGTGGTACTTGCCCCGAAGCAGCACGGCGAAGGATGCCGGTCCGTCGGCCAGCGTCACGCCATCACCGGTGATGGTCGCCGTCGCCTCGGCGTCCCGTACCGCGAAGACGGTATGGGCTCCGAACAGCATGAACGGGGTGTCCTTGTAGCGGTCGCTGTTGGTGTTCCGGACGATGTCGCCGACCCCGGTCCAGCTCATTTGAGCAGTGACTTCGGCGTCGTCAAGGTCCTCACAGGTGGTCTCGGCATTCTGCGGCTCGCCCGAGCCCGGCGGGTACGTACAGCGATAGCCCCACAATGTCAGTGGGAAGGTCGCTTCGGCCCCACCCAGCGATCGGTCGAAGTCGAACGTCGCCCCACTTCCTCCCGAGAAGCCTTCGTAGTTGGTCTCGGTCCGGATCCCGGTCTCGGGATCGATCTCCCGATGGGTGTAGAACAAGACGACGCCCGGATCCTTGTAGCGCATCATGCCACTCGACGTCGACCTCTGGGCGAGGTTGAAGACCCGAACTTCGAGCACGGTGGAGGTGTTTTCGGACTCCGCCACCCAGGCGGCCCCCGCCATGTCCACGTGCTCGGCGAACGCCGACGGCTTGGCACCCTGCGTCGGAGTCGCCGACACCGGGGCCTGCATCGCCGTCAAAACCGCAGCGAGGGTGGTCACGATGGCGAAGCGGGCAACCCATCCGAAGCCGGCGTTGCGGCTCCGGTGCTGTCGTCGCTGACGTACGGTCGGTTCATCGACCCCGGTTATCGGTTCAAATGATTCTGGTGATGACATGGTGAATTCCTTGTTCTTGCCCGGACGGTCCCGGGATGGGTTGGTTCGGTCATCGTGTAGGACCGGACTTGTCGCCGGCTTGGCGTCGGCCAAACGCCCTGTAGGAACGTTGGCCGGCTTCGACCGGGCGTTGGTCCGCCCGGACGTGAACCGACCGGCCGTTGGAGGGCCGGTCGGTTCGAATTGCCGGAGATGTATTCGGCTTACGGCGTCCACTGTTCGGCGATGCCGACGATGGCGCCCTTCTTGATCGTGATCCACACACCGGGACCGTCCCCGTCACGGTCGGCGTCGACCCATTCGGCGAAGTCGGTCTCGATTTCCGAGGTCGGGTCCCCGATCGAGGGATACCACGTGACGGGTGTCTCGGCGGGAACGGTCAGGGACCGAATACCGGGATTGTTGTTTCTGATGTGGTAGTCGTTGGGCGGGGGCGACTCCGCCCCGTCCTCGGACGCTGCCCGGATGGCATCGTCTCCGCTGAACCAGCAGGCCAGATCGAACGAGATGCCGTCGACGGTGGTCTCAGTCACAAAGCCGAACCAGCGGCCGTCGCCCAGCGAATTGCCGGCCGGGGTGCAGCCGGCACCGTCGGCCACCGCCTTGGCCGGCGGCTTGGTAATCGGCGGCTTGGTGGTCGGCGGCTTGGCCGTCGTGGGCGGCTTGGCCGTCGTGGGCGTTGGCGCGGCCGTCGTCGGGGTCGGCTCCGCCGGCGGCGCGGCTCCGTCGGAACACGGGGCCTCGTGGCTGTAGACCGGCCGAACAACGAGCTGGAACAGGCGACCTTGGGTCATCCAAGGCGTCGAGGCGTCGACCCCCGATTTCTCGATCGTGTCGAGAAACACATCGAGATCACTCCCGGTCAGGTCGAGGCAGCCGTAGCCATAGGTCGGGGCCAGCGCAGCTCCGTCGAGCGGGAACTCGACCGCCGGCCCGACGCCGGGATCAGCTTCCTCGTCATAACCGATCGAGGAGATCCGGACGGCTGCAGGTGGTCCAACGTCCCATACGCCGTCGGCGTTGGCGACGATCGCCTCGACCTCCGAAACGAGTTCGGCCGCAGCCCGATGTACTGGATCGGGTCCGGTTCCGCTGGCTGAAGCCGAGCTGACAGCGTCGCTCGAAACCAACGACGGAACGTTGATCTGCATCATCTCGTCGTCGGTCCGAACGACGAGTTCGCTGAAAGCCATGTCGGCTGCACCGGGAAAGGAATCGTCGGCCTCGGCGAGCTCGTCGATGTGGTCGTTTATCGCCGCCAACACTGCAGTGAGGTCCGTGTCGTCCAGAACAGTGGTTTCGACCTCGGGCACCAGCGGTCCGGGGAAGATCTGGGCCATCGGTGCCGGCCGATACACGGTTCCGTCTGCCGATACAACGAGGCGTGGTTGTTCACGCAGGGCGGCGTCCACCATGGCGAAGCCACCACGGTCGGTCACGGCAAAGATCGTGGCGTCGTCGGCCGGTCGAGGTTCTCCGGTCTCCGTTTGGCCACCGGCTGGAGTGATGGCGGTGACCGGTCCGTCGGAACACGACACCAGCGCGACCAGGCCGCCCATCAGAAAGGCGGTGGTCAACAGGTGTCGACGGTACCGACGCCCGGGATTGGATTGGGTTTGCATTGGGTTCTCCGTTCTCGAATTGGTAGAGGAACCCAATCCAAACGCCACGCCCTTGTCGTGGACTTGGCAGCGGCTCGCAGACTGACTTGACGCAGCCGACACCGGTCGAGCCGCGCCGCTGCCGGGTCAGCGCCGGACGAGGCGCCCTTCCAGCTCGGCGCACCACGGCTGCAGACCCCGCAGGCCACGCTGTTCGATCATGGCAGTGGCTTCGGCCACAATGGTGGCCGCCGCATCCCGATCGGAGTTGACGGCCAGGGCCAGTTCGGCGTGGGCCAACGTCAGGAACAGCCAGAACAGCATCTCGCCCCGGTCACGGAGGCCGGCCCGGGCCTGGGCCAGGTCGCCGAGCGCAGCACCGTCACCGGCCATCGCCCGGGCCCACGCCCGGCCACCGTCCACGGTGCCGTCGACGATGGCTACTCCTTCGGAGCGCTGCGGTAGCCGATCGGCGATCTCCTCGACCGCTGTCGCGTCACCGGCCAGGACCAGGCTCGCAATGGAGAACGCCAGCGTCCAGGCCAGCTCCCATGCGTCGGCCGTGTGATCGGACAACGCCTGCCGGGCCGCATCGACCACCCGTTCCGTGCCGACCTCCGATTGACCGGTGACGATCTCGACGAGGCCGAGGCCTGCCAACCAGGTCGTCCACTTGACCACCGGGCCCGTCATTGGCGGCCTGTCGAGGATGCTTCGATCGACGGTGGCGTGGGGATCGACGACGGGCTTGAAACCGGTCAGATAGAGCCCGTTGCCGGTCGCCACCGAATCCTCGGGAAGGCCGAACGACAGGAGCTCCTCGCCAACCTCGATGGCCTCCACGACACGTCCCCACAGCAGTAGATGCGTACCGATTCCTGACAGGGCCACCACCCGGGCATCGATCGAGCCGTGGCGAGCCAGATCGAGCGCACGGTCGAACCGGGCCTCGATCTTGGCGTCGAGGCCACGGATCAGGAACTCGGCTTGGCCAACCCGCATCGTCAATTCAGCCTGCAGATCGGCCTTCACGGTCGAGGTCGGCATCTCGTCGGTCATCTCGAGAGCCCGGTGAAAGGTCTCCAGTGTGCGATCGAGGTCGAGCATCGCCCGGTATGCCAGCGCACTTCGGTTCAGCCGCCGCGCCGCTTGCTCGCCTCCGAGGACCTCGACGGCGGCCACCGCATGGCGGGCCAATCGGTGGACCACCCTGGCGTCGTCCTCGCCGTGGATCTCCCCGATGGCATCGATCGACCGGGCGTGGAGGCGGGCCGCGTGCAGCCCGGGCATGGCGTCGACAATGGCCGCCCGAACCAACTCATGGGCGAATCGATAGCGGCCGATCCGTGTCGGATGCCTCCGCAGGAATCCCGACGCCTCGGCCAGATCGAGTTGGTCGGCCACCGTTTCCAGGTCGACCGCGGCCACTCGCTGCAACAGCAGGGGTTCGACCTCGCTACCCAACACGGCAGCGATTCCCAGCACCGTGACCGCCTGATCCGGCAGGCGACTGAGGCGGCGCCGGATCACGTCGCGGACCGAGGTGGGGACGCCGAGATCGCCGAGGTCATCGGTGGAAGTCAGGTCGCCCTCGGCTCCCAGCAGCCGCCCCAGCTCCAGGGCGTAGAATGCGTTGCCCCCGGTTTGCTCGTGGATCGACGCTCCGACACTGGCCGACGGGAGGATCTGGGTCGCCTGTCGGATCATCTCGATCATGTCGTCCGGAGCGAGGCCGCCGACGTTGATACGGCTGAGATAGGGCAGGCGAGCCAACGTCGCCAGCGTCTCGATGAGGCCCGGCTGCTCGTCGGTGGCCGGGTGACGCTGAACCAGAGCGATGAGGAGTGGCGCGCTCTGAGCCTGCTCGGAAAGCCGGCGGATCAGATCGTGCGACAGCTCCTCGGCCCACTGCACGTCGTCGCACACGAGCAGTACGGGGCGCTGGTTCGCGTGGCCGATGACGGTGTCGACGATCTGGCCGACCAGACCACTGACCGTTGGTGTTCGCGAGTCAACGATGGCGGCCTGGACCGGCCCGATAATGTCGTCGTCCTCGTGGCCGAGTTGCTCGAGGACGGCGTACCACGGGGCCAAGGCCGGCCTGTCCAGTGTCTCCGGCCATCGAGTCATGGCCACCGCGAAACCGATCTGCCTCACCCGCTCGGCCAGCTCCGCAACCAAGGTGGACTTGCCGACACCGGCTTCGCCGGAAACGAGCACGACCTGTCCATGGCCGGTGACGGTGGCGTCCGCCAGGCGGTCGAGTTGCTCCAGCTCGCGGTGGCGCCCGATCAGGCCTGATCCGGTGCCGGTCGTCAGGCTCGGCGGTTCGCCAACCGACGACGCCGGCACTGCGGCCAGCACCTCATGCCGGGACCGGAGCAGATCGGGGTCCTGGGCCAGTATTCGTCCCTCGAGCCGTTGAAGGTCGATTCCTGGATCGACTCCCGACTGTTCGGCCAGCGCCAGGCGGCAGCGTTGATAGGCCTGCAACGCCTCGGTCTGCCGACCGGACTGGTACAGCCCCAGCATCAGATGGCCCCACGCCCGCTCACGGGTCGGTGACGCGCTCACCAGGGCCTCGGCCTCGGCGACGACCACGGCTGTCATGCCAAGCGCGAGCCGAATCTCCATCCGGTCCTCAATGGTCGCCGCCCGCAGTTCCTCCAACCGCACGACCTCAGGAATGGCGAACGGTTCGTCGCCGAACTCGCCGTAGGCGGGCCCCCGCCAAAGATTCAAGGCCTCGGTCATCAGCCGTTCCGCCTCGCGCAGGTCACCGGCTCGACCGACCCGGCTGGAATCGGCGACGATTGACTCGAACAGGTGGGCGTCGACTTCCTCCGGCTCGACAACGAGGGCGTAGCCCGGGGGACGAGTGACGAGTCGGGAGGCCGGACTTCGGGGTGGACGATCGGGCTCGAGACGCCGGCGGAGGTTCGAGATGTAGGCGTGCAGGGAGCTGATGGCCTGGTCGGGCGGCTCGTCTCCCCACAGGGTGTCGACGATGCGATCCAGGGCCACCGTCCGGTTGGCCGCAGCCAGGAGCAGAGCGAGCACGGCCCGTTCCTTCCGACGCCCGACGGCGACTTCCTGATCGCCGTGCCTGACCTCGATGGGCCCAAGGACGCCGAACCACATCGCCGCGGTCACCTCCTGTACGGGTGCATCATCATAGCTCGGCCACGATCCATGCGCCCTTCCGTCGCCCTCGCCCGTCCGCCAAAACGGCGCGGCATGCCGGACCCGCCTCCGCAGGTGTCACAACGCTGGCGGCGCCGGCCCGCACGGCCTCGGTGAGCAGATCGCTTCCGAGCCGGGCGGCGACTTGAGGATCGTCGACACCATAGGCGGAGCGAACGAGCCAGGTTCCATCGCGGACGTCCACAGCCACCCCGGCCAGGGGCGGGAGGTTTGGTTGTCGATCGACTTGGACCAGAACGTACAACACGGCGCCATGATCGTGGTCGAGCCCCAGCAGGCGGCGAACCACTTCGGCTTCCTCCGGCCACACCCTGCGGAACAGGGCGGTCGGCCAGGACGATGGGGACGAAGGGTTCATGGATCGACTCTGCCGGTCGTGAATTGGCAGCCACTTGGCATTCTCCTCCCCACACGCTCCTGGCCGACGACTAGTTGACGCCAAGCGGCACTGCTCAGACTGTCGATCCATCCAGGGATCGCCCCTGGCGTCCGCGATCAAGGAGTAGCAGCCCATGACCATGATTCCCCGCCAGACGTTGACAAAGGCAGTGCTGAGCGTCGCCGTGCTGATCGCCACGATGGTCGGTGTTGCCGCCGTCCCGGCCTCGGCAACCGGATGCCGCACACACTGGGGTTCGCTGGCCAAGTCAACCGACCACCTCACCACGGGACACGTGACCGGTGTCCGTACCGGACGCCACGC
Organism: Acidimicrobiales bacterium; assembly: GCA_041584095.1. Lineage (GTDB taxonomy): Bacteria > Actinomycetota > Acidimicrobiia > Acidimicrobiales > SZUA-35 > JAHELU01. The sequence goes on along the minus strand of JBFHEP010000182.1, from coordinate 143 downwards.
CTGCTTCGACCGCCTGGTCATCGATCTCGACGGCGACCCTGCCGGTTACCGCGTCGAGTACGTGAAGAATCTGGTGGCTGACGGGTCTGGAAATCCGGTGGCGGTCAAGGGCGGCGCCATCATCCGAATCATCGCCACCGCCC
>JBFHEP010000181.1:0-8781 GCA_041584095.1 Acidimicrobiales bacterium | reverse complement strand
GAGATCGGGCAGGCCATGAATCTGGGTGTGCGGGCCTGGGGCAGTCCCGACCGGGACGGCGACGTCACGCGCCTGTTGACCGGGATCTACGAAGACGTCGGTGAGGCGAGCCACCGCCTGCTCGACGCGATCGGCACGGTCGTCATTCGGCGCAGAGCGGCCGAGATGTCGGCCTACGTTGGGCTGTTGGCGTCGGAGTCACTCAGCGACGAACCAGGTCATTCGGCGGTGCTCGACCGGCTGCTCGATCTGGTGCTCGTCGACACGGTTCGCGACCATTTCGCCGCCAATCCCGACCATGCGCCCGGCTGGTACTCCGCCCTCGGCGACAACCTGATCGGCACGGCGCTACGGGCCATCCACGCCGATCCCGCGGCACCGTGGTCGGTCGTCGGTCTCGCCGCCGATGTCGGTCTTTCCCGAGCGGCCTTCTCCCGCCGCTTCCGTGACGCGGTCGGAGAACCTCCCATGGCCTATGTCAAGCGGTGGCGTCTGACGCTCGCCGCCGACCATCTCGCCGACCCCGACATGGCGGTGGGCCGAATCGCTGCGCTCGTCGGCTACCAGAGTCCCTTCACCTTCAGCGCCGCCTTCAAGTCCCATCACGGTGTGAGCCCTACCGACTACCGCGCCGCACTCACCCTCGATGGCGGATCGGGAAACGACCGGGACGGGCGATAACGGTCGCCCTCATTTGTATCCACGGACGCCAGGCTTGTTACGCCGCTACACTCCGAAACTTCCTGCCCCCCTTTCGATCACGGCACCGATGCTCACGCCAGGACAACCCGCCCCGAATTTCAACCTTCCCGATCAGCACGGCGAGATCGTGCGACTGGCCGACCTCGCCGGGCGCTGGGTACTGATGTGGTGGTATCCGAAAGCCGCCACACCCGGTTGAACCATCGAGGGCCAGGCACTGCGTGACAGGGCCGACCGATTCGATGAGTTGGGCGTGACGATCCTCGGGGCCTCGTTCGACACGCCTCACGAAAACCTGGCCTTCGCCGAAGCGCAGGGATTTCCGTTTCGTCTGCTGAGCGACACCGACCGGATCGTCGGCATTGCCTACGACGTCGCCCGCCATCCAGACGACAAGTTCGCAGCCTTTCCCCGCCGCTACAGCTACCTGATCGATCCCGAGGGTTTGATCCACCACGCCTACGATGTCACCGACGTTGCCCGGCACGCCGACGACGTGATTGCCGACGTTGAGAAGGCCCAGGCCGTGCGATGACGACACAGCCCTACACCAGGACCGCCGCGCCTCGAGTGACGGATGCTGCGTCCGACGCCCGCGAGCTGCAGGAGCGGGTCACCGCCGTCACCCGGGGCGCCGCCCGGGCCGCCATTCTCGGCGTCAACGATGGACTGGTCACCAACGTTTGTCTCATCCTGGCCGTGGCCGGCGCGTCGTCGGGCGTCAGCGAGGTGCGCATCGCCGGCCTGGCCAGCTTGATCGCCGGGGCATTCTCGATGGCGGCGGGGGAGTGGATCTCGGTTCGGAGCCAGGTGGAGCTGTTTCAGGGAATCGTCGAGGAGATGAACCGGCTGTCCGAGCGGAACCCCCGGCTACTGCTCGACGAGTTGACGTTCAAGCTGACCGAAAGCGGCCTCGCCATTGACACCGCGCAGCGGGTCTCAACCGAACTGCCGCTCGAAAGCAAACGGTTCATCGACTTCACGGCGCGAACGGTATTCGGCTTTGATCCCGACGAAGTCGGTTCGCCGATGGTGGCCGCCCTGTCATCGCTCGGCCTGTTCGCCGTCGGTGCGATCATCCCGCTCGCCCCATGGTTCTTCACCAGCGGAACGGCCGCCATCGTGATCTCGGTGACGGCTACGGCGCTGGCCAGTCTGGTCGTCGGCGGCTGGGTCAGTCGATCGGCCCAACGGCCAGTGTCCCAGGGCGCGCTCCGGCAGCTGGCCATCGTCTTGGCGGCCTCGGTGGTCACCTACGGCATCGGTAGCTTGTTCGGAACGGCGATCGCCTGATCGAACCGTCGCCGGGTCAACGGCTTCAGTGGCTCAGCTCGCGTTCCGGCGAACCGAGGCCCGGAAACCCGGCGTAGGCGGGGAGCGCGGGCTGGCCCCCGAGATGGGCGTACAGAACTCGTGACCCCGGCTCGATCTCGCCCGAGCGGATCATGCCGATGAGCCCGGCCAGCGATTTGCCCTCGTAGACCGGGTCGGTGAGCATGCCCTCGGTGCGCGCCGCCAGATGGATCGCTTCGACCGTCGTCGAATCGGGTACGCCGTAGGCCGGCCCCTCGTATCCGGGCACGACGATGATCTCGTCATCGCGCAACGGCCGGCCGACGCCGACCTTCTCGGCGGTCCGGGTGGCGATGCGGGTCACCTGATCGATCGTCTGCGACAGCGTGGCCGATGCGTCGATACCGATGACCCGTCGATCGTCGCGATCCTCCAGGGCGAAGCCGGCGATCATCCCGGCGTGGGTCGACCCGGTTACCGTGCACACAACGATCGTGTCGAAGAAGGTGTCGAGTTCCGCCTCCTGCTCGGCTACCTCGCAGGCCCAGTTGGCAAAGCCCAACCCGCCGAGGGGATGGTCCGACGCTCCGGCGGGGATGGCGTAGGGTTTGCCGCCGGCTTCGGTGACCGAGTCGAGCGCTCGGCGCCACGAGTCCCGGATGCCGATGTCGAACCCGGCGGGATCAATGCGTGGGTCGCCGCCCATGATGCGGGTCAACTGGATGTTGCCGACCTTGTCGTAGCACATGTCGTTGTAGTCGACCCAGCCCTCCTGCACGGTCACCGCCTTGAGCCCGAGCTTGCAGGCCACTCCGGTCACCTGGCGGGTGTGGTTCGACTGGATGCCGCCGATCGACACCAGCGTGTCACAGCCGGTGTCGATGGCGTCGGCCGCCAGATACTCGAGCTTGCGAACCTTGTTGCCGCCGAAGGCGATCCCCGAATTGCAGTCCTCCCGCTTCGCCCAGATCTCCACCCCGCCGCCGAGCGCGGCCGACAGGCGGGGAAGAGGGTGAATGGGCGATGGACCGAACAGCAGCGGTTCACGGCGGAAGTCGTCGAGGCTCATCGGTTACTCCAGTCCTGGTCACCGGGTCGTGTTCGCCGCCGAGCTTAATCGACGGGGCGGCGAGCTTACGAGCTACGATGCTGCGGCCTCTGCATCAACGGTAGCCACGAGCTCCAGGAGGCGAGCGAGTGCGTCGAGTCGTGCGTTGTGGCGCCCCGCTTTGGAGTCGGGCTCGACGACCACACTGATCCGCAACGTGTCGATGCCACCGTCCCGGTATCGGCGGAGCCTTTCCATCACGGCATCGTCGTCGCCGATCAGGTTGGTACGCAACCCGATCTCGAGCGGCACCGTGGCCGCTGCCCGCTCCCGCTCGCCTGCCTCGAACAGCGCCCGCACCTCGGCCACCGCATCGCCGAAACCCTGGCGGCCGAACGCCCGATTGTAGAAGTTGGTGGTCGGAGAACCCATGGCTCCGATCGTGAAGGCATAGCCGGCGGCGTGGCGGCGGCCCGCCGCCTCGGGATCATCGGTGAACTCCAGGCCGGCCGCGACCGACAGTTCGACGTCGCCGATCGTGCGTCCGGCCGCCGCTGCTCCCTCGGCAATGGGACCGATGAAGACGTCGGCTGCCTCCGGCATGAAGGCGGTCCCGATCCAGCCGTCTGCCTTGGCTCCGGTCAGCCGAAGATTTCGCGGGCCGAGTGCGGCGATGTGGATCGGGATGTCGATGTCGGGTCCGCCAACCGGCGAGCGGAGGGCCCGGCCCTGCCCGCCGGGAAGGGGGAGGGTGTACACGGCACCGTCGTGCGTCAGGCGCTCGCCGGCGACGATGCGACGGACGATGTCGATCGTCTCGCTCGTACGGGCGATCGGCCGATCGAAGCGGGTGCCATGCCAGCCTTCCATGACCTGCGGCCCGCTGGTGCCGATCCCCAAAACGAATCGACCCTCCGACATCGTGTGGAGCGCCAGCGCCGACATCGCCACCATCGCCGGCGACCGGGCACCGAGCTGCACGACGGCACTGGCCAACCGGATCCGCTCGGTCTTCGCCGCCAGGTAACCGAGGGGCGTGAACGCGTCGTACATCCACGCCTCGGGCACCCAGACCGAGTCGACTCCGAGACGCTCGGCCTCCACCACGAAGTCGAGTGAGGCCTGGTCCAGCCCCGGTGGGGAGATGCCGATCCGCATGCTCCAGATTCTACGGCGGGCCCAAACCGCGATCGATCGCAAGCCGAAGTCCGAGCTGAATCACCTTCTGTGCCCACAGTTGCCGGTTTTCGGGCAATTGCGGGCACAGAACGGCAAGTGAGCTCGCGTCCCTCGTCCATGCTGCCCGCAAACGCAGGCGGCTCAGCTCGAATGGCCGAGCCGCTTGCCGGCCCGCATCACCGACACCGGGCCGTCCTCGGAGATGACGATGAGGGTGGCCTGTGGGTGGTCATAGCTGTAGCGCAGAGCCGAGGTGTGCCGGGTTCCCCCGTACGACTCCACCTCGGCCTCGGCCGCGACCGACGGGATCAGCCGGACGCCCAGCTCGGTAAGCATGCCGGTGTGGTCGAACACGGCTGCCCCGTCGACCTGGCCCAACACGTGATACAGCGGAGCCAGATCCGAGGGACGATCGATCCGGAAATCGGGAGGACGGCCGTAGCGGCGTTCCACCCCGCCGTTCAGTTTGCCGTCGGGCGCGATCACGAAGGTGGCGCCGACGTTCCGGGCGGCCACGTCGTGTATGGCGAAACGGAGCATGCGTTTGAGCAGGTCGTACGTCAACGGCTTCATGGCACAGGCACTCAGGTCCAGCCAGCGGCTCACCGGCGGTTCGAGCTGCCAGTCGAAGCCGAGCAGGCGCAACACCCCGAAGGGCCCGGCCGCCCGCACAACGCCCGACGGATGGCGTTGCACCACCGTCGCCCCTGAAGCCTCGGCCACGATCGTCAGATCCCGCTCGGAGCCGACGCTGCGATCGAACACGACGAGGTCGTTGACACCGGCCGAACCTCGAACCACGAAACTCGTGACACCGTCGGCGAAGCGGCGAACCGCGGCGTCGGCCAGGTCCTCGACCCGGCGATGGGCCACGCTGATTCTGGTACCGTCCGCCCATCGCTTCGATTGGACCGCCGGACGGACAATCGCTCCATAGCTCGGCACCCGCCGCTCGTGGATGTGAGGCCGGATGGCGTAGGCCAACTCCTCGAGCATCGGGGCGGGATCATCGAGACTTGCCAGGATCGACGGATCCAGTTCGTCGAGTTCTTCGTGAAGCCGGCGGACGCGGCCCGCCTCGGTGCCGGACGTGTTGGTTGTTGGGCTCGCCGACATCGGCTCTGGCACCAGGCTCGAACCGCCGCTCAGGCTCACATGCTTCTTGGCCGGATTGGTGAGCGGGATTCGCTTCTCGTCGAACCAGGCGTCGACATCCGGGTTTCGGGCTTCATCGGCCATACACGCAGGCTAACGGAGGGGCTACGGCACCCGGCCAACGGTGAACCCTAGAGGCGCTCGAATACTGCGGCGATGCCCTGACCGCCGCCGATGCACATGGTTTCCAGCCCGTAGCGGGCGTCGCGTCGCTCCATTTCCCGGAGCAGCGTGGCCAGGATCCGCACACCGGTGGCGCCCACAGGGTGGCCGAGGGAGATGCCGGATCCGTTGACGTTGAGCCGCTCGAAGTCGCTCTGTCCGAAACCCCAGACGGTTGTGCAGGCCAGCACCTGAGCGGCAAACGCCTCGTTGAGCTCGATCAGGTCGAGTTCGGACATCGTCAGCCCGGCCGCACCCAGGGCCTTCTCGGTGGATGGGACCGGGCCGATCCCCATGGTGGCCGGCGGCACGCCGGCGGCGGCCCACGACACGAGGCGGGCCAGCGGGCGCAACCCGAGTTCGTCGGCCTTGTCCGGGGTGGTGACGAGGCAGGCGGCCGCACCATCGTTTTGTCCCGAGGCGTTGCCGGCCGTCACGGTGGCCTCGGGATCCTGGCGAGCCATGATGGGCCGAAGCTTCGCCAGCTTCTCGATGGTTGTTCCAGGTCGTGGGTGCTCGTCGGTGTCGATCGTGTCGGCGCCGACGGTCACCGGCACGATCTCCTCGGTGAAACGCCCCTCGGCCTGCGCGGCCACCGCCCGCTCCTGCGACGACAGCGCCAACCGGTCCTGGTCCTCGCGGCTGATGCCGTACTCCCGCCGGAGGTTCTCGGCCGTCTCGATCATGCCGCCGGGAACGGGATGGTGCTCGCCGCCGGCCGTCACCCGGGCTCGCGTGAGGCGGTCGTGGAGGTGGACACCTTTGCCGCCTGCTCCGTAGCGCATGTCGGTGGCATAGAACTCGACCTGGCTCATGCTCTCCGCCCCACCGGCGACCACCAGATCGCTCACGCCGGTCTGCACCTGCATTGCGGCGTAGACGGTGGCCTGGAGGCCGGAGCCGCAACGCCGGTCGAGTTGGACGCCGGGGACCGTGACCGGGAACCCGGCGTCGAGCGCGGCCACCCTGCCGATGGCCGGGGCCTCGCCGGAGGGGTAACACTGTCCGAAGATGACGTCGTCGACCTGCTCGGGATCGATTCCGGTGCGTTCGATGAGCGCCCGCAACGCCGCTGTTGCCAGGTGCGTGGTGGGTACGTCACGGAAGACGCCACCGGCGCGCCCGACCGGTGTTCGCAGTGGTTCGCAGATGACGGCCTCTCGACCGAACGTGCTCATGATCGTGGTACTCCTGTCGGAAGGTGATCGGCCGCTGCCGGCTGGTGCCGATCAGCGTTTGCGGTCGAGAAAGGCCTGCATCCGTTGGCGCTTGTCGTCGCCTTCGAAGAGCAGGGCCTGGGCGGCGACGTCGAAGCCGGTGGTGGCCGGACGATGCTGGCGCAATGCGAGCTTGGTCAGTTCGAGCGCCCGCCACGATCGTTTGCCGATCGTTTCGGCCATGGCGAGGGCGGCATCGAGAAGACCGTCGGCGTCGTGCACGGCGTCGACCAACCCGGCGGCAAGTGCAACGTCCGCATCGACGACCTCACCGGCGTAGAGCATGCGGCGAGCCAGGCCCAGTCCGACCAGGGCCGGGAGCCGCCAGTTGCCGCCGGCGCCGGCGAGGATCCCGAGGTTCAGCTCCGGCTGGGCGAATCGGGCGGTCGGGGAGCACAGGCGATGATCGCAGGCCAGCGCCAACTCGCAGCCGCCACCGTAGGCCGGCCCGTCGACAACGGCGATCGTCGGCCAGCGATAGGCCTCCAGCCGTTCGAAGAGACCGGCGTTGATGCCCCTCAGGGCGGCGTCGGCGTCGCGTTCGATCAGCTCGGCGATGTCGGCGCCGGCGACGAAGATACCGGGACTGGTCGAATACAGAACAAGCACGGCCGGATCGGCTCGGTTGGCTTCGGTCAGCACCACATCGATCTGAGCGACCATGGCCTCATCCAGCGCGTTGCGCTTGTCGGGCCGGTCGAGCCCGACCAGGACGACTCCCGGTCGTCGTTCTACCGAGATCAGATCCACGAGTAGAACCCCTGTCCTGACTTCTTGCCGAGTTTGCCGTCGGCCACCATCTGCCGGAGCAGATCGGGTGGCTCGAAGCGAGGGCCGAGGGTGGCGGCCAGGTGCTCGGCGATGCCCAGACGCACATCGAGCCCGACCAGGTCGGTGAGCCGAAGCGGGCCCATCGGATGTTTGTAGCCGAGTTCCATGCCCCGGTCGATGTCCTCCGCCGAGGCCACCTCCTGTTCGACCATCCGGATGGCTTCAAGCCCAAGGGCGAGGCCGAGGCGACTGGTGGCGAAACCGGGGGAGTCGTTGACGACGATGGCGGTCTTGTCGAGGCGCTCCACCCACTGTCGGGACGCCTCGACCGTGGCCTCGTCGGTGGCCTCACCGACCACGAGTTCGACGAGCGAGGAGACCGGTACCGGGTTGAAGAAATGCATGCCGATGAACCGCTGTGGCCCAGCGACATGGGCGGCCAGGTCGTTGATCGACAGCGAACTCGTGTTGGTGGCCAACAGGGTGGAGGGGTAGTGCTCGGCCAGCTCGGCCAGAACCTTTGCCTTGAGGTCGACCCGTTCGGGCACGGCCTCGATGATCAGCTCGGGTTCGGTCTCCGGAAGATCGGCCGTGACGTCGAGCCGGGCGAGGTCGGCCGCAACCAGCGAGGCCGGGTCGGCGGCCTTCCGATGGGCCCTGTTCAAACCGTTGGCGACCCGATCCAGGGCCGCCTCGGCTGCCTCAGGCGTCGCTTCCCGAACAATGACCGGGCAGCCGATCTGCACCAGGCTCTGGGCGATGCCTGCGCCCATCGTCCCACCGCCGACGACGAGTACGTGCTGAGTGCTGCGGTCGTTCACCTGGGTGCTCCTTTGTCGCCGGCCCATCATAGTGACGACGTCCAATCGGGGCGAGCCGCCAGGACGGCGGTGCCTGCGGTTACGGTCATCTACATGCAGCCCCCAGTCGACGATCGGGCGACACTCTTCGCCGCCGGTGCCGCCGCGCTCCGGTTCAACGCCCCGCTTGGTGACGACCGAGCGGGTGAGCTGATCAACACACTCCGACGAGTCGGTGCCCGATCGGTCGTCGACCTCGGATGTGGCCGCGGCGAGCTGGCCCGACTCATCGCCATCGAGTGGGAGGGTGCCACCGTCGTGGGTGTCGACGTCGATGGGAAGGCTACCGCAGGGATCCGCCGGCTTGGCCTCGATGGTCGAGGCCCGCCGGTGGACCGTCTTGGACGCAGCGCTTTCGACCAGGAACGAGTGGGACGCATTCGAGGGTGGTTGG
>JBFHEP010000180.1:0-8799 GCA_041584095.1 Acidimicrobiales bacterium | reverse complement strand
GGGTCGGCCATGACCAGCCATGCTACTCATGCCGATCGCGGCGACCGAAGTCGCAGCCGGCAAGGGCTGGACGCTCGGCCACACCCCGCCTCCAACGCCGTTCTGGTGTACCCAGTTATCGCTATCGATCACCCGGCACCCCAGAACCGGGAACGGGCCGGGCCGGCCAGGCCGGGCCGGCCAGGCCGGCCAAGCGCCGGGCGCCGGCGTCGGCGTCGGGCAAACGGCCCGGCGGCGGCCACTCACACCTCGGCGGAGCGCTCCGATCCGGTGAAGAAGAACGTGCGGAGGTAGGTGTCGGGATCGAGGTCGGAGGCCCGGACTAGGGAATAGATTTCGGAGCCCTGGGACGCCTGCATGCCTGCGTCCGACAGGTGGAAGCAGTCGCACGATCCGAGGTAATCGCCATCGGGGTAGCTGCCGGCTTCGGCCTCGGCAAGGTCGATGGCATCGTCGAACCCAACCGCCTGCCACACCGTGATCCGCTCCTCGTAGTGGCTGTCGTCGACCCGGAAGTGGCACCGGACCGAGTACCACTGCAGCGGCGGAACGTCGTTGACCTCGAAGTTGGCAATCAGGCGGGGTTTGTCACCGGTCGATATCGACCCGGCGGCGGGTGCATCCAGATCGTCCTTGATGGAGAATCCGCTGTCTACATCCTCGTGATACGTCATGGTTCCTCGGCTCGGCAAGCGTGGTATGGGGCGGTCCATTGCATCCATGATCTCAGCCGGGGAGGCGGCCCGGAGTTCCTGCAGATCGGTTTCCAGCGACGTGGACTTCTCGGTTGGGTCCGAACTCCGGCGGGCTCCACGGCCACGGAAGGTTGGCGGCGGCACGCTTGGAGGCGGGAGCAGGACACCGGCTCGGGTCGATTCAACCCGGGCGGGGCCGACCACCACGAGGTCACCGTCGCCCGCCAACTCGACGTAGGTCAGCCAACACGACACGGCGAACAACAAACTCAGGCAGATCAAGATGAGCGACGGATCCTCGATCACACGGGAGGGGTCGAGGGTGGTGATGAACGGTCCGCACGCCATCACCGTGATGGCGGCAACGATCGTGGCGCTGATGGCCATGCGGTGAGCCCGCTCGGACGTCATGCGGTCAAGCATGATCCACAGGACCACTGCCATACCCATGACCACGTAGAACACCGACGGGTTGACTTCCCCGGCCATGATGAAGTTGACGTTGAGGAAGATCCCGACCAGCGTCCAAGCCACGGGCCGGACGTTGGCCAGCAACGCGAACCCGACCAGGACCTGGAGGACGACAACGATGACCGAGACGAAGATCGGTAGAGGTCGCACGAAGAGGTCGATGAAGGGTTCGTACACGGGGAGGCGAAGCGGCTCGGAGGAGTCGAGAAAGCTCAGGAGTTCGTCGCCCGACCACCACGAAAGCACCGTCCCGTGTGCCACCGATGCGCGGATCCAACCGAACCCGAGGAACAACTGGGGGTACAGGACGCTCGCCGGCACCGATCGATATCGAGCCGCTGCGGCGCGGACAGCACGAATGATGGTTTGCAAGCAGGACCTTCCGCCTAGTGGACTAGCCGCGGTTCCCCGAAACTCCTCCGTAACAGCGCGCCAGTGTAGTTATGTTGTGAACTTTTTGTCCAAACGGGGTCTGTGAAATTGCAAAGATCGCCGTCTACCGGCGGGCGACGACGCGGTGCAGTTGGCCATCCCAGTTGACGGCCAGGAGCTCACCGTCGGCGTCGACGCCGAAGCTGGTGACCTGACCGAGCGCGGCCAGGTCTTCGCTCCAGTCGAACTGGTCGGTAACGGTGCCGGTGGCCGGGTCGTAACGCATGCTGCGAACCCAGCCCTTGCACCAGTCGGCGTAGAAGTAGTGGCCGCGAAACTCGGGGATGGCGGCACCACGATAGACGTGGCCGCCGGTGATGGAACATCCCTCGTCGTGTGAGTACTGAAGGACAGGCAGCGTGTAGCGGTCGGGGTCGCAGCCGGAGCGGAAGCACTGGTCGCCCTCCATCTCGATCCACCCGAAGTTCGTTCCGGCCCCATCGGCCAGTTCGACCACGTTGATCTCCTCAAATGCCTCCTGGCCGACATCGCCGATGTACATGAGAGCCGGCCCGTCCGCGGGATGGTCGATGGAGTAGCGCCACGGATTGCGAAGGCCGTATACCCAGATGTGGTCGCGATGGTTGCCAGGCACCGGATTGCCGTCGAGGTCGAGGCGCAGGATGGTGCCGAGGAGGTTGGATGTGTCCTGGGCGGTGGCGCCACCGGAACCGCCGTCGCCGAGAGAGAGATAGAGGTTGCCGTTGTCGATGACAATGTGACCGGCGTTGTGGCGTTCGGCCGGCTGGTCGACGGTGAGCAGCACCTCGGGTTCGACGTCGACGTCGGCGTCGGGGAAGCGGGCCAGCACACTGTCGCCCTGGGGGTCGGTCCAGTATGCATAGAGATGGCCGGCGTCGAAGGCGAGCCCGAGCAGGCCCTGTTCGATGCTGGACGACCCGATCCGGTCGGACAGGTCGGTCACCACCTCGACGGTGCCGTCGGCCGCGACCCTTTTGATGACGCCCTCCCGTTCCGACACGTAGATGGCACCGTCGCCGGCCTCGGTGTTCATGGCGATGGTGACCGGCTGGTCGAGACCGTCGGCCACCAGCTCGGCGTCCAGGCCCTGCAGTTCGGGCAGCGGCGCCGTCGTCGTGGACGCCTCGGTCGTTTCCGTGGTTTCGGCCGCCTCCGTGGTTTCGCTCGACGCCGGCGTCGACCCGGTCAAGTCCGACGTGACCGGCGGCAAGGTCGACTCGGCCTCGAACGTGGCCGCGGTCTGGTCGTCGGCCACGCAGGCCGTGGTAGCCAGGCCCAGCGCCAGTGCGAAGCTGAGCAGCGGACGGTTCACGATGCCGGCAACCAATCGGATCGGTAGTTGCCGCTGGCGTTCCACAGCATCCATCCCGCTCCTCGCTGTTCGGCCTCGGTGATTTGGGCCCGGATCTGTTCACCGTTGTAGTAGAAGGCCTGGATCCACGGCTGCATCGCGGTACCGACCGCGAGGTCGGGAGCCGCAGCGTCGAGGGCGTGGGCGATCACCGGGCCGGGGTGGTCGTTGGGGTCCGCGAAGCCGATCCAGCCTGGGCCGTAGTGGCTGGGATACAGCATCGGGCTGAGGGCGTCGACGTTCCCCGACAGCGCGTCCACCGTCTGACCGATGCCCTCGTCGGTGGCGCTGGCGGTGACGATCCCGAAGATCGCAGCCGAGGTTCGACAGCCCTCATCGGCGAGGCGGCTTCTGGCCAGCTCGAGGAACTCGGCGATGTAGGTGGTTCGCTCCTCCATCGTGGCCGGGACCTGGGAGCGGCGAGCGGCCTGGCCGTCGGGGAAGCGGACATAGTCGAACTGGATCTCGTCGAAACCCAATCGGCAGGATTCGACTGCCAGGTCGATCGGGTAGGCCCAGTTCGTCCGGTCGCCGGCGTTCATCCAGGTTCCCGCCAATGATGTCGACGGCCGGGCACGCGACCAGCGGTCGTCCTCGAAGGTCACGATGCGGGTGATGGTGTAGAGATCGTGTTCCCGGGCGGCGGCGATCAGCTCGGCGGGGTCGTAGACGGCGCGAACAGCGCCGATCTCGCCGGCCAGCTCGACCTCGCTCTCGTAGAGCACGTCGCCGGCCTCGGTCTTGGTGTCGAACACCAGGGTGTTGACGACCGACGTGTCGGCCAGGTCGAGTAGGGCGTCGAACCGCTCCCGGTCGCCGGCCACGATCTCGCTGACCCGCAGCCCCCGCACGACCTCGGGTGGCGGCGCCTTCGTCGACGTTGTCGTGGTGGGCTCGGTTGTCGTGGTCGTGGTGGGAGCGGTCGTGGTTGTGGGGTCTGCCGTGGCCGTGGTCGCCGATGCCTCGGCGCGATCGGTCGAATCGACCTCCAACGATTGGGCCGCCTCCGCACCGGCGTCGGTACGACCACCGCATCCGGCTGCGACTCCAAGCAGCATCAACACCATGGCTGCACGTCCCAGCACCACAGCGGAGTGTACCGCACTCGTTGGCCGTGACATGGTCGACCCGATCGGTTGAAAACGGGCGAAATCGACCCAAAGTGGTCGATTTCACCCGTCGATGCGCCGGAGGGCAAGAGGTCAGGTTGCGATGGTACCGCCGTCGACCATCAGCGTTTGAGCGGTCACGAACCGCGACGCGTCCGACATCAGGTAGACGATCGTGCCGGCCACGTCGTTCGGTTCGAGATTGCGACGGAGCGCCTGCTGGGAAGCGATGACATCGAGCGCCCGTTCCTTGGCGTAGGACCCGAAGAACTCGCTGGTGCCTTCCGTCTTCACGGCGGAGGGGGCAACGGCGTTGACTCGGATCCAGTGGCGCCCGAGTTCTCTGGCGAGGCCGCGGCTGAGACCGATGACCGCTGCTTTCGACGTCGTGTAGTGGAGCGCATTGGCCATCCCGTAGACGGCGGCCAGCGATGCGATATTGACGATGCTGCCCCCGCCCCGATCCTTCATCGCCCCGACCGACGCCCGGCAGACGTTGAAAACGCCGGTGACGTTCACATCCATCGTCGCCTGCCACTCGCCCATCGAGATCTTGTCGAACGGAGACATCGAAAGAGTGGCGTAGAGCGCAGCGTTGTTGACGACACCATCGAGCCCGCCGAAGGCGTCGACGGTTGCAGCCACCGCCGCGTCGCACGACTCCGGGTCGGTGACGTCGAGACCGACACCAAGCGCCTCTCCCCCGGCGGCGTTGACCGAGTCGATGGTGGCGGTGCGGTCGGCGATGTCACCGGCCACGACCTTGGCCCCGTGGGCGGCCAGGACCTCGCAGTAGGCCCGGCCCAGTCCTCGGGCCGCGCCCGTGACCAGGACAACCTTGTCTTGGAGCGTAAATCCATCCGAACTCATGCCATCTCGCTTTCCAGTGCTCTCGTGATCAGTTGGTAGGCCTCACCGAGGGTCACCCCGGTCGGATCCATGCCGCTCAGCAACTCCCTCACCCGCCGATGGAGGAGGCGCTCGACGTCGTAGCGGCCCCGGTCGGGGCCGACTCGGTGCTCGTTCCGGTCGATGGCTGCCGACAGCTCGTCGAGGCCCGCCCGTCGACCGTCGAGGTGACGATCACGTCGCCGACGATCGCCGCCAGTTCCGTCGCCATCTGCTCGGCTCCCGGTCGATCACCCTTGGTGACGACGACGACATCACCCACCTCGAGAATCCCCGCTTTCATGGCCTGCACCGTGTCGCCCGAGCCCGGCAACACCAGCACCACGACGGTGTCAACACATCGGCGGATGCCGTAGGCGGCCTGGCCGACACCGACCGTCTCCACCCAGATCTCGTCGAACCGGCCGCTGCCCTCGAGGGCGGCCAGCAGATCGGGCAGGTTGTCGGTGAGGCCGTCGTCGGCCTGACGGGACGGCACCGACCGCACGTAGACGTCGGGGTCGATCCGGATCCGGTCCCCGAGGATCGAACCGCCCGATATCGGGCTGGTCGGGTCGATGCAGAGCACCGCCAGATCGACGCCCTGCTCGACCCGTCTTCGGGCCAGCGCCCCGATGAGCGAACTCTTGCCCGCACCCGGAGGGCCGGTGAAACCGATTCGACGGGGCCCACCGGGGGTGGTCAGCGGCTCGTCGCCTCGGACCGACAACACCTCGGCCACCGACGCATCGGTCAACGTGTTGAGCCGCCGCCCCAGTTCACGGCGGTTCACCGCCATCGCACGGCCCTCATTCGACAGCCCGTCGTCACGGTCGCTCGGCCACCAGGTGGCGGGCCACCCTCCGCACCACGTCGTCCAGCCGGTCCTCGGCGGTGAACACGTCGACCACGCCCAGGGCCCGGAGCGGTTCGTGGTCGTGGGCCGGGATCGTGCCGCCGACGAACACAACGACGTCGTCGGCATCGGCGGCCCGAAGCGCCTCCCGGGTCTGGGCCACCAGATCGAGGTGGCTGCCCGACAGGATGCTGAGCCCCACCGCGTCGACCCCCTCGTCGACCGCTACGCGGGCGATGTAGTCGGCGCTGCGACGGAGGCCGGTGTAGATGACGTCGGCCCCGGCGTCGCGCAGGGCCAGCGCGATCACCTTGGCGCCAACGTCGTGGCCGTCCAGCCCGGGTTTGGCGATCAGAATACGTTTGCGGCGAAGGTCGACGGTTGCAGCCGGGGGCTCAGAACCTGATGGGCTCATCGAACTCCCCCCACACGTCCTTCAGCACGGCCACCATCTCCCCCACGGTGGCCCCGGCGTGGCAACACGCGATGATCTGCGGCATGAGATTCTGGTCGTCGGTCGCGGCCAATTCACCCAGAGCGACAAGTGCCTCGTCGACCTCGGGCTGCTCCCGTTCCGCTCGCAGGCGCTCCAGCTTCTCGATCGTGCGACGGCTCGACTCGGGATCGAGGGTGAAGGTCTCGCCCACGTCGGGACGGCGGTCGTCGGCGTAGACATTGACGCCGACCACCGGCCGCTCCCCCGAGTCGACCTGCTCCTTGCGTTCCCGGGCCCGGCGGGCGATCCGGGCCTGGAGGTAGCCGTCCTCGATGGCCGGGATCACGCCGCCGTAGTCGTCGAGTTCGGTGATCACCGCCATGATCTCGGACTCCATGGCGTCGGTGAGTTGCTCGACCAGGTAGCTGCCACCCAGCGGGTCGACCGAGGCGGCAACACCGGATTCCTCGGCGATGATCTGCTGGGTTCGCAGCGCCAGTTCGGCCGACTCGGTGGTGGGGATCTGGAATGCCTCGTCGTAGGCACAGGTGAAGATCGACTGGGCCCCGCCGAGCACGGCGGCCAGGTTCTCGACCGTGACCCGAACCACGTTGTTGAGCGGCTGGGAAGCTGTCAGCGACGAGCCGCCGCACACCACTCCGAAACGGAACTGCTGGGCCTTCGGGTCGGTGACGCCACAACGCTCCGCCATCAACTTCGCCCACAGCCGTCGCCCGGCCCGGAACTTGGCCACCTCCTCGAACAGGTCCATGTGGACGTAGAAGAAAAAGCTGAGCCGCCGCCCGAAGTGGTTGGGGTCGCCGCCCCGCCGCTGCAACTCGGTCACGTAGGCAAGACCGTTGGCCAGCGTGTAGCCCATCTCCTCCACGGCGGTGGCCCCGGCGTCACGCACGTGGGCCCCGGCGATCGAGATGGCGTTGAACCGGGGCGTCTCGGTGTTGGCGAACAGGACCGTGTCGGCGACCAGTCGCATCGAAGGTTTGACCGGGAAAATCCACGTGCCCCGAGCAACGTACTCCTTCAGGATGTCGTTCTGGATGGTGCCGGTCAGCGCCCGGCGGGGTATGCCCGTCCGGTCGGCGGCCGCAACATACATGGCGTAGATGATGGCGGCGGTGCCGTTGATGGTGAACGACGTGGAGATGCCCGACAGGTCGATGCCCCGGAACAGCGCCTCCATCTCCCGGATCGAGAACAGGGAGACGCCGACCTTGCCCACCTCGGCCCGGGCCATCGGATCGTCGGGGTCGTAGCCACATTGGGTCGGCAGGTCGAGAGCCACCGACAGCCCGGTCTGGCCCTGATCGAGTAGGAACCGGTACCGCTCGTTGGTCTCCTCGGCCGTACCGAAACCGGAGTACTGGCGCATCGTCCACCTTCGACCCCGGTAGCCCGTCGGGAAGATACCACGGGTGTAGGGATAGTGGCCCGGCGGTGGTGGAGCACCGCCGCCCCGGGGCTCGGCCACGACCGGAACCGGTATCCCCGACGGCAGTCTCGTAGCCGACGGCGCTGCGGCCTCATCCACGGCCCGATGCTCCTTCACCGAACATCTCGTCGAGGGCCCGCCAGTGGTCGTCGTGCACCCAGCTGTTCACGAAGTTCTCCAGCTCCGCCGCCTCCACCGCCGGGCGCTGGGCGTTCATTCTCGCCGCCACCGCCATCGCCTTGTAGGTGCGCAACACCCGGGTCGGCTGCTCGAGCATCGGTGCGGTGAACTCTGCGATGACATCTGGCAGCGACTCCCCCGCCGCTGCGCAGCGATCGTAGAGGCCCGTGGCCAGGCCGTCGTCGTGGTCGATGAACGAGCACGTCGTCAACCACCGCAGCGCCCGCGACGGTCCGACCAGGGCCATCAGATCGACGCCGCCGCCCCAGGCGGTGGAGATGGCGTGGCGACCCTGCACGAAGGCCATGCGGGCGTGGGCGGCCAGGACGCGAAAGTCGCAGGCCACAGCCAACTCGGCGCCGCCACCGAGCGCGTCGCCGTTGAGTGCGGCCACGACCGGTGCCGGAAAGCGGCGGACCTGGTCGAGCACCGACCGGGCATGAAGCGCCATCTCGATGGCCGCCATCTTGGTGCGGACCTCGACCAACTTCTTGAGGTCGCCGCCCGATACGAAGCTGCGTTCGCCCGCACCGGTGAGCACGACGAGCCCAATCGTGTCGTCGTCGCCGAGGTGGTCGAGGGTCGATGCCAGCTCGTCCTGGAGATGGCGCGACAGGGCGTTCCGCCTCGCCTCGCGATCGACAATCAGCGTGACCATCGCGCCGTCGCGCTCGGTCCGAATCCGGCCCTCCGTGGCATCGTCCATCGTTGGCAGTGTCGCACCCGCAGGTGAGGGACACAAGTGCCTGGCGATCGACCTGGGCCGGCCACATCTTTCGACATCACACAAGCTGGTGCCCTACCCTGTCACACACGGCCTTGCGGGCCCGCCGTGGAAACACTCTGAGGAGAACAGTCTCATGAAACGGCTTGCGCTCGCCCTGACCCTGTTGCTGTTGACGGTGCTCCTGGCGCCGACGGCGTCCGATGCGGCCAAACCCCCGTGGTT
>JBFHEP010000179.1:0-8801 GCA_041584095.1 Acidimicrobiales bacterium | reverse complement strand
GGCCGGCGAGGGCGACCTCAGCGCCTAGCCTTCGAATGCCGTACCGTGCCGTCGGCTGCGGTGCCTCAGCGGCGCAAGTCGTTCGCCAGGCCATGTAGTGCCTCGAGGTCGGCGACCGGTCGGGCTCGCTCAGCGAGCCGAATCACCGCCGGTCCGCCGCCGATTGCGGCAATCGCCTCGTCGATGAGCGTCCCCTCCTGGACGGCCAGGGCCCGGAGTTGACAGAGGTTTACGGCGAGCGGGTCTTCGAGGTCGTTCGCCTGAAGATTCGGTTGGACCGGCTCTCCGACCGAACCCAAGGCCACCGGGCACATCCGGTTCACGACGATCGCATCGACCGGTCCGACCCTCCGACCGACGTTGGCGGCAATCCAGGTCGCCTCGTCGAGCGCTCGTCGGCGTGGTGCGGTGACAAGCACGAACCCGGTTTCCTCCCGCAGAATCCGTTCCGTCTCCGACGCCCGGCGCTCGAAGCCGGTATCGAGGCCCTCGAAATTCGTGAAGAAGGTGATCACGTCGTCGACCAGTCGGCTCCCCACGATGCGGCCGAGGAGTCGAAGCACCAACCGGGTGCCGACGCCGACGGTGCGGAGCAGACCTCGGGGAGCGAACACGGATCGGTACAGACGATGGTTGACGAACCGGTTCAGTCGACCAGGGCTGTCGAGAAAGTCGAGGGCGTGACGCGACGGAGGTGTGTCGACGACGATTCGATCGAACCGTGTTTCGCCGTGGAGCTGGTGGAGTCGCTCGGCGGCCATGTATTCATTGGTTCCGGAGAGTGAGCGGGTCAGGTTCCGGAACAGCGGATTGGCCAGGATGCGCTCAGCCTGGTCCTCGGTACGGGCCTCCTCCCGGACCACGGCCTCGAACGTTTCGGCGTGGTCGAGCATGGTGGCCCACAGCTCGCCGCCGTTTTCATGGACCGACACCCGTTGCGGTTGATTGTTGAGCCCGGCCTCGAGCCCCAGCGCGTCGGCCAGCCGGTGGGCGGGATCGATGGTGAGCACCACCACTCGTTCCCCCCGGTCGGCGAGGGCGACGCCGAGTGCGGCCGCAACCGTGGTCTTTCCGACGCCACCCGATCCGAGGCAGAGGATGACCCGATGGTCGGTGAAGACGGCCGCGTCCCGGCCGAGGTCCGGTTCGATCACCCGCCGGCTCCGGTCCCGGCAACGACCGGGCTCTCTTCCAGCGCATCGGCAAGGGTCGCCACGTCATCGGGGCCGAGGGAGGCGGTGAACAGTTGAGGGAGGTGAATTCGCGGCAACGGCAACTCGGCGTCCAACCGCGCCACCTGCGCCTGTTGGTCGGCCGTTCTCGCCAACCGGTACTCGGCGGCCCGACGTGCCATCTCGTCGGCGAACGGGGAACCAACGTCGGCCACGTGGTCGAGGGCATCGGCCAGCCCATCGATCTCAGGCCACAGGCCGTTGACCACCAGCGGACCGAGCTTCACGCCGACCTTGTCCTCGATGTCGAACGCGGTCTCGATGGTCTCCGAGACCGGCGTCTCCTCGGGCAGCGTCACCAGCACCACCCGGCATCGTGCTTCGTCGCCGAGCATGGCCAGAGCCTGGTCGGCTTGCTGGCGGATCGGGCCGCTGGAAGCCGAGTCGGCCATTCCCGCCGCTGCGGTCAACAGCGACAGGGCGTGACCCGATGCCGGCGCGTCGACCACGATCAGGTCGGCGGTACCAGCCTCCTCCAGTTGGCGGATCTTCCCCAGTGTCACCAGATCCCGTAGGCCGGGAGCTGCGGCGACGACAACCTCGACCGCTCCCGTTCGGCTGAAGGACTTGATGATCGGGCTCATTCCGGACCGATCGAGGTAGTCGGCAAGGGCCTCGTCGGGACGCAGCTGCATGACCTCGAGCACACCGGATTCGTCGGGAAGCAGATCTTCGGCCGCACGGCGGGGCTCGGAGCCGACCGATCCGAGTCCGAGCGGTTCGAGGTTGCTGTAGCCCTCGAGCTCGATGAGAAGAACGTCACATCCACTTCTGGCGGCCGCGAAGGCGATGACAGCCCCTACCGTTGTCTTTCCGACCACACCCTTGCCGGCCACGATGAGGACATTGGATGCGGCGAAGAAGCTGCGAGCAGACACTACAGACGAGGCTAATCCGTCCGGGGACCGGCGCCCCCGCCGAGCTGACGCTCCGGCGCGCTCCGATGTCGGTGTTACTGTTGGTTTTGACGGTTGCGGTCCTGTCGTTGGCGACATCGGGGCCCGCAGCGGCTCAGGAAGGCGCCCCGGCGTGCCCCGGCGATCTGAACACGGTGCCGTCATCGGATTCGGTGGTTCGGTTCGTCAAGGTGGCAGGCCTCATCGATCCCGCGGTTCGCGACTACATGCTCACCCAGCTCGACCGGGCCGAGACCGACTCGGACACCGTGGGTTATGTGCTGTGGATGAACAGCAACGGCTCGGTGCTGAGTGACGACGACTACCTCGAGCTGGCCACCCGGCTGCGGGAGTCTCCGGTCGAAACCGCCCTGTGGGTCGGCAACACCGGCTCGACGGCCCGAGGCGGAGCCGCCGAGCTGGCGACCGTGGTCGACCTGGTCGCGGTCACTCCGAACTCCACGATCGGCGGAACCGGTGAACGGCGCCTGCCGGCCGAGTGGGGTAGCGCATTCGGTGATGCTGCCACCCGGCTGGAGACCGGGCTGTTCTCCGCCAATCAGGCGATCGAGGCCGGCATCTCGGTCGGTCCGCTGGAGAACACGGTGCCGATCGGTTCCTTCGCCACGATGCTGTCGGGATTCGAAGTCTTCGAGTGTGTCGACGCCGACGGGGCGCTGGCCACGATCCCCACCACCCAGCCGTTGCTGTCCGGCCTGCCGTTGGCCCATCAGCTCTTCCACACCGTCGCCAGTCCGGAGGTGGCCTACCTGCTGTTCGTCATCGGTCTGGCCATCATCGTGTTCGAACTGTTCGTCGCCGGCGTCGGTATTGCGGGCGTCATCGGCGCCGGGGCGCTGTTCCTGAGCGGCTACGGTTTGGCCATCCTGCCGGTGAACTGGTGGGCGGTTGCGCTGCTGCTGCTGGCGATGTTCTTCCTGGCGATCGACATCCAGACGAATGTGCCCCGCCTGTACACGATCGTGGGGCTCGTCTGTTTCGTCCTCGGGACCTGGTTCCTCTACGACGGTGTGTCGATGTCGTGGATCACCGCCCTGGTCGGGATCGTGTCGGCCGTGCTGTACGCCTACACCGGCATGCCGTCGATGGTGCGCACCCGGTTCTCCACTCCCACGATCGGCCGCAAGTGGATGATCGGGGAGATGGGGGAGGCGGTCTCGGCGGTCGATCCGGAAGGCACGGTCAGGATTCGCGACGCGGCGTGGCGGGCGATCACCAACCGGGCCACCCCGATACGGGAGGGCGAATCGATTCGAGTGATCGGAATCGACCGCCTCATCTTGGAAGTCGAACCTGACGAAGGCGGAGCAAAAGACTACCGGGAGCGCCGAAACGCAACTCCCGATGGGGAATAATCCCCCTGGGCGAAAAATCGTTCCACAAGGTTCTTGTCATCGGCCACTGAATCGACATAAAGTTTCCTCCACAAGGGGGAATATCCGTGACATTCACGCATCCAGTAAGCGGCCGTCAATGGGACGACGGCTCGTGGCAGGACGCAGCAGCGTGCCGTGGACCAAACCAATCAATCTTCTTTCCGCCGCCCCGCCTGGAGCGGCGTACCGACAAACGTCGCCGTGAGGAACGGGCGAAAGAGATCTGCGCGGGCTGCCCGGTGTTGGACATGTGCCGGCGCTACGCGCTGGAAATCGGCGAGCAGCACGGCATCTGGGGAGGCCTTACCGCCAAGGAGCGACGGGAGCTGATTCCGGTCGCTCGCCGCTGATCGGAGGCCGACGATCGCGGGACTACAGCCGAGGGCCGGGGATTCGCAGATCGTCGCGCCGTCTGGTCATGCCGTTGCCGTCGAGGTGGGCCAGAAGGGCCAATGCGTACTTCCGGGTCGTGCCGAGCAGATCCCGGATCTCCGCCACCGTCAAACCGTCGGATGCAGCGAAGGCATCCCGTAGCACCGCCCGGGCCTGGTCGATCGCCATCTGAGCGAAGTAGATCCCGTCCTGTTCGACAACGAGGCCCCGCCGCACCAGCTCGCGGATTTCCCCCCGGTCGACGCCCTCGGGGCCGGGAGGAGCAAACGGATCGGCGGCCAGTGCCGCCACCCACGGATGATCGGCCAGCGGGTCGACGTCCGGTCCGATCACCGCTCGACCCTGGTCGGTGCGCACCGTTTCGATGGTTTCCAGCACGGTCCGCTGCCGTTCGTTCAATGACGCCAGATCGAGTCCCAACGGTCCGGCCTCGGTCACCAGCGCCTCGACCTCGTTCCGGAGCGCCGTGAGGGCTTTGTCGTGAACCACCCACCGGCCGATCGTCGGCTCGCGTTTGGTTCCCGTCAGTCGCTCCAGTTCCTCGACGTCGACCCAACCCCGCTCGGCCACGACCCGTTCGACCGAGTCGTCGGGCCGGGCCCGGGTGGCCGGCAGCACCGGGTCGACGTCGAGGATGCGGCCGCCGCCGACGGTCTCGTGACGGCCGCTCTCCCGAAGGATGAACCGGTCGCCCGGTGTCACCGGGACGGCCCGGGAGAGATAGAGCCGGATGTTGCCGGTCGCGCCCGGAGCGATCTCGGTGGGCAGGTCGGCGCCCGGCTCGGCATCGGTGTCGGCCAGGATCCGGAGGCGACACGGAAACTCGCCGGATCCGATGTAGGCGGCATAGGCGCCTCGCCTGGTCACCGGGTGGTCGAGACCGTCGAGGACTGACAGCTCGGCATCGACGATGGCGCTGTGATGCCACGCTCCCTCGGCCACCAGCACGTCACCGCGGGCCAAATCGTGGTGGCTGACGCCGACGAGGTTCAGGGCGACCCGGTTGCCGGCCTCGATCCGGTCGAGATCCCGATGGTGGTTCTGGATGCCCCTGATGCGGATCGTCTCGGCACCGGGGGTGGCACTACTCACCGCCAGTTCATCGCCGACGGCCACCGGCCCGCCGGTCAACGTCCCGGTCACGACGGCACCGACTCCGGGAGGGGCGAAGGCTCGGTCGACCCACAGCCGGGGGGTGCCGCCGCCCAACCTGGTCTCCGCCTCGGCCACCAGCTTGTCGAGGGCCGTTCGCAGCGCGCCGAGACCCTGGCCATCGGGGCCGTCTCCGGCTGCGACCGCGACGATGTCGGCACCGTCGAGGAAGGTACCGGCGACGTGTTCCTCGACGTCGAGCTGAGCCAGTTCCCGGAGGTCGTCGTCGACCAGATCGATCTTGGTCAAGGCCACCACGCCGCTGGTCAGCCCCAACAGGTCGAGGATTCGGAGATGCTCTTCGGACTGGGGTTTCCAGCCCTCGGTGGCGGCCACGACGAACAGGCATCCGTCGACCGCCCCGACCCCCGACAACATGTTGCGCAGGAATCGTATGTGGCCCGGCACGTCGACCAGGGACAGCGTCCGGCCCGACGGTAGCGTGGTCGAGGCGAACCCGAGGTCGATCGTGAGACCCCGTTCCTTCTCCTCGGCCCAACGGTCGGGATCGGTGCCGGTCAACGCCCGGACCAGGGTTGACTTGCCGTGATCGACGTGGCCCGCGGTGGCGATGACGGTCACTGGTCCACCTTCCGATCCCGTACCGAGAGCTTCAGCGGACGAAGTTTCGACGTCGGGCGAAACTCGGTGGCGGCCTTGCGACGTTTCGCCGTCAGGCGAAACTCGGTAAGCACCTGCTTTGCAGGTGCGACCTCCGCAGGTGTGACGGTCACGGCGCCCCCGCGGTTTCCAGCACGCAGTGCAGGGAGTCGGCGAGATAGCCGTCGTCGGCCGGGTCGATGGTCCGCAGGTCCAGGACGGTCTCGTCGTTCTCGATGCGGGCGATGACGGGTCGCTCCAGGTCACGCAGGGGGGTGACGAGATCGCCGCCGACCCGCAGGCCGTGGCTCGGGAAGCTCACGGTCGGCAGGGTGCCGCCGCCCGGCACCGAATCGCAGGGGGCGCTGACCAGACCGCGGTCGGACCCGACATCGGCCACGATGGCGTCCGCCCGGGCGGCCAGGGCGGCGACCGGGGTGTCCACCATGCGCCACACCGGGATGTCGGCACCACGGCGGTCGAGATAGGCCAGCGTCGTTTCCTGGAGGGCGTGTAGCACAAGAGACCCGGGTCGGACGGCACGGGCCAGCGGGTGGCGACCGCACTGTTCGACCAGATCCCGGCGCCCGGCGACGATTCCGGCCTGCGGGCCGCCGAAGAGCTTGTCGCCGCTGAACAGCACCAGGTCGGCTCCGGCGGTCAGCGTCTGGCGCACCGCCGGTTCCTCGGCCAGCCAGGACGGTGGCGGACCGTCGAGCCACGGGCAGGAGGCGTCGAGCAGCCCCGATCCGAGATCGACCACGAGCGCAACGTCGGTCAGTTCCGGGGCGTTCGACAGCGTCTCGATCGACACGTCCTGGGTGAACCCGACGATCTTGTAGTTCGAGCGATGAACCTTCAGCACCATGGTGAGGTCGGCGGCGGAGGTGTAGTCGGTGAGCCGGCACCGATTCGTGGTGCCGACCTCGACCAGTTCGGCTCCCGACTGGGCCATCACGTCGGGGATACGAAACCCCCCGCCGATCTCCACCAGTTCGCCGCGGCCGACGGCCACCCGGCGGCCGGCGGCGAGGGCGGCCATCACGAGCAGCACGGCGGATGCGCAATTGTTGACGACCATCGCCGCCTCGGCTCCGCACGCCGTGGCCAGGGTTTCGCCGACCGTTGTCTGGCGACTGCCGCGCCGGCCGGTGGCCAGGGAGAGTTCGAGATTGGAGTAGGTGGACTCGACCTCAACGGAGACCGGTGCCCGTCCGAGGTTGGTGTGTAGCAGCACACCGGTGGCGTTGATGACGGGCTGGAGCATCCGCCGTTTGCGATCCGCGACCAGCTGCTCGGCCTCCTCGTGGCGGCCCTGGGCAATGGCATCCCGGGCCACCTCGACGAGCAGCGGGTGGGGAAGGCCGTGGTGGTGGAGCGAACGGGCCAACTGGTCGACAGACGGTGGGCGAGTCACGCTTCTCACACTATCCCGGACGCATCAGCCCGGGCGTTTTGGGGTTCTGACACGGTAAACCGCACCGACTTGGCCCATGGTGCCGGTAGAATAGGTGATGATGTTGTTCAAGTCGGCAAGGGGCGTTGCTGCATCGGTGGCTGCTGTCTTTGCTGCCGAGCTGCTCGTGTTCGTTGCCGTCGCCGACCGGTTCGGGATCCTCGCCACCTCCCTCGTGTTGATACTTGCGTCGGCCGTCGGGGTACGTCTGCTGGCTCACGTTGCGTCAACCGCCGTCGCCCGATCGCTCCAAGACCTGTCCGACGCCGCCACAGGCCGTCCGTCCACCGCCCCGACCGCAGCCGACCGAGCGCTTCAGTTTGCCGGAGCGCTCCTGGTGACATTTCCCGGGCTGCTGACCGGAGCCATCGGATCCGTGTTGTTTGTTGGGCCAGTGAGGAGGCTGCTTGCCCCCTCATTGGGATCGAGGCTGACCGGCCTCCTACCTGCTGGGGCCGTCGGCGGTCGCAGCTTTGCGTATCGACGTGCGCACGCGCGTGACGTCGTCGATGCAACCGCAACCGTAAAGGACCCCGCCCGCCCTCCGGCATCGTCGGCTGACCGTGTGCAAGCGCAGGCGCACATGCACGAGCTGCCGTGACGACCGGCCCGTAGACAGAGGAGACGCAGTGTCGATCACCGAAGAACAAGTACCGCTTCCACCCATCACACCCGGCGTGGCCAGGGCCCTCAGCCCGTTGGTGCGGCGAATCGCCGCCGAGGGCTCTGATGGCGAGCCCGGCCTCAACACCTATCTTGTCGGCATCGATGAGATCGTGATCGTCGACCCGGGTCCGATGGACGACGGCCACCTCGATGTGCTGTGCGGCTGCGGAGGCGATCGCATTCGTTGGATCGTGCTGACCGACACGAGCGAACCCTACTCGGCCGGTGCTCAGATGTTGAGGGAGCGCACCGGCGCCGAACTGGTGGCGCCGCCTGGATTCGACGGTGCCGACCAGGTCCTGGGCGACGGCTACAAGATCGACGCAACCGAATTCCGGATCACGGCCGTGGCCATCGATGACGGCTCCGACGGCCGATTCTCGTTCGTCCTGGAGCAGGAGCGCACCCTCCTGTGCGGCGATCACATCGTCGACGATTCGGTGCCCGAATCGCTCCCGGCCAAGGTGAAATCGTTTCGGATCAAGTCCATGGCCCCCGGTCACGGGCAATACATCGAGGACGTCGGCGGGCTCCTCTAGCCCCCGTTGCCGGTAGGCGACACGAACGCGAAGACCGCGCCCCCTGAATCGGTGGGCGCGGTGTCGCGTTGGTGGGATGCAGGCCGGTTCGCGGAACCGGCGCGATCAGGAGAACGACTGTCCGCAGCCGCAGGTGCGCTGGGCGTTGGGATTGTCGATGGAGAATCCCGTTTGCTGTAGGCCGTCCTTGTAGTCGAGCGTTGCACCGGTGAGCAGCTGGGCGCTCGTCGGGTCGACCACGACGGTGACGTCGCCGAAGGTGGTCGACTGATCGCTGTCGTCGAATTCACCGTCGAAGAACATCTCGTAGGAGAATCCCGAGCAGCCACCGGGCCGGACCGCCACGCGCAGGGCAAGAGCCCGGTCGTCTTCCTGGTCGAGTAGCTCTTTGACCTTGCTTGCTGCGGCGTCGGTAACGGTCAGCATGTGCCGTAACTCCTCGGTGTGGGCCGACGGGCCCGTCGGCGGTC
>JBFHEP010000178.1:0-8852 GCA_041584095.1 Acidimicrobiales bacterium | reverse complement strand
TGCTCGTACCAGCCGGCACCGATACCCCAGATGAGCCGGCCGGCGGATATCACGTCGAGGTTCGACGTGATCTTGGCCAGCATCGACGGTTCCCGATACGGGGCGCAACCGACCATCTGCCCGAGCATGATCGACGAGGTCAGCTGCGAGATGGCGGTCAACGTCGTCCAGCATTCGAACATGGTCTCATGCGCCGGGCGCGGCACGTTGTGGAAGTGGTCGTAAACCCAGAGCGAGTCGAAGCCGAGTTCCTCGGCCAGCTTGGCGATCTCGACCGCCTTGGACCACTTGGCCTGCGGGTCGTCGATCGACGACAACTCCATCTTCCAGCCCTGCGGAATGAACGTTCCGAACTTGACAGCCATGACCGCCATCCTAGAAGCGGGTCCCGCTTCGGTGCGCCGGTGTCGATGTCACAGTCGACTTCCACCGGGCGGCGGTCCGTGGCATCATCGGCTCGTGACCCCACCCGATACCTCCGCTCGCGCCGACACCGACAACGAGTGCGACGACAAGTCCTATCAACATCCGTTGACCGACGACGGACGGCAGTTTCTTCGGGCGGCGTCGGAGCTCGAGTATCACGCCCGGGTGCTTGCCGGCGCTGCCGACGCCACGCAGCTACTGCTGGAGCGGATCCGGTTCTGCTCGTTCTTCACACTACTGACCGATGAGTTCTTCCGGGTCCGGCTCGTGGGACTGAAGGAGAAGTCGCGTCTGGGCGGCCCCGACGGAGTGGTGGCCGCAGAGCGCCTCGCCACGGTACGCAAGCGGTTCCGTTACCTCGCCGCCCGCCAGCACGATATCTGGTGGAACGAACTACGTCCGGCGCTGGCCGAGGAGGGCATCGAACTGGCAGGTTGGGACGAACTCGACAAGCGTGATCGGGCAGTCGCAACCGACTACTACCGGGAACGGATCTATCCGCTGCTGACTCCGCTTGCCGTCGGGCCGGCCCATCCCTTTCCCTTCATCTCCGACCTGAGCCTCTCGGTCGGCGTCCGCCTCGACGGGTCCGACGGTGGGCCCGAGTTCGTACGGGTGAAGATCCCCGAGTCGCTTCGAAGGTTCATCGAGGTGCGCAATGATGCCGACGGCATCCACCTGATCAGGGTCGAGGAGGTCATCGGCGCCCACCTTTCCTCGTTGTTCCCCGGGCGCAAGGTGCGTGACCACCATCTGTTCCGCGTGACCCGCGACGCCGACTACGAAGTCGACACGGTCGACGTCGAAGACCTGCTCGAAACCGTGTCGATGGAGGTCCGCGATCGTCAGTTCGGCGATGCCATGAGGCTCGAGGTGGCCGAGGGCATGCCCATGGACCTGGTGGTGTTTCTGGCCGAGCAGCTCGAGTTGTCGCGCGATGAGGTGTTGTACTCGCGGGGCCCGCTGAACCTGGGCGAGGTCGGCGAGTTGTATGCGCTCGACCGTCCCGAGCTGAAACGGCCGGCGCTCCAGTCGGTGGACGTCGAAGCCCTGTCGGGTGAGGACGTTTTCGCCAACATGCGCAAGCGGGATCATCTCGTCCAGCACCCCTACGAATCGTTCGCCTCGTCGACCCAGAACTTCATCGACCGGGCCGCAGACGACGATCGGGTTCTCGCCATCAAGCAAACGCTCTACCGCACCTCCGGCGAATCGCCGGTGGTCAATGCCATGATCCGGGCCGCTCAGCAGCGTAAACAGGCGGTCATGGCGGTCGAGCTGAAGGCCCGGTTCGACGAGGAGGCCAACATCGGTTGGGCCGAGAAACTGGGGGCGGCCGGGGTGCACGTCGTGTACGGCTTCGTCGAACTGAAGACCCACACCAAGACGGCGGTGGTGGTCCGGGAGGACGAGGACGGGCAGGTCCGCAGCTACGGCCACATCGGCACCGGCAACTACAACCCGTCGACTGCAAGGTTCTACGAGGACCTCGCCCTGTTCACCACCGATCCGGTCATCACCAACGATCTACTGCGCCTGTTCAACATGCTCACCGGTCACACCAGGGGCCTCGAGCCGCAACGGCTCCTGATCGCGCCGACCACGTTGCGACCCCGCCTGGTGGAGCTCATCAAGTCACAGGCTCATCCCGGCGGACGCATCGTCGCCAAGGTCAACCACATCGCCCACGACGAAGCGGTTGAGGCGCTGTACGAGGCATCGCAGGCGGGGGCCTCGATCGACCTGATCGTGCGCACGACGTGCACGGTTCGACCTGGGGTGAAGGGCATGTCGAAGAACATCCGGGTCAAGTCGGTGGTGGCTCCGCTGCTCGAACACTCCCGCATCTACAAGTTCGGCGACGACCCGGTGGAGGGCGGCTATCTCATCGGCTCGGCCGACATGATGGTCCGTAACCTCGACAATCGGGTTGAGGCCGTGGTGCCGATCGAGCAACCCGATCTGCGGCTACGGCTCGACGAGGTGCTCGACGAGTTGTTGGCCGACGAGGCGCTGTCGTGGACCCTCGACTCGAAGGGCCGGTGGCACAAGGTCGTCGGTGACCGCAACGCACAGAACAATTTGGCCGCTGCGGCGAGGGCCCGCAACCGGGCAATCATCCACGACTGAACACCGGCATCAGCCGTTGCGCCGGCCGGCGAACTCGACGTTGAACTTCGTCGTCCCACCCCCCGGCGAGTTCTATCCGCATACCTGACGCCGCCCTATCGTCCGAACATCATCATCCACTGCTCGACCGACGACGGCTTGAAGACCACGTTGCGGGCTCGCGTGTCGCCCATCGAGCGGGCCGTCTCCGGTGGGGAGTAGAGATGGCCGGGGTAGAGGACGGCCGAATCGGGCACCTTGGCCAGACGATCGGTGAGCGAGTAGTAGAGCTCTTCGGCGTCGCCACCGGGCAGGTCGGTTCGCCCGCAGCCGTCGAGAAACAGGGTGTCTCCCGAGACGAGACGATCGCGTACGAGAAAGCACTGCGAACCCGGCGTGTGACCCGGGGTGTGGATCAGCTCGATGTCGATGGATCCGACCGACACCACGTCGCCGGAAGCGTGAGCGACGAGGTGGTCGGCGCCGACCCCGGTCACCTTGGTGACGAGCTCGAGCTCGGGTGCCTGAAGGTGCACGGGCACATCGACCCGTTCCAGCAGGTCGGCGATCCCGGCGAGCGAGTGGCCCATCATGTCGCCGCCCACGTGATCGGGGTGGTAGTGGGTGCCGAGCACCCCGGTAACCGTCATCCCGTCGGCTTCGACGAGCGCGAGAAGATCGTCGACGTCATAGGCCGGGTCGACGAGCACGACCTCACCGGTTTCCCGATCGCCGATCAGGTAGGCGAAGTTGACCATCTGCTGGGCGATGAAATCGTCGGCGGCGAAATCCCGCCCGCTCAACAGCTGCCGGAAGTAGAGGCGGTCGTCCATCATCCCACTCTACTGATCGGTCTCCGGCGATCAGCGTCCTCGGTGAGCCGCCGCCGGTCGCTCGGGCGCGAGAACAGCCGGAGGACCGTCCCGGTTTCGGCCGAGATGGACCTTCGGCTGTCCAAGCGGTGGCCCGACCTTCCCTCACAGTGTCGGTACACAGCACTGCCACCGTATCGGTACATTCCTTGGCGTTCGTAGGGTGATCTCACTAGGGCCTTCAGCCGGCCCCGACTGCCCCACGGTCTCTGCGGCGCATCTATAGAGTGGACGAGTGACCACGAGAACCATCGCCTACCTCGGGCCGTCCGGCACGTTCACCGAGCAGGCCCTCCGCTCCGAGCCCGACCTCGCCGCCATGGAGTTGGTGCCGTTTCCGAAGTTCGTCGACGTGCTCGACGCCACCTCCGACGGTGAGACCGACCTCGGCTTCGTTGCCATCGAGAACGCCATCGAAGGCACGGTCAACGTCACCCTCGACGCCCTCGCCTTCGACCACGACCTGGTCATCCAGCGGGAGGTCGTGCTCGACATCCACCTCAACCTGATGGCCGCTCCGGGCACCACGATGAACGACATCACCGTGTTGTCGTCGCACCCGGTGGCCAGCGCCCAGTGCCACAAGTTCCTGCACAAGGAGTTTCCCGACGTTCCGGTCAATGCGGCCAACGCCACGGCCGAAGCCGCCGCACTGGCGGCCACCACCCCCGGGCTCGCCGCCATCGGCCCGGCCCTGGCCGCCGAAAACTACGGTCTCGACACGCTGGCCACCGACATCGCCGACCACGAGGGCAACCAGACGCGGTTCGTGCTGGTCGCCCGCAGCGGGGTGCCCCAACCGACCGGCCACGACAAGACCAGCGTCGTCCTCCGGCA
This sequence comes from Acidimicrobiales bacterium, assembly GCA_041584095.1. Classification (GTDB taxonomy): domain Bacteria; phylum Actinomycetota; class Acidimicrobiia; order Acidimicrobiales; family SZUA-35; genus JAHELU01. The sequence continues at coordinate 4,608 of JBFHEP010000178.1, read as the reverse complement.
GCGGGAGAACCGCCCGGGCTCACTGGTGGCGATCCTGCAGCAGTTTGCCGCCCGCAGCATCAACCTGTCGCGACTCTCGTCGCGCCCGGTCAAGCGGGGCCTGGGTGAATACTGTTTCGTCGTCGACTTCGAAGGACACATCGCCGACGAGCTGACTGCCGATTGCCTGCGAAGCATCCACGCCAAACACGCCGACATCAAGTTCCTCGGGAGTTATCCGACCGCTGGCGAGGGCTCGACGGCCACCCGGGCCGAGGCCGAGGCAGCGTGGGCCAACGCCCACACTTGGATGGACTCGCTCCGCCACCAGATCACCGACGGCCTGTAGCCCACCCCGATTCTGTGCGTTCCTGACCCGGTTTGCCGGGTGTGGAGCGCACGGTTCGAGTTTGATTGGGTCCGCGTTCAGCCGCCGCCGGGTCGGCGGGTCACCTCGATCAGATTCTCGTCGGCCATCAGTCGGCGGGCCATGGTCGAGACGTCGGCTGCGTCGATCCCCGCCACCGCCGACGGATCGGCGAATGGGTTGCTCGAGGTACCGTCGAGGTAACCGGTGAGCAGGCCTTCGAGCAGGTCGAAGTTGGTGAAGAACTGGAGATCGTTGCCGAGCACGGCCTTGGCTTCGGCCAGATCCGCGGCCGACGGGCCGTCGGTCAACAGCACTGCCAGCTCCTCGTCGACGGCCGCCATGATCTCGTCGAGCCGGTCCGGGTTCCCGTTGACCGAAATCTCGAACGACGTGTCACCCGAGTTGAGATAGCCCGAGTTGATCGTGGCGTTGCCGCCACCGTACGAAGCGCCGAGCTCCTCCCGGACCCGGTTGAAGAGGCGGTCGTTGATGATGCCGGCCACCAGCTCCGCGGTCAGCCGGTCCCGGATGCTCAGATCCTGCGTCGAGACGAAGACTCGGTCGAACCCGGCGCCGGAATCGTTCAGACCGGCCCCGACCTGCAAGCGGATCGGTCCCGTTGGATAGCGGCCGGCCGGCGCCTCCGTCGGACCTCCCGAATCCCCGCCACCGGGGAGCGACCCGAGGTAGTCGACGACCACCGCGCCGAGATCTCCACGGTCGATGTCGCCCGCCACCAGGAACACGAACTCGTCGGCCTCTCCGAACCGGCTCTCGTAGATGGACAGGAGCTCGGCGGCCGTTACCGAGTCGACCTCTTCAGCGGTTGGCAGCACGAAGAGATTCGGCGTCGATTCGAACCGGGCCTCCCGCTCGACGGCATAGGAGGCCAGTGCCGGGTCGGTCTCGACCGCTCGGAGCTGGGCCTCGACCTGGTTGCGTGCTTCGGCCAAGCCGCCGGCGTCGATGCCCGGCGCGGTGAGGTAGGCGTTGAGCAGCTCGAACAGCACCTCGACATCGTCGGCGGCCGCCGAGGCGCTCAGTCCCTGGAAACGGGTATCGACGAACGGGGCGACGAACACCTGTCGATCACTCAGGTAGCGCTCGAGTGTCACCTGGTTGACCCCGGCGACACCCGAACTGGTGACGGCGCCGACGGCCAGGTCGGCCAGTGAGCTCTCGCGGCCCGAGAGATCCTGGCGGCCCGCTCCGCCGACGGCCAGGACGTCAACCTGGTTGGAGGCGATGGTCGAGTTCCAGAACAGCACCGTGACGCCGTTGTCGAAGTCCCAGCGGTAGGTGCCGTCGAACCGATCGAAGAACTCATCCTGCGACGCCGGGTCGGGCCCGTCTGGTCGGGCCACCAACCGGTCGATGTCGGTGGCGTCCACGTCGGCCAGCAGCTCGCCGGCCAAGCCCTCCGCCACGGCGGCCTCGAGCTCGGCCTGCGACGGCAGCGCCGCCGGGTCGGAACCGAGTAGGGCGAGGATCGGCGCGGTGATGCTCATCTCCCACCGGAAGATCCGGTTCAGTTCATCGAGGGTGAACGACCCGATCTGATCGCTCGTACGGGACGCCCACGCCTCGATGTCCTCGAGCGGGGCCCCGGTGAGGAAATGATCGGTGATCTCCTCCGCATACTGGAAATCCTGCTTTGACGGCTCGGCGGCCACGGTCTGGTCGATCGCGGCGAACGCCTGTTGCCGAGCCTGGTCGAGATGGCGCTGACTGAAACCATTGAGCTCGACCGAACGCATGGCTCGCATCAGATCGGCCGGACCTTGCCGGTAGTCGTCGGCGGCCACGTTCATGCCGAGCAGCCGGCGGCTGCGGGCCACGGGGGCCACCCCGACGAACGGGCGGATGATGTCGAGCGAGGGATCGGCCGACTGCTCGTCGAGGTGGGCGCGAAGCATCGAGGCAATCAGCTCGTCGGCCAGCAGCATGCGCTGCCCGCCGATCGTCGACGGATCCCATGTCGGCCACAGATAGTCGAGCGAGATCGACGGCTCGGGTCCGCCCTCGGCCGTCAACACCTCCACGATCGGCTCGGTGATCGGCCCGGTCTCCACCGGTGTCCGGGGCGGCGACGAGCCCCGGTCGGTCAACGACGACAACTCCTGTTTGATGAGCCGTTCGACGGTCCCGGTGTCGATGTCGCCGACGGCGATGATGGCCATGTTGTCCGGCCGGTACCAGTCGTCGTAGAACGCTCGCAGCTCCTCGGCGTCTGTGGCCAGAATCTCCTCCGGCGACCCGATCGGCAGGTGGTCCTCGTACCCACTGTTCTCCATGTAGTACTCGATGAGGCGCTCGTTGATCTCGGCCCCGCCCGATTCGTTGCGAAGGCGATGCTCCTCCCGGACCACGCCCCGTTCGGCCTCCACGTCGGCCTGATTGATCGTCGCCGCCCCGGCCCACTGGGCCAGCACCCGCAGACCGAGCTCCAGGTTGGCATCCTCGATGGTCGGCATGGACATCTGGTAGACGGTCTCGTCGAACGAGGTGTAGGCGTTCAGATCCGGCCCGATCTCCACCCCGAGTCCTCGCAGCACCGCATCGAGCTCGTTGACCGGGAACTCCTCGGTGCCGTTGAACATCATGTGTTCGAGGAAGTGGGCATTGCCGGAGTCGGGCACGGGCTGTTGGGCCGAGCCGGCGTCGACCGCCATCAGCAGCTCGACCTGGCCACCGGGTGCGTCGTTCTCCACGATGTAGTAGTGCAGGCCGTTGTCGAGTTGCCCGGCGGTGATGTCCGCCGAGATCTCGATCGGCGTGTCGTCGGGTGGCGTCACGCCCTCGATGTCGGGGCCGGATCCGAAATCCATGTTCGTCGGAATCGACCCGATGCCACCGCCGGAGCCGTCGTTGGAACCACCGCCGGAATCACCGGAGTCCGCCCGAGCCGGTCCGTCGAGATCACGGGCGGCGCCGTCCCCGCCTCCTGGCACGCAGGCGGCCGCCAACAACGACAGCGCGGCAGCAACGATCGCTGCGACGACGAAGCGGTCGATGCGGGTCCGGCTGCTCCGACTGTCCGACAACACAACACCTCGCCCATAAGGTCAACACGATCGATTCGGCGACGACTCAGGGTGTCGCTCAGCCTGTCGGGTCCGACTCCAACTCGGCGGCGGCGCAACCACTGTCGGTCAGATCGCCGACGAAGGCCTGGGTTCGTCGCTCCCGGTGGCTGAAACTCCAAAAGGTGGCACCGGCAATCGTCAGGTTACCCGAGTTGTTGGCGGTCCAGAATCCGGATTTGTCGACCTTCAGCGGGTAGAAGAGGTCGGCGGAGGTGTCGCCCGTGCCGTGCCACCACAGCAACCCGATGTTGGTGTTGCGGGCCACCTCCAGCGCTGCGTAGTAGCCCGTTTCGTTCCACTCCGGGTTGCCGGCGGTGCCGGCGCTCAGTGGGAACGGCACGCCGGCCTCGCTGATGATCACGGCCAGATCACGATCGAGGACGGCCTGCGAATACGTGGCGTAGTCCTCCTCGGTGGCCTGCTCACCCGACAGTGAACCCCACGCATGCCAGCCCAACACCGTGTTGCAGGCAGTGCCGAGGGGTTCGACGAACTCTCCTTCGGCGGCCAGGTGGATGCCCTGGCCGTAGAGCGGCAGGTCGAAGATCATGATGTTGTCGACCCCCTGATCCCGGTACCGGTCGTAGTAGAACTGATGCAGCTCGACCCACGCCTCGGTTTCGTCGGTTGTGTAGGGCTCGTTGAAGAAGTTGAACCACACGTACGGGTTGTCGGCGTACTCGGGCACCACCTCGTCCCAGAACGCCCGCACCTTGGACTCGACCGGACTGTCGAGTTCGAGGTCGGATCCGGTGGCGTCGTGACAGGCGAGGATGACCACGATGCCCGCCGCGGTCAGTTCCCGCACCGTCTCGTCGATCCCGTCGATGATCTGACGCTGGGTGGGCTCACCGCTCTCGTCGTGGCACGACAGGGTGGCCCGAATGGTGTTCCAGCCCCAGGCCTTGATCGCATCGACCCGGCCGTTCACACCGCCGTTCCCGCCGTCGAACACGTAGGCGTAGTCGGTGACCCTGATGGCCGCGTTGGCGCCGACGGGAACGAACAGGTTTCCAGCGGGATCGACGATCTCGTCGCCCACTACGAAAAACGGGTCCGGTTCCGACACATCGGGTGCCGGCGGCTCGGTCGTGGTGGTCGGTTCGATGTTGGCCGTCGCCCCGGCGACGATCGCATCGTCGGCCGGCGGTTCGCCGGAAACGCCGCCACCGA
>JBFHEP010000177.1:0-8866 GCA_041584095.1 Acidimicrobiales bacterium | reverse complement strand
GCCGGTGTCGGCGCCGGCGCCGCCATGTTCATGGTCACCCTGGTCGAGCTCCCCTCCAACGTCGACGCCAAGTCGACCCTGCTGATCGGACTGGGAGTCTACGGATCATTGCTCTGGATTCAGGGGATCAAGCCGCCACAAGTACTACGATCATCTACATGATTAAGTTGATCCGTCGTTGGTGGAACTACATGGCTGCCAAGCTGTCCGGCGATTTCGAAGCCCGAGCCGATCCCAAGATCCAGCTCGAACAGGCGATCCAGGAAGCGCAGAATCAGCACCGTCAGCTCAAGGAGCAGGCAGCCAACGTCATCGCCCATCAGAAGCAGACCGAAATCAAGCTCAACCGGGTGATGGAAGACTACGAGAAGGTCGGTGCCAACGCCCGTCAGGCCGTGATGATGGCCGATGACGCCCAGAAACGCGGCGATCAGGAAAAGATGGTGCAGTACACGCAGACGGCCGAGTCGTTCGCCAACCGCATGATCGCGCTCGAGCGTGAGATCGAGGATCTCAAGTCGCTCCACCTCCAGGCGTCACAGGCGTCCGATCAGGCCAAACAGGCCGTCAACCAGAACTCGTCCATGCTGCAGAAGAAGCTGGCGGAACGGCAGAAGCTGCTGTCGCAACTCGATCAGGCCAAGATGCAGGAGCAACTCAACTCGGCGATGGCGTCACTCACCGAGCAGGTCGGCCAGGACGTTCCGTCGTTCGAAGAGGTCCGCGACAAGGTCGAGCAGCGGTATTCCAGAGCCAAGGGCGCAGCCGAGCTCCAGGAGCACTCGGTCGAAGGCCGAATGCTCGAAGTCGAGCAGGCCTCCCTGAACGTCGAGGCACAGAGTCGACTCAGCGAGATCAGGGCTCAGCTCGGGCTCGATGAGGCGCCGGCCGCCGCGGAGGTGCCGATCGAACAGGCGAAGCCCGAACCGCAGGCCCAGGCAGCCGAGGGCGAGGCTTAGCCGGGTCGGTTCGGCCACTACCGGATCAGCTCCGGGCCGACCGGCGGCTCCGCTTTCCGAATCGATCTGGCTCGGTCTGTCCGGTCCACTCCCGGCCGCATCGCAACCGTCCTGACCAACGCCCGCAACCTAGGACGGCAGCATCACAAGGTCGTCGCGGTGAATGACCTCCTCGGGCAGATCCGAGGGAAACACATCGCTGGTCGAACCGGCGTGGGCACCGATCTGCGGGCTGTCCCAGCGGGTCAGACCCTTGGCGAACAGATTGCCTCCTTCGTCGAGCACCTCGACGGCGGCGTCGGCGCCAAACTCGCCGTCGGCCTTGATGATGCCGGCCGCCAGCAGCGACCGGCGATCGTTCTCGAGAGCTCGGCGGGCCCCACCGTCGACGATGATGCGGCCGGAAGCGGGCAGCGCAAACGCAATCCAGAGCTTACGGGCCGGCAGCCGTTGCTTGTGGGCTCGGAAAACCGTCCCGACACCCGGTTCTCCGGCGACGGAGTCGAGCAGTACGTTGGGTCGGTCGGACTGGGCGATCGTCGTCTCGACCCCCGACCAGGCCGCGATCTTGGCCGCTGCCAGCTTCGACGCCATGCCGCCCCGCCCCAATGAGCTTCCCGGCCCGCCGACGACCTTCTCGAGGTGCTGATCGATCTCCAGAACCTCCGCGATCAACGAGGCGTTCTCGTCATGGCGCGGGTCGGCGGTGAACACCCCGGCGGTGTCGGTCAGCAGAACCAGTCGATCGGCGTCGATCAGATGGGCGACGAGTGCGGCCAGGCGGTCATTGTCACCGAAGCGGATCTCGTCGTCGGCGACGGCGTCGTTCTCGTTGATCACCGGAACCACCCCGGCCTCGAGCAGGGCCTGGAGCGTACCCCGGCTCTTCAGGTACCTGTTGCGATACCACATGTCGGTCGGAGCCAACAGCACCTGGCCGGCGGTCAAACCGTTCGACGCCAGATGGCCTTTGTATGTCGCCATGAGAGCGATTTGGCCGACAGCCGATGCGGCTCGGAGCTTCTCGGCCTCCTTCGGGCGGTTGGCGGCGCTGTAACCGAGCGGTGCCAACCCGGCACTGACGGCGGCGCTGGTCACCACGACGGTCTGGTGTCCGTGGCTGTTGAGTTCGGCCACCTCAGCGCAGATCTTGGCGACGGCTCGATGTTCGATCTCGCCGGTCACGGTCGTGAGTGAGGACGATCCGATCTTTGCTACTACTTTCACATGTCCTCTTCGTATTCGAACGCAAAGTCTCCGATCCGGACCTCATCGCCGGTTCGGAGGCCCGCCCGCTTCAAAGCCTTGTCGACGCCCAACTTCTTCAGTCGGTTCTGAGCGTAGTCCAGGGCACCCACATCCGTCAGGTCCGAGAGGGCCACCGCCCGCTCCGCCGCCCGGCCGACGATCCGCCAAGCGCCGTCGTCGTCCCGAACCAGTTCAACTCCGACCGCTTCCGGGCGGTGGATGACGAATCCCTCGCGTTCGGGCTCGGCCGCCCTCGCCTCCTGAACCAACTCCAGCAGCCGCCACTTGAGCTGATCGATGCCCTGATTCGTGACCGATGATATGGCCATGTCGACAGGGGCGTCGCGACCCCAGTCGTCGGCGGTCAGCACGTCGGCTTTCGAACCGACCACGATGCTGGGCCGTTCCAGCAGCGACGGCTGATAGCTCCCCAGTTCCTCCTGAAGCACGTCGAGCTGCTCAGCGGGGCTGGCACCGTCGACCGAGCTGAGATCGAGCAGGTAGACCAGCACCCGGGCCCGCTCGATGTGGCGCAGGAACCGATCGCCGAGGCCCGCCCCCTCGCTCGCGCCCTCGATCAGACCGGGCAGATCGGCCACGACGAATTCGGACTCGCCGACCGTGACAACGCCGAGATTCGGTTCGAGCGTGGTGAACGGGTAGTCGGCGATCTTGGGTTTGGCCCGGGAGATGACCGAGATCAACGTGCTCTTGCCGGCCGACGGAAAGCCGACGAGGGCCACATCAGCCATCAGCTTCAGTTCGAGCCGGTACCAGGTGTCGGAACAGATCTCGCCCTGTTCCGCGAATTTCGGTGCCCGTCGCCGGTTGGACAGGAATCGGGCATTGCCGCGACCGCCTCGCCCTCCGGGACCGGCCAACCATCGGTCGCCGTGACTGACGAGATCGGCCAGCAGTTCTCCGGTCTCGTGGTCCTTGACGGTCGTGCCCTCGGGAACCGAGACAATCAGATCCTTGCCCCGCTTGCCGTGACGCTTGGCGCCCTGACCGTGGGTGCCGCTCTCGGCTATCCGGTGCGGATAATCCCGGAAGGCGAGCAGCGACGACACGTTACGATCGGCGACGAGCCAGACATCACCCCCATCACCACCATCACCACCGTCGGGACCGCCATAGGCGACGTGAGCCTCCCGGCGGAACGAGACGCAGCCCGCGCCACCATCACCGCCACGAACCGACAGATTGCATTCGTCTACGAAGTTCGACATCGGTCAACCCCACTCATGCTCGGTGGCCGACGCGGCGTGGGCGACCTGAATCAACCGGAAGCGACGGATCCGGTCGCCGGACCCGCCTGGGACCAACCGGGTTCAGTCGGCGACGACGTCGACGAGCCGTCGACCCTTGCGGAAGCCGAACTTGACCCGCCCCGCCGCCGTGGCGAACAACGTATCGTCGCCGCCCTTGGCCACGTTGTTGCCGGGATGGAACTTGGTGCCGCGCTGGCGAACAATGATTGAACCGGCGGTGAGCTCTTGGCCGTCGTAGGCCTTCACACCGAGTCGCTTGCTTTGCGAATCACGGCCGTTCCGTGTGGAACCGCCGCCCTTGGTCTTCGACATGTTCTCTCAGCCCTTCGTGATACCCGTGATCTCGATCGTGGCGTAGGTCTGACGATGACCGTAGCGACGTCGATTGTTGGTCTTGGACTTGTAGGTGAATCCGTCGATCTTCGGCCCCTTCGTCTCGGAGACGACTCGAGCGGAAACCGACGCAGCCTTGAGCTGATCAGGGGTGGCTAGCACCTCGTCACCGTCGACGAGCATCACCGGCCGCAGCTCGATATCGGAGCCGACTTCACCGACTCGTTCGACCTGGATTCTCTGGCCTTCTTCTATCCGGTACTGCTTGCCACCGGTGGCTACGATCGCGTACATAACGGATCAATGCTACCGGCGTGGTGCTACTTTTCTTGCACGCTGGACAAGATTTCGATGCCTCGACCATCACAGTGCGGGCATTCGACCGACAGCGATTCGAGGAGGCCTTCGCCGATTCGTTTCCTGGTCATTTCGGCCAGCCCCAGGGCTGAGATGTCGAAGACCTGCGTGCGGGTCTTGTCGCGGCTGAGGGCCCGACGGAAGACCCGCATGACCTCGTCACGATTCTTCTTCGACTCCATGTCGACGAAGTCGATGACAATGATGCCGCCGATGTCGCGCAGCCTCAGTTGCTGGGCGATCATCTCGGCCGCTTCCAGATTGTTCTCGAAAACCGTGTCCTCAAGGCTGGAGGTACCGACGTTCTTGCCGGTGTTGACATCGATGACGGTCAATGCCTCGGTCGATTCGATGATCAATGAGCCACCCGACGGCAGCCACACCTTCTTGTCGAGAGCCTTGTGCAGTTGTTCGTGCACGTGGAATCGTTCGAAGACCGGCAGACGCTCGGCCTCTGGATCGTAGTATTCGACACGATCAGCAAGCGCCGGGGTGATGGCCGACACGTAGTCGGACACCTCCTGGTAGAGATCTTGATCGTCGAGAACGACGCCCCGGTACTCCTTGTTGAACTCCTCCCGGATCACCCGGGTCGACATGTCGGGCTCCTGGTACAACAGCGCCGGAGCCTTGGACCGGGCGGCCAGGCTCTCGATCTGCTTCCACTGATCGAGCAGACCGGTGATGTCGCGTTCGATCTCGGGCGCGGTCACGTTTTCGGCCGCCGTGCGCACGATCAGGCCGTGCTCCTTGGGACGGACCTTGTCGAGGATCTGCCTGAGCCGCTTCCGCTCGCTGTCAGGCAGCCGCTTGGAAATCCCGTAGGTGGAGCTGTTGGGCACGAGGACGACGAAGCGGCCGGGCAGCGATACCTCGGTCGTGAGGCGGGCGCCCTTGTGGGCGATCGGGTTCTTGGTCACCTGGCACAGGATCGACTGGCGGGCCTTGAGCATCTGCTCGATCTTCGGCTGCGAGGAACTGGAACCGTCGAAGTCGTCCTTGTCATACTGGACGTCGCCCCGGTAGATCACCGCGTTCTTCGGTGTGCCGATGTCGACGAAAGCGGCCTCCATGCCCGGCAACACGTTCTGTACCCGCCCGAGATAGATGTTGCCGTGAATCTGGAACACGTCATCAGTGGGGCGGGACACGTAGTACTCGATCAGGGAGCGGCCCTCGAGCACGGCGATGTGGGTGGCGTCCGCCTTCTTTGACACCACCATCAGATAACGGCCGACCGGTCGACCCTTGCGGGAGCGACCGCGGCGGCGCTGCAACGTCTCCTCGTCGAGGTCGAGATCGTTATCGGGAACGAGGTGCCCGACCGGTTCGGGTTTGGACTGCCGGCGGGTGCTGCGGCCTCGCCCACGACGACGCGAGCGACCCGATCCCGATCCCGCGCCGTCGTCCTGGCTTTTCTGGCTTCCGGACCGTCGGTTGCCCTGCGCACCGGCGTTTCCGCCCGTGTCTCGCTGGGAGCGGCTTCCCGAGCCCTGGCCGGAGGCCTCTCCCCCGCCCGACGTTTTCCGGCGGCGACGGCGGCGGCGGCCATCGCCACCGGAGGATGCCGAACCGGACTCGCCGCCCGATGATCCCGTGGACGGCGGAGCCGGGCGTGAATCGCCTATCTTCGGTTTTGGAGTCGACGGCGCCGTGGCTGCGGCCTTTGGTGAGCCGGAGGACGGATCCTTTACCGGCTCGTCTGATTTGCGGTCAACGGGAGCCTGACTGCTCTCGGACGCTTCGGACATGTACGAACATCCCTTCTCATGAGGCACGTCTCAATTCGTGCCTGGCCGACGCGTCAGGCCTACTCACCGGTTCGCTCCGGATCCCGTCGACTTCAATCCATTGATGTGTTCGCCGAACTCGTCCCTCGATCAGACCTCCGTCCGGTTCGGCCGCATCGGACCCGGCGGCCAAACGGCCGAGGACCTCGATCAGTTCCGATGGACGTAATGAGGTGCCTTCGTTCGAGAGTTCGACTTCCAATTCGCTACCGTCAGGTGACGGTGTGCCGTCCTTCGTCGGCAGGCCATGCTTTGTCGGCCCCACCACTCGAAGTGCGAGGATGGCCGGGCGGACGTCGGCAACGGCGGTCTTCCCCTTGCGAACTCGCTCTAGGAGGAGTTCCGGGGCCTCCAGGGCTTCGGCTACTGCTGCCGTCACCTTGTCGGTTGGCGCTCCGAGAACCTCGATTCGCCAGGTACAGCTCGTGATTATCTGTTGTAGGGAGGCCGCGCCCTGCTCCAACACCAAGACCGCTTCGACGGTCAGGCCGTCGGGGAGGGCGTCGGTCAGCGCTGCGGCCAGCGACTCGACGTCGGGCATTTCGGTGACCTCGACGTCGAGGTATTCAGCGTCCGACTCGTGACCGACACTGAGGGCCAGCCCGAAGCTCAGCTTCGGGCGCGGTGAGAACCCTTCGGAGTAGGCCATGGGGAGTCGAACAATTCGCATGGCCCGCTCGAAGAGGCGGGCCACATCTCGATGGCTGACAAAACGGATCTTGCCGGCCTTGGTGAAACGAATCCTGAGGCGAAGACGGGCGGGTGGACTCACGCCGAAACCTCCGCGTGTTCGCCTACCGGGGCCTCGTTTCGGCGTTCGGGAGGGCGGCCGTGACGTGACGGCAGCACCATCACCGGTACCGCGCCCCCGGACGTCAGATCCTGGCCCGTGCCCTGGCTCCCTCCGGCCGGAGGGGTGGCCGAGGCGACGACATGCTCGATGCCGTAGCCGGTGCAGGCCCCACAGTCGTAGCAGGGAGTCCAGCGGCAGTCTTCCAGACCGACCTCGGCCAGGGCGTCCTGCCAGTCCTGCCAGAGGAAATCCTTGTGCAGCCCCGCCCATAGATGATCCCAGGGCAGGAGCTCGCTCTCAGTGCGATGTCGGTAGACGTAGTCCTCGACCCGCAAGCCGTGGTCGGCCATCGCCGTGGTCCACCGTTCGAGGTCGAAGTGTTCCGACCATTCCTGGAACACCCCGCCGCTGCGCCACACCTGCTCGATGACCGGCCCGAGACGGCGGTCACCGCGGCTGGCGATGCCTTCGGCCAGTGTGGCCCGAGGGTCATGCCACTTGAGCTGAACACCCCGCATCCGGCGGGTGGCGTCACGCAACAGGTTGATTTTGCGCTGCAACTCCTCGGCGGTGTTCTGCCCAAACCACTGGAACGGGGTGAACGGCTTTGGCACGAATCCACCGACCGAAACGGTCACACTGGCTCGATTGTTGTGTTTCTTCCCGATGGCGACGCAGTTCTTGGCCAGCTCGGCGATACCGAGTGTGTCCTCGTCGGTTTCAGAGGGAAGGCCGATCAGGAAGTAGAGCTTGACCCGTTTCCAACCCTGGGAGAAGGCGGCGTCGACGGCCTGGTAGAGGTCTTCCTCGCGGATCAACTTGTTGATGATCTGGCGCATCCGCCAGGTGCCTGCCTCCGGGGCGAAGGTGAGACCGCCCCGCTTGGCCCGCTGGAGCTGGGCGGCGATACCGACGCCGAACGCATCCACCCGAAGTGACGGCAGCGACACCGACACAGGGCCACACCCGGCCTCGTCACCGTCGTTCATAAGGTCGGTGACGACCTCCTCGACGTTGCTGAAATCGGCCGTGGACAGCGACGTGAGTGTGACCTCGTCGTAGCCGGTCCGACGGAGACTCTCGCCGACCATGGTGCGAACCTGATCGGCCGGTCGCTCCCGCACCGGGCGGGTGATCATGCCGGCCTGACAGAACCGGCAGCCCCGGGTGCAGCCCCGAAACACCTCGACGTTCAGCCGGTCATGCACGACCTCCGTGAGCGGAACGAGCTGTTCCTTCGGGTAGGGCCAGTCGGCCAGGTCGGCCACGGTGCGCTTCTCGATGAGCGTGGGCAGACCCTCGACCCGGGGTTTGACCGCAGTGACCCTCGGGCCGTCGTAGGTCATCTCGTAGAGCGACGGCACATACACCGAGTCCAGCTGCGCCAAGTCGAGCAGCAGGGCCCGACGGTCGGCGAACTTGCCGGCCGGGCGCTCGATCGTTGGCGCGAGGTGGCGAGCCATCACGTCGGTGATTTCGCCGACGACCTCCTCACCGTCGCCCAGTACGACGACGTCGACGAAATCCGCCAACGGCTCCGGATTGTAGGTGCAGTGACCGCCGACCATGATCAGTGGATCGGCGACGGTGCGATCCCGGCTGTGGATCGGCACTCCGGCCAGATCGATGCAGTTGAGGACATTGGTGTAGGTCAGCTCGGCCGACAGGTTGAAGGCGACGACGTCGAACTCACCGGCCGGTGTGTGGTGCTCCACCGAGAAGAGCGGCAACCGCTCCTGCCGCATGAGTTCCTCGAGATCCACCCACGGAGCGTAGGACCGATCGGCCCGGGCGTCAGGGCGCTCGTTGACGATCTCATAAAGGATCTGCAGACCCTGGTTCGGCAGGCCCACCTCGTAGGTGTCCGGGTAGGTGAAACACCAGCTGACCAGCTGAGGATCAGGAAACTTGGCCTTCGCGCCGTCTTCACAACCGATGTAGCGGGCCGGTTTCTGGACCCTTGGGAGGAGCGGCTCCAATTGTGGCCAAAGAGACGTCATGGAGAGCAGAACAGATGCAGACCGGCGGGCACTCCAAACCAGGTTTGGATTCTCGTCCGGCCGGAAAGGAACGAAGATCTTCTCCTGTAACCCTATCGCAGTGTGTCCGCCCTTC
>JBFHEP010000176.1:0-8890 GCA_041584095.1 Acidimicrobiales bacterium | reverse complement strand
GCGGTCGGCCGTCGATCTCGATGACCCCTGCCTGGGGATCGTAGAACCGGCACAACAGCTTGGCCAGCGTCGTCTTGCCTGCGCCGTTCTGCCCGACGATGGCCAGCGACTCGCCCGCCTCGATGCGCAGATCCAGACCCGAGATCACCGGAACCGACGCCCGCGGATAGGTGAAACCGACATCACGGAACTCGACGGTATGGGCGCCGGTCAGTGGCTCGCCCGGTTGCGGTCCGGGCGACCGAACCGGGGCGGTCAGCGTCTCGGTACCGGCGAACAGCTCCACCAGCCGATCGACCGCGGCGGCCGGAGCGGCTGACGTGTCGAGCGCCCACGAGAGCGCACCGAACGCCATCGAGGAAACCATGATGGCCGCCATCAGGTACACCACTGCGTCGGCGACGGCGATCCGGCCGTCGGCCGCGGCCGCGGCCAGGCGCCAGAACACCAGGGCGTTGGCAGCCGTCACCATCAGCAGACTCGAAAGAACCGACCGCTCCCGCAGCCTGGTCGCCTCCCAGTACAGCTCGAAGAGTCGACGGCGGCGGTCGGCGAAGCGGTCGACCACCCAGTCGCCCAATCCGAAGAGCCGCAGCTCCTTGGCCGCCGGGACGTCGACGGCCAAACGGTAGGCGTAGTCGGAGTGGCGCTGCGCGTTGCGGACCTCGTCGGTGTTTCGGTCCTTCCAGACACCGCTTTCCTTGAGCAGCACGTGCGTCGACCCCCACCCGGCGACCAGTACCAGCGGGGCCCACCAGTTGAACCCGAACAGCACGGCGGCGGCGGCGAGCCCTGCGAGCAGCGGCTGCAAACCACCGGCGATGAAACCCATGGCCACGAACAACGGCGGGCCGGTGATGCCGAGGTCGAAATCGCGGGCCATCGAGAGGTCGGCCGCCCGCTTTGGATCCTCCAGATGGCTGATGCCCGGCGGGCCGATCGCCGCCCGGACCAGTCGGTCGTTCATGTGGTCCGCCGTTCGCCGACCGAGCACTTGTCCCACCGCCTGCTGCAACGGGTTGACGACCTGCATGGCGACGAACAGCAGTCCGACCACCACCAACGGACCGCTGATGGCGTCACCACCCTCGACTGCGCCGACCAACGATCCGGCGGCCACGGTGAACGTCGCCGGAAGCACACCACTCACGAGGAGCAACCCCCACCAGAGTGCCGTCAACGTTCGGGATGCCCGGTACAGCGCCGTGAAGAAGATCACCTGGGGCTGCTCGGCCCATCGGGTCGTACTCACCTCACCATCATCGCCCGTGCGTTGGACAATCCGACGAAGATTGCGGCACTTCGACCCGGGAGAACTCCAGCGGTGGAGGACGGCGAGCGGCGGGTGCGAGGGCTCCTACGCATCCAGACAGCGCCGTCAGCCGTAGAATCCCCACGTATCACTTACGATTTGGAGGATCACCTCATGGCAAATCTCCCTCTTTCCGTTCGGCTCAAGCTCCCTTTTCTCATCGCCGCCTTTGCCTCGTTTCTGTTCTCGGTCTGGCTGTACTTCGTCGATGACAATACGATGGCCGGGATCTTCGTCGGACTCTGGGTGCCGTCGATCCACTCGCTGGGAACGTTGCTGCTGACGGCGATCGACCGTCCTGTCGTCGAAGAGACCCTGGAGTCCCGGTCATGAGCGAGACCGTGATCTTCAGCGTCGGTGTGGTCATCTATGCCATCACGGTCGTGGGGGTCATCATGTCCGGTGGCATCTGGTTGCAGGGACGGGCCAACGAGGAGGCCAGCCCGGCGATCCGCCGCGAGCGACGCCGGCAGATCGAGGAGAACGAGCCACCCTCCGATTGACCCGCCACAACACAACACCAGCCGGACACGGGCGCTTTGCTTCAGTTTTGAAGCGAAACGAACCGGTCGAACGATGGCGACCACCCGGCTTCGATGACGCGGCTGTCGCCGTCGAACGGGTCAACATAACGTAGGCGGCGAGCCCGAAGGAGCTGGTGGGCCACCGAATGGGCGGCGTTGGCGGACGGATCGCCGTAGAGATCGTCCCCGAAGATCGGCCAACCTTCGGCGGCAGTCTGCACGCGCAGTTGGTGGGTTCGCCCCGTTTCCGGCTCCAGCCGGATCAGGCTCAGACCGCCGGTCCGGCCAAGCACCCGGTAGCGGGTGATGGCCACCTTGCCGCCGCTGCGCACCGAACTCATCACATCCCGACCCCGCACCCGCCGCTTGCTCAGGTGGTGCTTGAGCTGCCCCTCATCGTCGTCGGGGCCTCCAATGCAGATCGCGTCGTAGGACTTGGTCACCGCTCGCCGCTCGAACAGCCCCGCCAGCTCCCGCCGGGCCTCGACGGTCCGGGCCAGCAGCACCACCCCCGAGGTCCACACATCGAGGCGGTGGACAACAGCCGGTGCGGCATCGTCGTCACCCCGCTCCCGCAGCCAAACCGTCACCGCCGCCTCGAGATGCGGGCGATGTGGATCTCGAGTGGCGTGCACCGGCCAGCCCGCCTCTTTGTCGACGGCAATCGACTGATCGTCGAAGTGGAGCACGTGGCGGTCTGTGAGCTCGATCGGGTCGTAGCCGGCCATGAAGCCAGTGTGGCGCAGCGCACCCGAAAGCCGAAGACGGCGGCGTCCGTTCAAGATTTGAATCACCTGTCCCGATATCGTTGGCGATGATGAGTGACTCGTCTGCCACGTCCCTCGCTGCCGCGTCGCCGGATTCCTTGGCCGAGGGCGAACGGCTGGAACGAACCGGACGACGCTGGTTGCTGTGGTCGTTCATCCTCTGCCCGTGCCATCTGCCGTGGACTCTGGCCATCCTCGCCGCCGTGTTCGGGGGCACATCGCTGGGTGTCATCGTCAACCAGCACCGGACGTTGGTCGGTGTCACGATTGCCGTGCTCTATGCGATCGGGGTCGGTATCGGATTTCGGTATCTTCGTCAGGCCAAGGCCAGAGGCGCCTGTCGGGTTCGACTGTAGCCCTCAGCGACGCCGGGCCACGTACAGTCGACGGCGGAGCAGACCGGCGTCGATGGCCTCGATGGCGTTCCGCCGGCGTCGGCGACTCTCCTCGTACTCCTCCCGCCCGACAAGGGCAATCAGCTCCTCACGATGCCGTTCGGTTTCGTCGATCTTCGCCTGCTGGGTGAGGCGGTACTCGGCAGTGAGATCGACGACCTCGACATCGACGAAGCCGGACGTGCGCAAGAGACTCGGGTAGGAGGTCGGCAGTAGCACCGACGGTGGGCCGACCCGTCCGGCTTTCCGCCGCTGCGCGGGCGACAGATCGGCACCGGGTTCGATGGTGAGAAAGGCCATCGGTCTTCCCCGTTTCAATGATACCCTGCTCGCTCTCAACACGGAGAGCTTGCGCCGCAGTCAACACATCACATCGGTGTGGACGACGGCGTCGGCCGAAGCGGGTCGCAGCGGTAGAGCCTCCGCCGTGCCGGCGACCGCCCATGCCCGGTCGGTCATGGCGTCGCCGGCGATCCGGCGGTGAGCCGTCGCCACGCCGGTCACCACGGGATCGATTGCGACAACCGAGCAGCCGTGCCGGGCGGCGAGATAGAGACCCGGCCAGCCGCAGCCGGAACCAACGTCGAGCAACAACCGATCGGGAGCAAGGTCGAGCAGGTGACCGAGACGGTCCGCCTGAGCCCGGGTGGTGTAGCCGTTGGCGTTGTAGTCGCTGTCGAGCACCGCCCGGGCCATCGCCTGCATCACGTCGGCCTCCGAACGGGCATAGCCCCGTTCGTGTCGCTCCTGTTCCAGGATCTCACTCACGATCGTCTCCCCGCGCCGCCTCTGATCCATTCGCCCGCCCCGCCACCACCAACAGCATGAACGCCGCGACCGCGGTGGTTGCCGAGAGGCTCACCGGACCGTTGATCCCGAATCGTTCATAGAGCACACCACTCATAGCAACCCCGATACCTCGTAGCACTGTCCCGACCGCATTGTTCACCGCGAGGACGCGGCCGCGGGCCGCAGGTAGGGCCTCGCTGACGAACGCGAACGATGTCACGATCGAGAACTCGAACCCGATGAAGAACAGGAACAGCCCGGCGGCACCGATTGGAAGCGACGAGCCGGCCTGCGTCATCACGTAGAGCCCGATCAACGTCACCGCCAACGCCGCCTGTGTGGCCCTCGCCGGTCCGGCGCGGTCGGCGATGGCGGCCGAACTCGAGGACGCCATCAGTTCCGCACCACCGAAGGCCATGGCCACCAGCCCGACTCCACCGGTCGACACACCGAGCCTCTGGTCGAGCCAGGTCCCGGCGATGACCACGGTCGTCAGACCCGTGATGGCGATGGCCGCCGAGGCGGCGATGAGCAGCCAGGCGCTCGCGGTGATCCGGCGCGACGCCGACCCTGCGCCGACGACATCGTCGAGTACCACGGAGCGGTCTTCCGCCGTGGACAGCACCACGAACATCAACGCCGAGGCGACGGCGAAGAACACGAACGGGCCCCGCCACCCGAACCACCCGATCAGCACCGCGGCGATGGGAGCGCCGATCAGCAGCGCCATCGCCCATGACGTTTCGAAAAGCCCGATGGCCCGGGCCCGCCTGGCGTAGCGCACCCGGCGGCTCAGGTAGGTGTGACCGCCGACGGTGACGAACGAGACACCGAGCATGATCAGGAAGTAGGCGACGGCGAACGCCGGAAAGCTGCCAAGCAGGGCGGCGCACGATCCGACCGCGGTCAACGCCAGCGCCGAGAGGAGCACGACCCGTTCCCGACCCCGGTCGAGGTGGGGCCCGACCGCCAGGCTGCTGAGCCCCGACATCTCGCCGACTCCGAGCACCGCCGTCAGCTGGGCCGTCGTCGCCCCGAACGCCGCCGACAACGTCGGCAGGAAGAACGCCACCCATCGGAATGCGGAGTTCGTTGTGGCCTTCGACGCGGTGAGTCGGGCCAGCATGGCGTTCGACACGTTCGCCGGTTCTCCGGTTGATGGGTCATGACGATCGACTTCGAACCGCCTGCGACTCTGGGCCATGATTAAGCGTACGACAGCGGCGAACCGGCAAGGAGGACGAAGTGGCAACCATGGTTCGTGACTACTCGCTCACGGGTCCCGACAGCGAGGCGGCGGTCGAGGCCGGGCTTGCGCAGGCCGACTGGTATCAGACGCCCATCCCCCGGCCGCGGATGAAGGAGCTGATGAGGCGGTCCGACGGTCGGGCCATCCGCGACACGGTCCTGTGGCTCGGCCTGATGGTCGTCTTCGCCACGGTCGGGGTGATCTTCTGGGGCAACAACTGGTGGATCTCACTGGCAGCGTTCTTCTGCTACGGGGTGCTCTACGGGTCGGGCGGCGACTCCCGCTGGCACGAGGCAGGGCACGGCACGGCGTTCAAGACCCAATGGATGAACGACGTTGTCTACCAGATCGCCTGCTTCTGCATGATGCGAAACCCGACGGCATGGCGATGGAGCCACATACGCCATCACACCGACACGATCATCGTCGGCCGCGACCCCGAGATCATCGCCATGCGCCCGCCGAAGCTGTGGAAGATCATCCCCAATTTCCTCGGGACCTTCGATGTTTCGGAGGCGATGTGGGTGATGGTGAGACACTCCACCGGTCGATTGACCAGCGACGAGGCCGACTACATCCCCCAATCCGAACGACCCAAGGTCTTCCGGGTGGCCCGCATCTGGCTGATTATCTACGCAACGACGGTTGCGACGTGCTTCGTGTTCGACTCGATCCTCCCGCTGATGGTCATCGGCCTACCCCGCATGTACGGGGCGTGGCACCACGTGATGACCGGTCTGACCCAGCACGGCGGCCTGGCCGACAACGTGCTCGACCACCGGCTCAACAGCCGCACCGTCTACATGAACCCGATCAGCCGGTTCGTGTACCTCAACATGAACTACCACGTGGAGCATCACATGTTCCCGATGGTTCCCTACCACAACCTCCCCGCACTGCACGAGGAGATCAAGGACGACTGCGTTCCCGCTTCGCCCAGCATTGCGGCGGCATTCGCCGAGTTGGCGCCGGTGCTGGTCCGGCAGCTGACCGATCCCGACGTCTTCATCGACCGCCGACCGCAGCTCCGCTCCTCATTCTGAGGTACCCCGACCTCCCCGGAGGCGTCGGGGAACCTCGGTGCCCGGACCACTGCGATTGCGTCGACGCCTAGGATGGGGCCGTGGATCCGCTGGTGTTTCTCGGGCCGCTCGGTCTGGCGGCCGGGGTCAACCTCTACCTGACCGTGTTCGTCACCGGCCTGCTGGTGCGGCTGGGATGGGTCGCCTCCTACGTTCCCGATTCGCTCGACACGTTGGGCTCGTGGCCGGTGCTGGTCGCTTCGGCGTTGCTGGCGGTCGTCGAGTTCGCGGCTGACAAGGTGCCCTACGTCGACAACACGTGGGATGTGGTCCACACATTCATTCGCCCGGTCGGGGCGATGTTGATCGCGCTGAACGTGTTGCCCGACGGCGACCCGGCGGTCACCACCGTGCTGACCTTGCTGACGGGGGCCGGGGCGCTGACCAGCCACACCAGCAAGGCCGGGCTGCGGGCATTGGTTAACACCAGCCCGGAACCGTTCAGCAACATCGCGCTGAGCATCACCGAGGACCTCTCGGTGATGGGGTTGATGGTGCTGGCGTTTCAGTATCCGTGGGTGGCCGCCGGCATCGCCCTGGTGGTGACGATCCTGTTGATCGTGTTCCTGATCTGGCTCTACCGCTTCGCTCGGCGAACGGTGGGGAGCCTCGGCCGGTTCCTCCGCACCGGACGCCGCGCAAGCCCGGCAGCCGCCGCTTCGCCGAGCAGGGGCTTGGACCGGATGGGCTAGCCCACCGAGCGCAGGTCGCAGGTGAAGATCAGCGTCTCGTCGGGGCCGATCACACCACCGGCTCCGGCGGGACCGTAGGCCATCTCGGGTGGGATGGTGATGCGGCGGCGACCGCCGACCCGCATCCCGGCCACACCTTGATCCCAGCCGGAGATGACCTGACCGACACCGAGTGTGAACGGCAGCGGCTCACCTCGATTCCTGGACGCGTCGAACTCGGCACCGGTGCTCCAGGCGACGCCGACGTAGTCGACGATGACCTGCGCACCGGCCACCGCCTCGGTGCCGTCACCGACCAGGAGGTCTTCGATGACGAGGGAGTTCGGCGGTTCCGTGGCGGGCACGGTGATGGTGGGGCGTTCAAAGGTGTCCATCAGGACAGGCTAACGGGCCTGGCGGCCTGGAGTTCATCGTTCTTCGGAGCTTCGCGCCGCACCCACCGCTGAACTCCGGGGCGGGTACGGTTGTCGACCATGGCTCCGATCCTCCGTCGCCTGGAACCAGCACTGGTCGGACCGTTGGTCGCGTGCGTCGGGTTGGCCACGGGATGCGTCGAGGACGATCCATCGATCGTCCGGAGCGACGGCGGTCTGGTGGGGGAGATCGTGGTCGAGGGCCTGGTCGGTCCGACCCAGCTCATCATCGACGACGATGGTTCCTGGCTGGTGGCCCAGCTCGCCGGGGGCGAGAACGACGGAACCGGGCAGGTCGTCCGGCTGGATCCGGATGAGCTGGACACCCCACCGGTGGTGATCCTCGGCGGGCTCGACAAACCGACGGGCGTCGCACTGTTCGACGGCGACTTGTGGGTGATGGAACGCAACCGGCTGACCCGGGGATCGGTCGATGGTGCGGCCGACGGGGCCGATCGGGTCGTGGTCGCCGACGACCTGCCGTCCAACGGACGGTCCGAGGGCACCCTGACCGTCGACGGAGATCGGCTGCTCTACGACACCTCGGGCGCCCTCGAGGCCGACGGCACGCCAGCAGCCGGATCGGGGATCCTGTTTGCAGTGACAATCGATGACGACGGCGCGGCCCAGATCAGCGAGGTGGCCACCGGGTTCAAACACGCCTACGCCCACGC
This sequence comes from Acidimicrobiales bacterium, assembly GCA_041584095.1. Classification (GTDB taxonomy): domain Bacteria; phylum Actinomycetota; class Acidimicrobiia; order Acidimicrobiales; family SZUA-35; genus JAHELU01. The sequence goes on along the minus strand of JBFHEP010000176.1, from coordinate 993 downwards.
CCGCACCGACGACGGCGCGCTCTACACCACCGAGATCGGCGACGGCCGCTACGACGGCGAGCGGCCGCTCGACGAGCTGGTGTCCGTTACGGAGGGGGCCGACCACGGTTGGCCCCGCTGCGTGGGCGACAACCGGCCCGCCGTCGAGTACGGCGGCACGGACGCGGCATGTGCGGACGTGCCCCGATCGCTTGCGGTGTTCCCGGCCGGAGCCACCCCGACGTCGGTGGTCGCCTCGCCGTGGAACCCGGAGGTGCTGCTGGTGGCGCTGTGGAACGAGGGCGAGGTCGTGGCCGTCTCGGCGACCGGTGGCGATTCAGCTGCGGTCGAGGTCGTCTATTCCGGGGCAGCGCACCCCCAGCACCTTACCGTCGACGGCGATCGGGTGCTGCTCACCGACCATGTCAGCGGAAGGATCGTCGCGTTGAGAGAAAACTCGGAATGAACGCTTGACTCTCCGGTAGCGGGAGACCCGACCATGGTCGGTGAGAGGAGTCAGGTGATGATGAACGAACTGGTTTCAATCGGGCGGTTCTCGACGATGACCCGCCTGTCGATCAAAGCGCTGCGCCACTACGACGAGATCGGCCTGCTTCTGCCGGCGGAGGTCGACCCGCAATCGGGCTACCGCTACTACCGGCTGTCGCAGGCAAATACGGCCGAGGCGATTCGGACGCTGCGCTCGATCGACATGCCACTCGACGAGATCCTCGTCGTGCTAGCAAGCGAGGAGCCCGAGGTGATCCAGAAACACCTCGACGCCCATCGCGAACGGCTCCAGGCTCGGTTGGCCGACCAGCAGCGCATGCTCGCCTACCTCCGCCGTCTCATCGAGAACAAGGAGTCGATCATGCCCTACAGCGTCACCGTCAAGGAGGTCCCGACCATCAACGTCGCCTCACTACGGATCCATACCAACCTGGCGTCCATCGCCACCGACCTGGCCGGGGGCTTCCGCCATCTGGGCGCGGCGGTGGGAGGCCCTCCGGCCGG
>JBFHEP010000175.1:0-8904 GCA_041584095.1 Acidimicrobiales bacterium | reverse complement strand
GACCGCGATCGGTCCAGCGGGCAAACTCCTCGACTGGACCGGCCTGCGAGGACAGCCGTTTTCCGTCGGCCACGACCTTCACCAAGGCGGCGCTCGCCAAAGCGGCGACGTCGATTCCTCCGAACACGTTCAGTTGCTCATACAGCTCGCCGAAGGCCTGGTCGAGGACATCGATCGCTTCCACAGGCCTGCCTTCCGATTCCAGAATCCGAGCCCGGGTCAAGGCAGCCATAGCCGACAATTCATTGGCGGCGCCGCTGCCAGTGTCGGCGCGCACCAGCACGTGTCGAGCCTCAGCGATCCGGTTCTGGTGAACCCATGCCCAGGCGGCATGGACCAGCACATCAGGTACAAGCCCGGCGTGGCCGGCCTCGACCAACCGCTCGCAGAGCGTCTCGATGTCCTCCATATCGATCCGGTGGTCTGGATCGGCTCGACACCGTATGCCGAACAGCGTCGCATCAGCGACCGCCGACCAACCGGAACGGTCCTGACCGGCGAGGGCGGCAACGGCTGCGTTGCCGAGTTCGATGGCGCTGGCACTGTCTCCGTCGAGTTCGGCTGCCTGCGCGGCCAGGATCAGTGCCTCAGAACGATCGATCTCGTGACCGCCCTCATTGAGGTGTTGAACCACCGCAGAGAACTCATCCCGGGCAGCGGAAAACAGACCGGCTTTCAGGAGAACTTCAGCACGAACCGCGCGCCGGGTCCCATCGTCGATCCCGAGCCGCTCGAAAACATCGGCGGCCTCCGACAGGAGTCGGAGAGCGTCCGGCAACTGACCCCCGCAACCCCGCACCCAAGCCTCGTTGACCAATGTCCAGGCCACCCAGGCATCCTGGTCGACCGAACTGTAGGCCGACCTTGCAGCGGCCAAGGCGCTTATCGCCCGATCGGTCCTGCCTTCGTAAGCAGCGAGAATTCCGAGGTTGGTATGGAGGTGACCCATAGCCAGGCCGTTGTCCGTCTGCTCATAGTAGGCCAACGATTCCTCGTAGGCGGCGACGGCCGAATGCCGGTCTCCCATTCGCTGGCTGAGCAAACCCTGGACATGACGAACCCTGGCCAACGTCGACGGGTCCAGGTTCCCGGCGGGCAGATTGCTCCCGACTGCGTCGAAGCCGGCTTGAGGCTCGCCATGTTCCGCGAGCGAGGCGGCCAGGTCGGCTCGGATGAGCCAGAGCCGATCGCCTGCGTCATGTGCGAGCGCCTCCGCTCGTTGCAGCGTTTGCACCGAAGAACCGAGTTGGCCGACGTTTCGGTAGGCTACTCCTGCGGCGTGGAGCAGGTCGACGTCGAACTCCTCTTTCGGGGAATCCACCGGGTCGCCATAATGCTCCAGTAGTCCACGAGGGTCGGAATTCGCCAGCTCCAGCAGCTTGGTGGATGGGGTGCTCATACGGTATGGCTTACGCGAGAGGGTGTATCAGTGTCGGCGGCGCAGCCGTCTGACCAGAGTACAGATCAGAGAGGGTGAACGATGAAGAAGAGCGCGGCCGTGGTCCTGCTGGTACTGGCTGTCCTCGCAGCGTCCTGTAATGGCGACGGCGGTGACACGGATCCGACCACCACCAGCGACGGAACTCCGACAACCGACGAGACTCCGACAACCGACCAAACTCCGACGACCGACGAGACTCCGACGACGGATTCGCTGCCCGACGAGGAGACGTCTTTCGATCTGCTCATGGCGGCCACCTTCGGCGACACCGAGAGTTTCGATCGGATCGCCGAGCCTGCTGTGTGGGATTGGCGAGCCCGTGGAGAGGTCGGCATTCCGGCCGACTACGCGAACCCACCTCCGGACTTCGCCGAGTGCATGGAAACCGGTGTCGATGAGCAGCTGACATTCTTCAATTTCCGGCAGGTCGTCGCCGTTCGCGACGGTGAGTTCGCAACCCTGCCTCTCGAGAGTCAGCGGCGCAACGAACGCATCGATCTCGAATCCTTCATCGCCGAGGTGAATGGCATTCAGGCGGAGAATCCGGACGCCGCGATCGGTCTCGACTTCTTCCTGGCGCCGTCGATGAAATACGGCGTCGGTGCCGACGATCCCACTGCGGTCCTCGATTCAGCGGTCAGCGAGGTACTCAGCATGGGATCGACGGATCTCGGCAGCGGAGCCACGATCTGGATTGCCGACTACGGTTTGCCGGTTGACAGCGATGAGAGCAATTGGCCGGTCAAGGAGGACGGGAGCCCGACCATCACCGGAGACCGAACACAGCCGCTCCCCAGCGGTCTTGTCACGCCGCAGTACGGTCACGGTTTGATGGTCGCCAGTGTTGCCGCCCAGTTGGCGCCTTCGGCCAGCGTCGAGGTTATCGATGTTGCGGGCTCGAACGGTGTGATAACCGTGTCCTCCATCGCCGACGCCCTGACATCGGCCGGCATCCTCAACAAGGAGGGTGTGCTGAATCTTTCCATCGGGTCGTACACCTGTGCCATCGAAGGACTTTCCATCGACATCGACAGCGCCTTCGAGGCCGTCATGAGGCCGTACATCGAAGCTCCTCAAATTGCGGTCGTCGCCGCCGGCGGCAACGATGCCACCGACCAGCCGTTTCTGCCGGCCTCGTTCGGCGGTGTGATCGCCGTCGGGGCGTTCGACACCACAGTACGAAACACTGAGGAGTGCCTGGCCGACCCGGCGGTGGAGGCGTGGTCACCCGGCAATGCCGCCGGTTCCGGCTGTGAGCCCGACTCGTCCGTGCTGGCCCCATTCTCGAACCATGGCTCCAACGCCGACGTCGCACGACCGGGAGTGGACCTCGTGGTCGACTACCCGACCACCGGAATCCGGTACCGGTACATCAACGATGCAGAGGACGACCTGGGCGCCAAGGTGCGCACAAGCGGTACGTCACTCGCCGCCCCATTCCATTCAGCCTGCCTCGTTGCCGCCAACCCCGCGTGCGATCAGCTGCTCCCAGACCCTCAACCCCCGTCGGGTTGACGCTACAACTCCGGCCAGGGTGGCTTGTCGGTTGACGACGAGCGGCGTTGGCCCGGTTTCGGGCCCAGGGCCCAGCGGCGGCGCCAGGCGCCGGCCTCCGGACCGGTCGGTTCGGGGGTGGTGTTCCGGTAGGCGTTCTTGCGGGCCTGCCACCACCCGGTGCCGAACTCGTCGGCCAGTTCCGCAACCCGTCGCTCCACCGTTTTGGCGAAGTCCCGGGGGTTCTCGTCGTCGCCGATCGTCATCGGATGACCGAAGACCACGGCGCAGCGGGACCGCTTCGGCCAGTTCTTGCCCTTCGGCAGGATCGAGCCGGTGCCGTCGATGTAGATGGGTATCACGGGAACACCGCAGCGCTTGGCCAGGTAGGCGGCGCCGGGCTTGTGCTCCGAGCTCCAGCCGTCGGGGCTGCGACCGCCCTCGGGGAAGATCAGCAGGCTCCGGCCCTCCTCCAACGCCTTCTGGCTGTTGCGCAGCGACAGCTTGGAGATCCTGGTCCGTTCGATCGGGATGGCGCCGATGAACAGCGCCGAGAGCGCACCGAGGATCCGGTTGGGGAAGAAGTAGTCGGCGCCGGCCGCGATGGCGAGATCCTCCCGGAGCCGCGACGGCAGCGTGGCCAGGAGAAGGCTCGTGTCGGCATGGCTGTGATGGTTGGCGGCGAAGATCACCGGACCGTCCAGGTCCCGGATCCGGTCGGTGCCGATGACCCGCGGGTTGCCGTAGAAGGCGATGGCCGGTTTGAAGAAGCTCCAAACCCCGAATCGGCGGATCAGCTTGGCGGCAGGACGGTGAGCCCACGTCGTGTCGTAGTGCACGCCGGTCTTCGGCGTCTTCTCCGGCTTCGTCACCCCCTTCGGGGTGGCCGGCGGTTGGGTTATGAATCTGAGCCAGCCCATCATCGCTTCGTTGCGTCTCGTGCCTCGTCGTGCCGTCGCCGAACCGCTACCCGGTGACGTCGGCCATCAGGATCGGGGGGTTGTGGTAATGGGTGATCGTCGGTTTCGGTCCGACGATGTCGGTGGCCATCTCCAGCGCGTCGGCCAGCGTCGTCGCAGGTTTGAAACCGAGACGACGAACGGCCCGTTCGTTGCCGCCGACGACGATGACCTGAGCGAGGTACTGCATGGCGTGCGAACCCCAATACCACATGTAGAACGGGTGTACACCGTGGTAGGCGTGGCTGGTGCGGTACAGGTGCCGGTACCACTCGTCTTCGGCGAACTGCTTCTCATAGCGTTGTTCGATCTCGACCGGGTCGGTGGTGTCGGCCAGCACCTGCTCGAAGAAGTCGATGTAGCTCGGATGGTGCACCGGGTGGAACTCCCACGGTGTCGGGTGGCTCATGATGAGCACACCGCCCTCCCGGACGAGGGGTTTGCCTCGGTAGAGGTTGAAGAAGTAGCCCAGCCCCTGGACCATCACCAGGATCGGGTTCATGATCGAATTCACGTTGTAGGGGGTGAGGTAGGGGAGACCCATGGTCAAGACGTCGGTCTGACCTTGAACCGGCACGAGATGCTGGGCGTACACCATCTCGGTGGTCCGCTTGTGGACGGCCTCGACGTCGCCGGCCTGGACCGAGGTCACGTCGTACGGAGCCTTCCACGAGTGGAACACCTTCCGACGGGCGGACGACGGCATCCGGTCAAGGCCGGCCGCCATGGCCGTGAAGGCGGCGCGGTCGGCAATGGACCACTCCCACTCGCGTTTTTGCAGAACCGCCATCGGACCGTCGTGGCCGAAGGTGTTGGTGTTGAGCGTCGACTCGATCTGGAAGATCCGGGGACCGTGGGCCTTGATGACGTCACCCTGGCGCCAGTTCGAACGGTGGAGCTCCGAGTTCTCCTGATCCATGAACGACCGGGAATGGCGGAGCGTGTGCACGTTGTGGTGTGCCCTCACCCCCTCGTAGCCGGCCAGGCCGGTGGCTGTCGACTTCCAGCCGCCGTCCATCGACACGAGGTTGATGTTGACGTAGACGACGAGATCGGATTCGGCGGCTCGACGGCTCATCTGCACCGTCTCACCCTTCTCGGTGTGCCCGAGGATGACCATGCCGTCGGGGTCCTCGGCGTCGTGGTTGTAGAGCAGTCCGTGAGGGTGGAAGGCCTCGAACACCCGGTCACCGACGGCGTGCCGGAGTTCGGTGTCGGTCATGCGTCGGTGAAGGCACAGGGCTGCGATCAGGTGGACGTCGTCGACACCGGCCTCGGCCGCCATGTCGAGCACCGCCTCGATGATCCGCTGCCGGACGTCGGGTCGCTGCATGGGAGGTAACGGGAGCGAGATGTCATCGAAGGCGATCGTGAGCTTCATCCCCGGCTTCAGCAGCGAGGGCAGCGGGTCGTCGTCGATCGGATTGAGGAGGGCGTCGCGGATCGCACCGTCGGGGTCCGCAATCCCTCGCAGAGGCTCGCCGGGGTACACGACCCTGGAACGACCCACCGGCAGCTTCTCGAGGCGGAACCCCTCGCCGTGATGGAACAGGATCGGTGGCGTCTGACGGTCGACTTCGAGCACGAAGCCCGGTCGGGGATTGGCTACCGGTTTCTTTTTCTTCACTGAATCCTCAAACGTACAGGAACGTCGGGCGCGTCTTGGCGGAATCTCACTTCCGGCTCCGGCGCAGGGCGGGTAGAGGACCGAGCGGCAGAATCTTGTCGCTGGAACCGTCGGCTTTGGACCAGTATTCGATCAACCACCCACGTTTGGTGGCCATCGACGCCAACCGTGTCTCGGGGTTGACCGCCACCGGGAACCCGACGGCGTCGAGCAGCGGGAGGTCCGACGACGAATCGGCGTAGGCGACGGACTCGGCCAGATCGATGTCGTTGGCCTCCGCGTAGTCACGCAGGGCCTGGGCCCGGACCTCGCCGGTCGGGGGAACGGCCAGCAGCTCACCGGTGTAACGGCCGTCGCGCTGGGACATCTCGGCGCAGATCACATCGTCGAACAACGGTCCCAGCGGGTCGACCACGAGGTCCAGGGCGCCGGTTATCAGCACAGTGCGATGACCGAGTCGACGATGTTCCCGTACCCGCCTGAGCGCGGCCGGGAAGGCCTTGGTGAGGATGTGGTCGGCCAGCAGTTCGGGCCCGAGCCGCTCCATCTCGGCCACCGAGGCGCCGTCGTAGCGGCGGTAGAAGTGGCGCAGGAAGTCGGTGCGGTCGCGCCGATCCAGGGCCAGCAGTCCGGGAGCCTCGCTCAGCGTCTTCAACGTGAACCGCATCCGATCGGCCGGCCCGAGGTTGCGAGTGGCGAGCCAGGCGTAGCTGAACACGACATTGGACGCGATGATCGTGTTCTCCAGGTCGAATGCGGCCAGCTGCCGTTCCGGAGCCAACACCCGCTTGCGCAGGCGGCGGGCGCGGGCGTCGGGATCGCTCTGTTCACCGGTGGTTTTGACTCGGGCGTGTTCGACGACCGACGGGAGGTGGACATCACAGACGTAGGTGTCCCAGTCGACCACAGCTGGGTCACAACCGAAATCGGCGCGATCGGACTCGGTGAGCGACTGGTGGAGGTCGAGCAGGTTGTCGATTCCGTAGAGAGCCTCGCATTCGGCGTAGGCCCCGTAGATCTTCACATAGCCGACGGCCCGGGCCACCTCGTCGCGCCTGTCCTCGACCTCGGCGTTGATCAGCGCCTGTTTGCCCCGCAACGGCAGGAGCTTCAGCGCCCTGTCGGCCCGGTCGAGGTTCTTCTGCACCCGGTCGAGCTGCCGCTCGACGGCCCCTCGACCCGGGAACGACCATTCGGGTACGGCGATCGGTTGCCCCTTGCGGTCATAGAGGGGGTTGTCGGTGAACCAGGAGCTCACCAGGTCGACGAGACGGCGGTAGTGCAACGGGTTGCGGGTGCCGGACGCCACCTGCGAGATGGTGATCGAGCCGTCGCCGGCGGGGCCTCTCGCGGCCACACCGATGATCGCGGCAACCACCAGGTCGACCGGGATGATATCGATGACACCCTCCGGTACGCCGGGGAACTCCTTCAGCAGACCCCGGGCGTAGCTGATGATGATGGGCTCGGCCATCCGGAAGCCCTTGATCCAGCCCGGCACCGGTTCGGACCACGCCGACTCGATGATCGACGGCCGCACGATCGACACGGGCACATCGCCCCGGGACTCGTCGAGGGCCCGTTCACCGAGCGCCTTGGTGTAGGCGTAGGCATCGGGCCAGCCGAGCGAGGCGGCTCGGGCCCTTCCGGCCTCGACCAACTGATCGCCGACCCAGCGTTGTCGCAGCTGCTCGGTCTTGGCCGCCAGAAGAGGGGTGCCGGCGGCTCCCAGCTCATGCCGGGCCCGCCGGCGGAACTCCTCGAGTCGGTCGGCCGAGCGTGAGTCGGCGTCGAAGTCGGCCCGGGTCCGGCGGGCGGCCCGAACCTCGTTGCGCCAGTCGACATCGATGTGGAATGGGCTGTCGCTGAGGAGTTGTTCGGGGGCGGGCCCGCGTCGGTTGCCGGCGACGTAGCAGGTCGACACGGCCACGAAGTGGGGGGTGACCTGCAAATCGTGCAGCGTCTCCACGATGCGCGTGGGACCGAGAAGGTTCACCTCGACGGCGCTGTCGAGCGGGGCGTCGAAGCTCACCGTGGCGGCGGAGTGGATCACGATGTCGCAGTCGGCCAGTGCGGCTCGGCCCTCGTCGTCGAGCCCGAGCCCGTCGGTGGAGACGTCGCCCGCGATCACCGTGACCCGTTCCTCGACTGCGGCCCAGAACTCGTCCTTGCCGAGCTCGGCGATCAGTCGGTCGAAGGCGTTGTTGCGGAAGATCTCGCGCCGGGCCCGCTGCGCCGGCGAGGAACGCTTGCCGGCCCGGACGAGCAGAACCAGGCGGCACTCCGGGGCACCCCGCAGAAGCCGCTCCACCAACGCCGTGCCGAGGAAGCCGGTCGCCCCGGTGATGGCGATTCGTTTGCCCGCTAGCTCGGTTGCGATCATCACTGTTTCCCGTTGCTGTGTCGTCCCACGCTGTGCCGTTAACCGGATGGCTGTCTACCATTTGGTAAGTGACCACTCAGCATAGAGCATTGCGGGCTGCAACCGTCGCCTTCGCCGAGCGCGGCGTGGCCGGCACCTCGCTCGATCTGCTGGCAACCGAGCTTGGCGTCACCAAGCAGACCATTCTGTATCACTTCGGGTCGAAGAGCGGCCTCATCGAGGCTGTCATGGCGCGGGCCGCCGAGGATCTGGCCTCCGAACTCGAGTCGGCCGTGCTCGGTGTCGAGGCCGGCTGGTCGTCGGTCGAGGCGGTGGTGCGGGCCAGCTTCGGTCTGGCCGTCCGCCGACCGGAGCTGCTCGGCGTGCTTCGCGAGATCGCCCGCCTGGGGTCTCCGTGGTCCGAAAGCGCACTCGATCTGCTTCAACCGCTTGTCGATCGGGCCATCGTCGCCCTGAACGACGGGATGAGGGCCGGGTTGTTCCAGCCGAGTGACCCGAGGCTGATTCTCGTATCGGCCTATGCCGTGGTGTCCGGTGTTGTCGCCGACTCCGAGCTGCTCCGGGCGATGGGTATGCGCCTCGATCTGCGCACCGCCGCCGGGTTGCGTCGCACTTTGTTATCGTTCCTAGGTGCGGTGTTGACTCCCACTCGGTAGTAGGCGACGCATGGAACCGTAAGGTAACCGAATGACAGTCATGGCGAAATCTTCGGAGGCGGGCCCGGGATCTCGGGTGGACGCATGGCGACGATCGACGACCGCAGCGGTCGTTGGCACCGCCCTGATCGCCGTGCTGATCGGGTCGATCATCCCCGTTTCGGCCCAGGACCCGCCGACCTGCGATCCCGTGGTCGACACCAGTGGCACCGTCAACATCGATCGGGTCCAGCAGGTCATTCTGGCCGAAGCGCCCGACGGCGTGCGCTTCGTCGTGCGAGGGTACGAGTCGGTGCCCGGCGCCGATCTCGAGGCCGCCGTCAACGATGTCGTCGCCGAATGCT
>JBFHEP010000174.1:0-8910 GCA_041584095.1 Acidimicrobiales bacterium | reverse complement strand
GCCAGGACCACCCAGGACACCGGCTTCTCGGGGCTGCTGTTCACCGAGACCGCCCAGGTGCCGTGGATGCAGATCGCAATCGCCTCACAGGCCGCCGAACAGCTGTTCTTCACCACGGGAATCGCTGTGGCATTTCCGCGGAGTCCGATGGTGACCGCCGCCACCGCGTACGAGCTGGTCGGCAACACGGGCGGACGGTTCCGGCTCGGTCTGGGCAGCCAGGTCAAGGCCCACATCACACGCCGCTACGGGGTCGAGTTCGACCGCCCCGCAGCCCGCCTGCGCGACTACGTCCTGGCGGTCAAAGCCTGCTTTCGAGCGTTCAACCAGACCGAAAAGCTGTCGCACGAGGGCGAGTTCTACCAGCTCAGTCTGCTTCCCCGCGACTGGTCGCCCCGCCCCCACGACCATCCCATGAACGTCGACATCTCCGCGGTCGGACCGGTCATGACGAGGGTTGCCGGCGAGGTGGCCGACGGTGTACACGTCCACCCGCTGCATTCGATGGCCTATATCGAGAGCCGCCTTCTTCCCCTGCTCGCCGAGGGCGCGGCCAGGGCGGGCCGGTCATCCGACGACATCGATTTGATGATCCCGGTTTTCACCGTCACCGGTGACACTCCGGAGGAGAGGTCTCGGTCGGCCAGTGCAGCGAAACGTCAGATCGGTTTCTACGGCACCACTCCGAACTACGCGTTCCAGTTCGACGACCTGGGTTTCGAGGGTACAACCGGTCGACTCCGTGAGGCGATGAAGGCCGGCGATCTCGAAGCCATGGAGGCCGTCATCACCGACGAAATGCTCGACACGTACGCCGTCGTCGCCGACTGGGACGACCTGGCTGACAGGCTGATCGACCGATATCGCGACAGGGCAACCCGAATCGTGTTGTACTCGGCGGCCCCCGGGCTCACCGGCCCGGCTGCCGCCCGAAACGCATGCCGCTGGGCTGAAGTGGCGAGAGCCGTTCGGGCCGCGGCATGATTTGCCCGCCGGCCAAGCGCCCATCCGCCGCCCCCTCCGCAACGAACTGGTAGATTCCAGGCGCCCACCTTGCGCGCAGAATCTGCCAGATCCTGTGTTGTGGATGGCGGCTGCGACCCTTCGGTCAGGCGCGCAGGAGCGGGCGGGTCAAACAGGTCGGTCCGCCCTCGCAGGGGATGCAGAGCTCGTCGGCGGTGAATGTTCGGACCTCACAGCCGGCCGACCGCAGGAGATCGAGCGTCGCGGGGAATCCGTCGACGGCGATGCAGCGCCGTGGTCCGGTGGCCAACACGTTGAGGCTCAACCCGCCTGATGCCTCGAACTCGGCGGGCGGTGCTGCGAGGAGCTGGTAGCCTCGGTCGACAAGCCGCTGGTACAGCGCGGTTGGCAGCATCGGGGCGTGGATCAGTGCCAGGTCGGCGTCGAGCGGGCTGACGACCGAGAGGAGATGCAGGCACGCTTCGGGACCCCGGTAGTAGGGAAGATCGACGACGAAGAGTTCGACACCGAACGGTGTCAGTATCTCGGCGAGCTGGTCGAGGCCATGCTGGTTGGTACGGAAACCCCGACCGGCGGCCAGCGTGGCCTCGTCGATCCAGAAGAGGTCGCCGCCCTCGACCGTTCCGGGAGCCTCGATCCCGCCGAGGATCGGCACGCCGAGACGCTGATAGAACCGTCGATGCAGCGCGGCCTCGCCGTGCCGCAGCTCCTTTCCGGGCCGCAACACGATCGCGCCCTCGCCGACGACGAACGATGGATCGTAGGTGAACACCGAGTCGGCCAGGCCATCATCGGATGGGGCACCGTCGTCGAACCACTCGATCTCGCAGCCGTCGTTCGACAGCAGATCAACGAAGGCCTGATACTCAGCGCTCAGCGCCTTGGCGTCGATCGGTTTGCCGTAGTGCCAGCGTCGATGATCGGCGGTGAGGATGGCCCCGGGTCGTCGCATGGCCACGGTGCGGAGTGGTTGGTGCATCGATGTGACGCCGAACGGGATCCCGGTTGGCGCCGTCGTTCGCTGCCCACTCATGCCTCGCAGCGTAGCGGCCCACCCATTTGGCGCCGAACCGGCCACATGCCATCATGGCCGACCATGCAGCTTGCCTTGGGAATGGGTTACTGGTCGTCGGGACCTCCGGCAGACGCCGCCGAACAGATCGCCACCGCCGAACGGCTGGAGTTCGACTCGATCTGGACGGCCGAAGCCTACGGCTCCGACGCCCTGACCCCGCTGGCCTGGTGGGGGTCGGCCACCGAACGCATCGGATTGGGAACATCGATCTGCCAGATCTCGGCCCGAACCCCGGCGGCGATGGCCATGGCCGCCATGACGATGGACCATCTGTCAGGAGGACGGTTCCGGCTCGGCCTCGGGGCCTCCGGCCCGCAGGTCGTGGAAGGCTGGTACGGGCAGCCGTATCCGAAACCACTGGCCAGGACCCGGGAGTACGTTGAAATCGTGCGCCGGATCTTCGCTCGGGACGAACCGGTGGCGTTCGACGGTGACCATTATCAACTGCCCCATCCCGGCGGGACCGGGCTCGGCAAGCCGCTCAAGTCGACCATCCACCCGCTTCGCAGCGAGATCCCCATCTATCTCGGGGCTGAAGGCCCGAAGAACGTGGCCATGACCGCGGAGATCGCGGATGGCTGGCTTCCCCTCTTCTTCTCGCCCGCCGACAACCACTTCTACACCGAGGCGCTGTCGGAGGGGTTCGCACGCCCGGGTGCCCGTCGGAGCCTCGACGACTTCGACGTGGCCGCCGTCGTCCCCGTGGTCATCGATGACGACGTCGAGACCGCCGCCGACGCGATCCGGCCCATGCTTGCCCTGTATGCGGGCGGCATGGGGGCCAAGGAGGCCAACTTCCACTTGAATGTGTTTGCTCGGATGGGCTTCGTCGATGCCTGCGAAAAGATACAGAGCCACTACCTGAACGGCGACAAGAAGGCGGCGATCGCCGCAGTGCCAACTGCGATGGTGGAGGCGGTGGCCCTGGTCGGACCGCCGGACAAGATCATCGACGACCTGGCGGCGTGGGAGGAGTCGGTCGTCAACACACTGGTGATCAGCGGTCCTCCGGCTCTGCTGGAGGGAATGGCCGCCATCGTCCAGGGTTGATTGACAGCGTCGGGTCAGCCGAGGTCGATGGCGAAGGCGACGAACTGGGTGAACTGGCCGGGGTTGAAGTTGTTGTCGCTCACGGTCACGAGGGTGCGGCGGCCGTCGCTCAGGGTCGGGCCGAACGTCATGCCCTCGATGTTGTCGATCGGCACGCCGAGGTCGTCGAACGAGAACACGAGATGTTTGGTGACCGGCGTAAACCCGACCGGCGCACCACCGTCGAAGAGCGCCTCGACGCCCAGGACGTCGTCGGCACCTGCCGTCGAGATCTCATAGATGGAGACGACGTTGCCCGTGCCTCCGCCGCCGACACCACCAACAGAGAACGATCGCTCCATCACCAGCATCGTGCCGACGTTGTCGATCGGCAGGATCTCGACGATGCCGTTGACACCGAAGATCGCGGAGGGTTCCGCCCAGGGGCCGACCTCGTACACGTACTCCGCGACCGGCTGTCGTCGGGCCAGGTCGTAGACGAGGATTCGGGCCAGGCTTCCGTTGTCGAACGTCGATGCCGGTCCGTCCTGGAACAGCGCCCCTTCACCGGCGGTCACCAGGTGGCGGCCGTCCGGGGTGATGTTGAGGCTTTCGAAGCCGAGGTTGAACCGGACACCGCGATCCACACCGTTCGGAAGGTGGTAGTCCGGTATCGGCAGCTCGGCGGTGACCCGACCGTTGCGGTTGTAGCGCCGGATGAACGGGTCGATGATCGGGTCGGCGAAGACGTTCCCCTCGGACGACGCGTAGAGCGAGCCGGGGGTGGCCAGCACCAGCCCCTCGGGGTCGAGGCCGCCGGGCGCGTACGGGGATCCATCGGCATCGAGCAGCGTGGTTGCCTTACCGAAGGCAATGTCACCGTCATCAAGGCTGCCGTCGGCCAGGTCGATGGTTGCGGTGTAGAACCGGACGGGATCACCGGTCGGCCGGTTTCCCTGGTCGTCGGAGATGATCTGATAGACGCCTCGGGCCCTGTCCCAGGTGATACTGGACAGGCCGCCGATCTCTGTGCCGTCGGCGGTGGCACCGGTGGGGATCGTCACCTGGCCGAGCACGGCAACGTCCAGCACGGTGGCCGGTTCCTGGTCGTGATGGCCGGCCTCGGCGGCCACCGGCGCCAGCACCGTGGCGGCCAGCGCCGCAGCCGTTGCGGCCTTCGCCGTCAGTCCGACACGATTCCACCGTTGCCGTTTCATACTCTTCTCCTACGCCTCGATCGTGAGGAGACTCCAGGACTGGCCGCAATGTTGAGAGTCTCGATCACCAAGGAACCTAGCCGATCGCCGCGGCCGGGGTCCACGTGGACGGTCGGTCGGCGGCCCGGTTGCCTTTGAGCACGTCGGACTTCTTCCTTGCCAGGCTCCTGTTGCGGGAGGAGGATTGCACCATGAGCGATCTCGAGGCAGAACTACCGGGGGCCACCCACACCGAGGTGGGTGGGCTGATCATCGACGAGCTTGCCGCTGGAAACGGAAGGATCAAACGGGTCATCTACCCACCGGGGTGGGACTGGCGGGAGCAGATGGCGCCGATCACGGGTACCGAGTGGTGCGAGCACGTGCACGTCGGTTTTGTCGCTCAGGGCACCATGGAAGTGGCGTTCGCCGACGGGCGAACGGAGGAACTCCGCGCACCGTCGGCCGTGATCACGGCGGCCGGTCACGCCGGTCGGGTTGTCGGAGACGAGTCCGTCGTCCTGATCCAGGTCGACTGCGGGGCCGATACGGAGGCGGTGTTCGGCCTGGCCGATCATCGTCATTCGCAGACCGACTGAGTCCGAGTCGCCGACTCGCCGGAAAGGCGATGTTCTCGAGGCCGGGCTTCATCCCCGATAACAAGCATGGTGCCATCCCGGTACTTTGACCTAATTGGCCTTCCCTCCCATGTCGCTATAGCTTCTAGCGTGGACCTCATCATCCAAGGAGCAGCACATGTTGGAACGGATATGGCGGCCTTCGCTGCTCACGACGGCGTTGACGTTGGTTTTGACCGTCACGGTGACGGTGGTCGCGACGCCGAAGGCGGCTTTGGCCGCGAGTACATGCATCGTGGATGGCGACGGCACGTTCGACAAGATATTGTGCATCGAGGCGCCGGAGGATGGAGCGACCGTTAGCGGGACCATATCCGTCGTCGGCACGGTCGACCCCGTGAATGGTCCGCGGACCCAGAAGGTCGAGTTCTACCTCGACAACACCTACGTGTTGACCGACTTCCGATCGTCATCGAACTCTGCCGCGGTGTTCGACTTCGAGCTCCCGACCGAGCTGTGGGTCGACGGTCCGCACCGGCTGGAGATGCAGGCCATCACCCGTGAAGAGCCCGGCACACCGAGCTATACCACCCAGCGGGTCGGGATCGACCTGGTGTTCGACAACGGCATCACCGTCGTTCCGCCCAACACCAACACCTTCACCCCATCGGCCGGCCGGCCGGCGGGACCGGGCGAAGTGTTCACCGTGGCGGCGGTTGGCGACGGGGCGAGCGGGGAACCGAACGCCGAGGCGGTCGCCGACCTGCTGCACACCGAGGATCCGAACCTGTTCCTGTATCTCGGGGACGTCTACGAGAAGGGGACCAGGACCGAGTTCCATAATTGGTACGGTGACGAGACTCGCTCGTGGGGCCGGCTGCGATCGGTGACGAACCCCACGGTCGGGAACCACGAATACGAGAACGGCGTGGCCCCCGGCTACTTCGACTACTGGGACAATGTCCCCAACTTCTATTCGTATGACGTCGCCGGCTGGCACGTGATCAACCTCAACTCCACCAACCTGTTCCGCGACAATCCGGTGCAATTCGATTGGCTCCTGTCCGATATTGCCGCCAATGACGCCAAGTGCACGCTCGCCTACTGGCACGACCCGGCCTGGAGCATCGGGACCCAGGGCGACGAGCCCAAGATGCACGAGGAGTGGGAGGTGCTCTTCGACGCCGGCGTCGACGTCTTCCTGGGCGGCAACGACCACAACTACCAGCGGTGGGAACCGCTTGGGCGGGACGGTCAACTCGAGACGGGAGGTGCGGTCCAGTTCGTCGTCGGTACCGGTGGTCACGGGATCAGGCCCTTCGCTCCCGGCGAGAGCGAGGCCAATCCCCGGGTGGCGAGGGCCAGCGACTCGCTCGACGCATTCGGTGCCCTGTTCCTCGATCTCCACCCCGACCGCGCCGACTTCCGCTTCCTGCAGACCAACGGTGAGATCATCGACGAGGGCTCGGTGCCCTGTCGCGATGCGGTCGAGCCGGGTTCCCGGGGGGCGCTACGAGCCATACGCAACAACCTCCACGCCGCCGCTGCAGGCCTCTCGGGTCAAGCGCAGGACAAGGCGCTGGAGGCGGTGAGCGAACTCGACAAGACGCTCGACGACGACACCCACTGGAACGCAGACGGCTCACCCAGCGCCGGCGACGGCAAGGACGTCTTCGAGAAAATGAAGAAGGCCGTCGAGAAGCTCAGCGACGTCGACCAGCCGCCGGCGCCGATCGCGGCGGCGACAGCCGAGCTCGTCACGCTCTCGGGTGACATGGCCCAAGCGCGGATCGATGCTGCGATCGCGGCCAACGGAGATCCGTCCCAGATCCTGGAGGCCCTGGAGTACATGGCCGAGGCAGCTCAGAAACTCGCCGCGGGCGAGCCCGACAAAGCGATCGAGGAGCACAAGAAGGCGTGGGAGGCCGCCCGCGATGCCGGGTCGTTCGCCGCGGTCGGATTCCGTGGCGAGTTCCTCGGTATCACCAACAACCTCGTCACCGCCCTTCCGACCCTGTCGGGCAAAGCAGCAGACAAGGCGAAAGAGGCCGTCAAGGAGCTGAGCGATGCCTATGCCGACGACAGGGTCTGGGACGGCGAGGGCATGCCGAGCAATGACGACGGCAAGAACGCCTTCGAGAAGGCGAAGAAGGCGGTCGAGAAGCTTCGTGAGGTCGGCAACCCGCCGGCGCCGATCACGACGGCAATAGACTCCTTGGTGGTCCTGTCAGCGGATATGGCCCAGGCGAAGATCGACGCAGCAGTCGCCGGC
Source organism: Acidimicrobiales bacterium (assembly GCA_041584095.1). GTDB lineage: Bacteria > Actinomycetota > Acidimicrobiia > Acidimicrobiales > SZUA-35 > JAHELU01. The sequence continues at coordinate 1,776 of JBFHEP010000174.1, read as the reverse complement.
GGCGGCGATCAATCGAAGATCGACGATGCCCTCAAACACATGAGCACGGCGGTGGAGAAGCTGGCCGAGAACGAGCCCCACAAGGCCATCGAAGAATACAAGAAGGCCTGGGAGAAGGCGCGAGACGCCCGGTAAGCGGCCGATACGGACGAGATCCGGTTGGGGCCATTAGGCTGAGCCTGTCCTGTAGTCCAGTGGGAAGAGCAGGTCGCGTCTGCTGCGCTTCATCAAACGACGACCGGTTGTCGGAATTCTTCTCCTCGCACTGTTGGTCGGCGTCACGGCGCGGCTCCCCGGGCCGGGCGGCGACGACGGGCATCGGAGCGGGTCCGGGCTCGACATCGCAGCGGATGACGGAGTCTCCGATGAGAAGGACGACCACGATCTCGGTCTGGAGCCGATCAAGGTGTCGTCGAACCAGCTGTGCAGGGTGATCGAGGACCATGCCGCCGGCGGCACGGTGGTGATCCCCGACGGCATCTACGTCGCATGCGATCTCGCGGACTTCCGTCCCGCCAAACCGCTGAACATCGTCTCCCAGACACTTCACGGCGCGGTGGTGGTCCGCCAGGGCGATGAGATCGGCGACACCGTCTTCAGAATCAGCGACTCCTCCCATCTCACCTTTGTCGGCGTCCGCTTCGATGCAATCAACGTTGCGGTTCTCCGGTCGAACGACATCGGGTTTCACTACACCCACCATTCGTTTCCGGTCGAGCGTCACCCCGATCCGACCAACTCCTGGTGTGGTGAGCAGCGTGGTCCGAACACCATGGAGATCCAGCGGTCGGATCGAATCACGGTTGCCGGTTCCGATTTCGCCGACATCGGCAACGACGGCATCCGGATCGAACGATCCGATCATGTGACCGTCGAGGGCGTGGTGGTGACCGATGTGTGGCACGACCGATTGCAGTCCGGCAACGAAAACGGCGAATGCGGGAACAACGACGGCTCCAACTATCACACAGACGGTCTGCAGATCATCGACGGTGAATCCGACGATCTCATCATTCGCGACTCCTATTTCGGGCAACGGCTGGTGCTGACGGTGGACGGCGACGGTGTCGGAGGCAACGACAACATGGTGCTCGAACGCCTCTGGCTCGTCGCCGAACTCCCCGACGCCACCAACTGTGTGACGATGGCGATGAAGGTCAAGGACAACGCGTCACCGGACGCCACCCAGAACGCCGTCGTCAACGACGTGGAGTCGTTCTGCGACCCGTCGATCGAGGGAACACGCCACTTCGACGTCAGCGGATCGGAGGAGCGATTGACCATCAACGGCCGCCCCACCCGGGCCGCCCAACGAAACGCCGACGAGGAGCTCGCAGCCGAGCGTCGCGTCATTCCCCCCATCGACGACAGCCCGGCGCAGGCTTGGCGGGACCGGAACACCTACGGGGATCTGGTTCAGGCGCTTGTGGCCCCGGCGAACACGTCGTTCTCCCTGTCTGGTTCGAACCCGACCGAGAGATAGAGGCGCTCGGCTGCAGCGTTGTTCGGGTCAAAGCAGACCTTGATGCGTGTGGCGCCGGCGCCGGCCAGCCGATCGACGCCGCAGGTCAGGAGGTGACGGGCGAGCCCCCGCTGTTGGTGCTCGTCTTCGGTGCGCATGGGTTCTACCACACCAACGCCGGTGCCGGGGTTGTACCAGAACAGGGCGTAGGCGGCGACGTTTCCACTTTCGTCGTAGACGGCCAGGTCGAGATCGGGACGGTACAGCGACGTCTGATTCAGGCGTGGCTCAGTCCGTCCCCCTGGATCGCAAAT
>JBFHEP010000173.1:0-8917 GCA_041584095.1 Acidimicrobiales bacterium | reverse complement strand
TTCGGTACGGGAGGCGGGGGTGATCAACGACACGGTGGCCGGGCTCGAGATCGCCGTCGTGATCGACCCGGCCGACGACCGGCGATGGTCGGTGTTCTCCCGTCGCCTCGACGACACCACGGTCACCCTGGCCCTCGACGGTGACGTGCTCGTCGACACCGAAACCGGATCGGTTTGGGATCCGGTTCTGGGCGTTGCTCGATCGGGTCCGCTGGAGGGGCAGTTCCTCGACAAACTTCCGGCCATCACCTCGTTCCCGGGCGACTACGACACGTTCTGGCCCGACGGCGGGGTCTGGAGCCCGTGACCGGCTCGACCGCAGCTCGCCCCACACGGCGGCGACAGGGACGGGCCGACCTGGCTCACCGTCTACGGCTCGGCCGACCGCGCTGGGAGCAGTACCGCTCCGACGACCTGACCCGCGCCGCGTTCATCGTGGTCGGGGCGTGGGTGGTCCTGGCCTGGGCCCGATTCGGCTCCCAGACGGTCAACGGGCCGCGGGTGTTCACCCGGTTCGTGCTGGTTGGCGTGTACGCCTGGTTCGGGTTGACCGGCCTCCTGTGGGCGGTGGCCCGGATCCGGAACCGGGCCCTCCCCGACGGGGCTTCCGACGCCGGGCACGTCTCGGGCCTGCCGAGGTTGCTGGCCATGGTCGGTGCAACCCATCAACCGCTGCTGATCGGTGGGTTGCTCCTGTGGCTTCTCCAGATCGCGCCCCATTCCGTTCTGAACACGATCATCGGGTTCGCGGCCGTGGCCTGGATGGGTGGGCAGCTGGTGGTGGCGATCGGCGCGTTCGAACGGCGATCGTTGTGGTCGACGGCACCGACGACCGTAGCGGTCTGGATGCTGTGGCTGGCCACTGCCGGGCGGTACTTGGCGACACGAATCGGCCATCTCGTGTAGTCGCCGCCGCCAGCCCGAACCCGACCCTACTCGATGTGCCCGATCACCCCTCCCTGGGCCACGCCCACACTTTCGGCCACGGCGTGCCGCAGCACACCGGCGGCCGGGGCGTGCACGTCCTGTGACACCTTGTCGAGCTGCACCTCGGCAATGATCTGACCCTCGGTGACCGACTCGCCGTCGAGCACGAACCACGTGCCGACGACCCCCTCGGCATCGGGATCGTCCGAGGAGGTCATCGGGAACGGGATGGCGACACCCGAGGTGCCGGGAGTCGATGATGATGCCGTCACGAAGCGAGCTCCCGGACCGCCGCCTCGATCTTGTCCCGGGTCGGCAGGATCCCGTACTCCATGGTGCGGGCATAGGGGATCGGGACGTCGGGTACGGCGAGGCGTACCATCGGTTTGGACAGCATCGTGGGATCGGTTTCGGCCACGATGGCGGCGATCTCGCCGGTCAGGCCGTAGGACTTGTAGTCCTCGTCGACCACCAGCAACCTACCGGTCTTGGCCACCGAGTCGAGCACCGTCTGTTTGTCGAGCGGCACAAGGGAACGCAGGTCGATGACCTCGACGCTGATGCCCTCGCCCTCCAGCTTCTCGGCCACATCGAGCGAGTGCTGAACCGACAGCGAGATGGTCACGATGGTCACGTCGCTTCCCTCCCTGGCCACCGCCGCTTCGCCGATCGGCACGGTGTAGGCCCCTTCGGGCACCTGGGCGATCGAGCGGGGATTCTTCGCCATCCACACCAGACCCTGCGCCCCCTTGTGGAACAGGTACAGCACCGGGTTGTCGTCGCGGATGGCCGACGCCATGAGGCCCTTGGCGTCATACGGGTTCGACGGTGCCACCACCTTGATGCCGGGCAGGTGGGCGAACGTTCCCCACAGACTCTGGCTGTGCTGGGCGGCATCGGAATAGCCGGCGCCGGTGGCGGCCATCAGCACCATCGGCACCTTCACCCCGCCGCCCGATTCGTAGTGGATCTTGGCCATGTGGTTGGTGATCTGATCCATGCATACGCCGTAGAAGTCGATGAACATGAGCTCGACGACCGGTCGCATGCCTTCGGTGGCGGCGCCGATGCCGGCTCCGATGAAGGCGGTCTCCGAGATGGGTGTGTCGATGACGCGCTCCGCGCCGAACTCGGCGAACAGGTCGGTGGTCGAGCCGAAGATGCCGCCGTAGGCGCCGACGTCCTCGCCCATGACGAACACGTTCGGATCGTTGCGCATCTCCAGTGCGATGGCCTCGGCCATGGCCTTGGCGGTGGTGATCCGGCGGGTCCCCTCACCGGTCGTGGTTTCGGTTGCAGTCATTTCTCTTCCTTTCAGGCGAAGACGTGCAGCAGGGCGTCGTCGGCGGTGGGAACGGGGCTGTCGAGGGCGAACTGCACGGCGGCGTCGACCTCGGCGTCGGCTTCGGCTTGGATGTCGGCGACCTGGTCATCCGACAAACCGATGGCGGCGGCGTAGGCGGGAATGGGGTCCCGCTCGTCCAGGGTCTCCAGTTCGGCGCCCCGGTAGGCCTGGGCGTCGCCCTCGAAGTGACCCCACAGTCGAACGGTGTGGATCTCGAGCAGGCTCGGACCCTCACCGGCCCGGGCTCGGTCGACGGCGGCTCCGGCCGCTTCGAACACGGCCTCGACGTCGTTGTTCTCGACCCGCACGCCGGGCATCCCGTATCCTGCGGCCCGGTCGGCGTTGGAGGTGTTGGCGGTCGACGCCGAGCGGGGCACCGAGATGGCCCAGTCGTTGTCCTCGATCACGAACACCACCGGCAGGTTCCACAGCGCGGCCAGGTTGAGGGACTCGTGGAACGCCCCCTGGTTGGCCGCTCCCTCACCGGCGACTGCCACCGCCACATTGTCGGTGCCTTTGCGTTTGAAGGCGAGAGCGTGCCCGCACGCCACGGGGTAACCCTGGGCGATGATGCCGGAACAGGAGAAGTGGTTCTCGGGGTCGAACAGGTGCATGTGCCCGCCTTTGCCCTTGCACAGGCCGGTCGTTCGGCCGTAGATTTCGGCCATCATGGCGTTCATGTCCACCCCGTGAGCAAGGGCGAAGTGGTGGGGCCGGTGGGGAGCAGTGATGGCGTCGCCCTTCTTCAAGTGGGCGCACACCCCGACCGCCGCCGGTTCCTGGCCGGCCGACAGGTGCATCTCGCCGGGGATGAGTCCGGCACCGATGTCCCACGCCGGCGACTTGTCGGCGTGATACTCGTTGAGCACGCGGGCCTCGAACTGTCTGATTCGGACCATCATCGAGTAGAGGTCGAGTTGGTTGAGTTCGGTCATGGATTTCCCTTCGGTGAGTTGATGTGCCGGCGGATCAGTCGGGTTCGGTCAGCAGTCCGGTTCGGGCGGCGAGGTCCATCGCTTCGGCGACATCGACCAGTCGCGGGCCGTCGGCCCGAAGCGTCACGGTGAGCTCGGACTCGAAGCGGAACATCCGCTCCCCGTCGACGGCCACCGTGCCCGATGCGGTCGATGCGGTGATCGACTGGTCGACGGCAAGCTTGGACCACAACGCCACCTCGATGTCGGCGATGAGGCCCGGTCCGATCGGAGCGGCCACCACCTGGGTCGGTTCGGTCAGATCGGTTGCCGCTGAGTTGGGTGCCATTCGGATGGCCAAGCCGATCGGTTCGTATCGATCGACCGGCTGGAGGTGGCCACCGATGGCCGACAGGCCGATCCCGTCGGGCTGCGCAAAGCAGAGGAACAACTCCTCCACGGTTCCCGGTTCCCACACGGCCCCCGAGCCGACCCGGTCGGTGTTGAGGATTGCCACGTCGACGAGAGCTCGTTCGGTCCGCTGCTGCGCCGGACATGAGACCTCGAGCGTCTTGGTCCGCTTGGCCACCCGGTCGAGATCGAGCCTGCCGGTGGCCACGAGTCCGGCGGCCATCCCGGCCACGGTCGGTTCCAGGGGCGTGGGAAAGGCGTTGTTGGTTCCGGTTGAGATGGCCACGATCGGTGTGTCCCCACACTCGGTGGCCACGAGCCGATGGGTGCCGTCACCGCCCAGAACCACGATGGCTCCGACAGCCCGGGCGACCATACGCCGAGTGGCGTTGATGGTGTCGGCCGCCGTCCCGGTGAGTTCCTCCTCGACGATCTCGATCCGGGGCCAGGCGGCACCGGATGGTCGGCCCGCTCCGTCGAGAAGCCCGGTGGCGATGCCGGAGCGGTCACCCATCACGATGACCTCGTCGACGCCGGTGCGGCCGAGGCCCGCCATCAGCCGCCGCAGGAGATTCAGTTTCTGGTGGGCCGTCACGGCCGAGCCGTCGGCGACCAGTCGTCGAATGTCGCGAGCCGACGCAGGGTTGGCGACAACACCGACGGCACGCGAATCCTTCATGAATCAGGTCCCCACTCTCAACCGGTCGACGGTCGAATCAACCTGGGCCAAAGCATTGCACCAGGTGTGGACCGATGCAAGACGCGCACGGTCGTTTGACGGGCGGTGGCGTTCTGTGCGCCGAGCGCCCCGGATTCCGGGCCGGGAGCGCACACATGCGCTCAGTCGGTCGCCGACCGGGCGACGGGTTCGTTTACGCCTCGCCGGTGGGGTCGTCGTCGAGTGAGAGGGCGACGATGTTCAACGGCCCTCGCTTGACGTGAGCGGTAGCCGCCCTGTCGCGCCCGAAGAGCCGAACCTGGGCCGACGGGTCGGCTTCGAGGTTGCGCAACCAGTGCGAGTCGTCGCGCACCGTCGATACGACGACATTGTCGCCGAGCCGAGCCGACAGCAATGGGACCCGCCGGGGTTTGCCGGAGACGCGACCGGTTGTTTCCACTACGACCGCCCCGAATCCGACAGGGAGAGGGTTACCGATTCCCAGGTTGACGATGGGTCCGACGAGGGCGTTGAGTTCACGGAAGAAGCACTGCGTCCGGTCGGCGATCATGTCGTTGATCCTGCTCTCGAGGCCGATTGTGGTTGTCATAGCTCCATGTTACTCATCGGTAACCGCCGTGACGACCGCAAGATCCGAGACGTCGGTCACGTCTCGGTCAGGCTCAGCTCACGACGGTGGGGCGTCGCCGATGACGTCGACGAGGCCGTCGCAATCGGCGAGGGTCACGGTCAGTGCCGAGTGGGATTTGGTCGGAATCACCCCACTGACGCGGTCGGAGAAGTGGATGCAGACGCCGCGCCGTGTCGTGGTGCCGAACGTCAAGCCGTCGTCGGCGAAGGAGAGCCGTACACCGATTGCGGTGTACCACCGGTAGTCCTCGGTGATGTGGCCGCCGACCACGTTGTCGAGCGGTGTGTTCAGCTCGAAGAGCCCGTAGCGGGCGGTGAGCCGATCGTCGCCAATGGTGACCCCCTGACCGGCCCGCACCCCGAGCGGCCACCAGATGACCTTGAAGCGGGGGTCGAGCTCATAGTCGAAGTGTCGCTCGCCGGTCATGTATTCTCGTCGCCGAGAAGATCGTCGAGAGGATCGCCGAGACGCTCATCGAGGGCCTTGACCAAAGTCTTCGGCGCCGTCACCCGGTAGGCCTCCGTCACGATGCTGCGGATCTCGTCCCAATCGACGTCGATGTCGAGGCGCACACCGACCCAGCCCCGATGGCCGACGTAGGGTGGGACGAAGAAGCGGTCGGACTCCCGCTCGATCAATTCCGACTGCACGCCGGGCTGGGCCGGGCACCAGATGGCGAGTCGACCGTCGCCGTGATGGTTGTCCCAGAGATGACACAGCACCTTCTTGTCGCGAATGAAGAACGTCGGCGTCTGGTGCGACGGTCGCAACGAAACCTCGGGCAGCGCCAAGCAGATCCGTTTGAGATGATGCAGGGCTTCCTGGGCCCGCGGCGACTGTGCGGCCACACCCATCAGCCTACTTGCTCTCGCAGGCCCAGAACCCTAGCCGAGCAGCCGTTGCTTTGCCGCCTTGCTCCGTTCAAGGAGATGGGCGGGAATCTGGCTGGCGACGCCACCGCCGGCGTCACCCCCGGGCGACGCCTCTTCGGTCTCCGTCGACTCCTCCTCGGCCGAGCGGAGGGCGGCCTCAGCGCGATCCTTCTCCCGCTGGAGCCACTCGTCGTACTGGAAGGGCCGGGTCAGGTCGTTGTGGTCGACCTGCCCGACCTGCCGGTCGCCGAACAAGACCCAGTAGCGGTCCCAGATTCCCAGGCCGTTGTGAAGCTGGATCCTGCCCTCGGTCCCGCTTGGAATATCGCGGATGTCTCGAGTGGCCATCACCAGCTCGCCGCGACGAAACGGGGTGTCCAGATCCACCTTCTTCTTGGCCATTCGTCTCTCCGTTCGCACACGCCAAACGCTCGATCCCCCGAGATTGTAGCTCCGGGTCGGCAGGACAACCCTAGTCGTCCTGGGCCTGTCGGTAGAGCCTCGACTTCGGATCGAGCGAGCTGTGCCCGTACCATTCGGTGGCCCGCATCTCCTCCTCCAGCTTGGCCCGGAGATCGGCATTGAGGTGATCGATGTAGAGCTTGCCGTTGAGGTGGTCGGTTTCGTGCTGGAAGCAGCGGGCCCGAAGGCCCGTGCCCTCGTAGACGATGTCCTCGCCCTTCACGTTCTGGCCCTTGACCCGGCAGGCGTCGAACCGGACCGTCGCCGCGCCGAATCCGGGCAGCGACAGGCATCCCTCCTCGCCGTCTTGAATCTCCAGGCCCACCCGTTCGACGACGGGGTTGATGACGTGTCCGATGAGCCCGTCGCGGCAATCGAAGACGAACACGGCGTCGGTTCGGCCGATCTGGTTTGCGGCAAGGCCGACCCCGACATCGATGGCATACATGGTCTCGAACAACTGGTCGACGAGCTTGCGCACCGAAGCGTCGAACACGGTGACCCGGGTGGCCTGCTTGCGCAGAACCGGATTGCCCCACAGGGTTATCGGCTCGCAGCCCCGGCCCGGAAGTCGAAGTTCAACCATCGCTACGAAGGTAGTGCCTTGGGTTCGGTGACGCCGCGTGTTCACGTAGAGCCGGCACGATGCGGGAGGCGGCCATGTCGAGCTCGAATCGGGGTGAGCCTCCCATGGGCACCAGTATGAGCGAGTCGATGCCGGTGTCGATCAGCTCGATCAGTTTCGAGACGACCTCGTCGACGTCGGCGCCGACGGCCAACCACGACGACGAGACGGCGTCAGGCCGTTCCGGCAGCCCACTTGCATCTGCGAAGAAGGCGGCGAAGACGGTGAGGTGATGGTGATCGGAGCGATTTCCGGCGTCGCGTCCCTGGTCGATGTGCTGTCGGGCGGCGGCGATCTCCTCAGGGCCGTGGCCCTCCGGCAGGATCGTCCCGTCGGCGTGGGCCCCCGCAAGTCGAAGAGAGCGGGGACCGGTGACCCCGGCCATCACCGGCGGTACGACGCGGGGTGGGAACTCGAGCGTGACCCGGTCGACGGAGACGTAGCGGCCGTCCAAGGTCAACTCCTGCCCGGCCAGCAGGCGCCTTGTGGCCACCAGCGTTTCCTCGAGTAGAGCGAGGGGCGAGGCGACGGAGGCGCCGATCTGCGCCATCCATTCCTGGACGCCATGACCGACCCCGGTGATGAGCCGACCGGGATACATCTCGGCCAGCGTCGCCCACTCCATGGCCAGCGCCACCGCGTTGCGGAACGGCGCCGGGGCGATGCCGTGCCCGATACGGGTGTGCCCGGTGGCGGCCAGCACGGCGGTCAGCTGGGAGATGCCGCCGGCATACGGGAGGTCCTCGACGATCCACAGCTCGTCATAGACCCCGTCGAGCGCCCGGGCCGCCTCGGTGAGGTGCCCCGGTGCGATCTCACGGCGCAACATGGCGCCGATGGACACCGTCACGACGACGGCGGGGGTTTGGCCAGGTCGTCGACCACCTCCGCTCCGGCGGCGACCAGCAGCTTCGGCGATGCGACGACCTTGCGATCACGGCCCCCGCCGCCCAGCACGATGCGGTCCCGATCCATGACCCGGGCATCGACCCACACCCGCATGCCGGGGGGGAGATTGAACGGGGTCACGCCGCCAATCGTCATGCCGGTCAGGGTTTCCGTGTCGGGTCCCGAGGCGAATGACGCCTTTCGGGTTCCCAAGCGCTTTCGGACGACCTTGTTGACGTCGAGGCGGGTGGCGGCGAGCACGACACATGCCGCGTAGACCGGCGGCTCGGCCTTGCCGATCACCACGATGGTGTTGGCCGAGTCCTCGAGTTCGTAGCCGTAGGCCGCACAGAACCGGGCGGTGTCGGCAAGTTCCGGGTCGCACTCGATGATCTCGTAGTCGACACCGGTGGCATCGAGGGCGGCGAGGAGAGGATCACCGGTGGCCGCTCGGTCGTGGGTTCCTGTCACCTGATCGAGTGTATTGCTGACGACGCCGACTGCTGACCCAACCGGTTGCCGCGGCCTCGAAGCGGCGCGCTCCACCTACACTTGATTGCGGATCGAGCGACATGACACAGCTGGTTGACGGACGGTACGAGCTGATCGAGGTGATCGGTTCGGGGGGAATGGCCACGGTTTGGCGCGCCCGCGACATCAAGCTGGAGCGCATGGTGGCGCTCAAGCGGCCGCATCCGGTCCCGGTCGGCGACCCCCGCCACGACCGGCTGGCCCGCGAGGCCCAGCTCTCGGCTTCCATCAATCACCCTCACCTCGTCACGGTTCATGACGCCGGCAGCGATACCGAGGGCCTCTACCTCGTCATGGAACTGGTGAATGCCCCGTCGCTGGCCGACGCGAAAGGCAAGCTGAGGCGGGAGGAGATCATCGAGGTCGGTGCGCAGATCGGTCGGGCACTGGCTGCGGTGCATCGGGCGGGTGTGGTCCACCGTGACGTCAAACCAGGGAACATCCTCCTGGCCGGCGGTGGCGCCAAACTGACCGACTTCGGGATCGCCACCAACGGAAGCGGTTTCGGCACCCATCAGCCGACGACCCCCGGCTACTTCCTGGCCACCGCCAACTACGCGGCCCCCGAGGTGCTGGCCGGTCAGCCCGCGACGCCGAAGTCCGACATCTTCGCGCTCGGCGTGGTGCTGTAC
>JBFHEP010000172.1:0-8926 GCA_041584095.1 Acidimicrobiales bacterium | reverse complement strand
GTCGGCATGGGTGAGATCGTCGCTGATGGCTTCCCACGAGTGGCCCTGGTCGTCGGAGCGAAAGACCTTGTTGCCACAGATGTACAGCCGGTCCGGGTCGTGGGGCGAGAACACGATCGGGTAGGTCCACTGGAACCGCACCTCGGCCTCGAGACCCGACGAGTAGGTCTCGGGCCAGGAATTGATCAGCTGGACCTGACCGGTGCGGTGGTCGTAGCGCTGCAGACACTCGCCTCCGCCCGGCGACGATCCGATGGCACCGACGAACACGGTGTTCGGGTCGTCGGGTTTGGGAGCGATGTAGCCGCTCTCTCCAGTGCCGGCCACGTGGCAGTCGGCCCAGTTGATGGCGCCCCGGCCGGTGCGTGACGGCACGGCGATCGACGAGTTGTCCTGCTGGGTGCCGTAGACCTTGTAGGGGTACTGGTCGTCGACGGCGACGTGGTAGAACTGTGCGGTCATCTGGTTGTAGATCGACGACCATGATGCCCCGGCATTGAGCGACACCCATGCTCCGCCGTCGTCGGCGCCGATCATCCGGTCGGGGTTGGTGGGGTCGATCCACAGTTCGTGGTTGTCGCCGTGGGGGGTGACGAACTCGTCGAAGTTCTCGCCGCCGTCGATCGACCGCCAGGCCTTCTGGTTCAGGACGAACACCTCGTCGGCCTCGGTGGGGTGGGCCACCACGTGCATGTAGTACCAGGGTCGCCAGGTGAGATCGGGTGTGCTGCAGACCTTGGTCCAGGAGTCGCCGTTGTCATCGGATCGGTACAGGCCCCGCTTGCGTTGCTCCGCTTCCACGATCGCCCACACCCGCCCCGATCGGGCCGGGGAGACGGCCACGCCGATCTTGCCCAGCGTGCCGCTGGGAAGGCCGTTGGACCGGATGGCGTCCGAGCCTCCGGCGGTTCGCTTGTCGCCGGCTCCGGCGCTTCGCTTGTCGCGGAGAGCTTCGCTTGGCGAAACGTCGCGCCCTGGAGCCGTGATCTCGGTCCACGTGTCGCCGCCGTCGAGGCTGCGCCACAGGCCCGAGTCGGGGCCTCCGGAGTCGATCGACCAGAACGTTCGCCGGGCCTGCCAGACCGTGGCGAACAGGATGCGGGGATTGTTGGGGTCGATGGACAGGTCGATGGCGCCGGCCCGATCGCTCACATACAGCACCCGCTCCCAGGAGGCGCCCCCGTCGGTGGAGCGGTAAACGCCCCGCTCGTTCGAATCCTTGAACGCGTGACCGAGAACGGCGACGTACACCGTGTCGGGATCATGAGGGTGCACGACGATCTCGCCGATGTGGCGGGAGTCGTCGAGACCGATGTGCGCCCAGTGTTTCCCGCCGTCGGTCGAGCGGTAGACGCCGTCGCCGTGGGTGACGTCGATTCGGATCGTGGCCTCACCGGTGCCGGCGTAGATCACGTTGCCGTCGGAGGGCGCAACGGCCAAGGCGCCGATGGAGGAGGCGGTGAGCTGCCCGTCGGTGATCGGCTCCCAGTAGAGGCCGGCGTCGTCGGAGCGCCACACACCGCCGGCCACGCCGCCGAAGTAGAAGAGGTTCGGCTTCACCGGATCGGCGGCCACCGCCACCACCCGACCACCTCGGGTCGGACCGATGCACCGGTACTGGACCTTGCTCAACAGACGGGGGTCGACGGTGACCATGCGCGCGCTCCTGATCTCGTTACCTGCAGGCTGCATCACAACGTAGCTCCCTGCGACCGAGCAGGTCGAACCCCCCTGTCGGCCGAGTCCCTCGGCTTGCGGATGTGATACGTTTTCGGGTCCGGGCACCAACGACCCAGGGACGGGAGAACGCGATGGACGGGTGCCTGATCGGGGTCGGCCACGTGGACATCACACCGCTGAAGCGGGGTCCGACCGGCGGTTGGGGCATCGGGTTCGGCACCCTGCGGGCGAAAACGCCGACCGATCCGGCCGAAAGACTGTACGCAACGGCCATCGCCCTCGAGGACGCCGACGGGCACCGGGTCGTGCTGGTCAACGCCGACGTCCTCAACGGGTCCCGGCCCGTCTGGGAGGCGGTTTCCTTCGCCAACGGGCTCGACCCGTCGAGTCTTCTGCTGTGCGGCTCCCACACCCATTGCGGGCCCGGCCAACCCTACGGCGGATGGGTGTTCGCCTTCGGCTCGACCATGCCGATCGGACTCACCCGGCACCGGCGGTGGCTGATCGACCGGATCGGTCAGGCGGTGGCCGATGCCCTGGACGCCCTCGCTCCGGGCGGGGCGACAGTCGTCCGGGGCGTGGTCGACGGCGTCGGCAACAACCGGGCGACACCGGCCTGGGACCACTACCCGTCCGAGGTGATCGACGACTTCATGACCAACGGACCGGGCCGGCACCTCACCGGTGAGTCGCGCAACGCGAACCGCTTTCGGGACCCCCGATTGACCCTCCTGGCGGTCCGGAGCGACGACCGCACCCAGCGAGGCGCCCTGGCCTGGTACGGCGTGCATGCGAACTCGCTCGGAACGACCTGGCCCACCTTCAGCGCCGATCTCTTCGGATGGGCCCGGCATCACGTGTGGAGCAGCGTCGGCACGCCCGTCGGATTCGGTGGCGGAGCGGCGGGCGACGTCTCGCCGCTGACCCTGACCGACGACGGCCATCTGATGCCGCCGGTGGAAACAGCCGCCGAAGCGCAAGGCGCGGAGCTGGCGTCGAGGTTGGGACGGCGGGTCGGCGACACGGTCGTCGACTTGCTGGCGACGGCCACACCGGCGGCGTTCTCGGTCGCCGTCGCCCACGAGGACTGGGATGCCGACGACGTCCTCCCCCGCCCGATCTACGGTATGGCTCAACTGGGCGGCGGTGTCGACGGCCCGAGCAGGCTGTGGCCCGACGTCGAGGCGGGCGTCCACAGCCCCCGAGCGCGTCAGATGGCGAATCGACAGTTCCCGGCTGGAGACCGTCAGCATCCGAAGTTCCCGTGGTTCAGCGCGCTCAAGGTGCCGGTGACGGCCCGGTGGCTCTTCGACTGGGGAATCCCTGGATCCCATCCCCTGCATGTCGTCCGTGTCTCGGATCACGTGTTCGCCACGGTGCCGGGCGAGCCGACGGCGATGAACGGCTGGCGGATCGAGCAGGCCGTGCTGGCGGCCACCGGCGCGGCCACGGCCTCGGTCATCGGCTACGCCGGCGATTACTGCGGCTACTGGGTCACCCCCGAGGAGTACCTCGAGCAGCGCTACGAGGCGGCGTCGACGGTGTTCGGCCGCGAAGCCTCGACCGAACTATGCAGAGCGCTGGAACGGCTGGCGGCTTCGATCGGCTGACCCGCCGGCGCCTCCGTCAGCCGCCCATGCCCCCGACATCGCTCAGGTCGAGCCCGAGTTCGGCCTCGGTCACCACCTCGGCTGCCGGCGGAGGCGTGATGTCGACGGCGGCACCGTGGTCGAAGAGGTCGTAGACCATCGTCACCGATGCGACGTCGTTGTCAGCCGCCTGCTCGAGATCGGTCATTTCGATCTGGAAGCGATGCACCAGGCCGTCGGCGACCCACAGGTCGAGCGTGTAGGAGCCGTCCTCGGGCAGGTCATCGCCGAAGGTGGCGCGCTGCTCGGCGGTCATCGACGCCACGTCTATCTCGGACCGGTAACGGGTCGCGGTCAAGCCCCGGATCTCCTCCTCGCCGACGTACTCGACCGTGTGGCCGCTTTCGGCGAGGCCGCTCAGCGCGTCGGCCGGGGTCGCGGCGTCGAAGCCGAAGTCCTGGGTCAGCTCGTTGCTGCCCTGGGCGTCGGTCTCGAGCCACTTGTCACCAACGCCGAACATGGCCAGCAGGCCCCACTTGATCCATGAGCGGTCGCCGATGGTGCGCACCTGCATCGGCTCTTCGAAGAACGGGGCCATCATCTCCATGGCCGCCGCCGTTTCCGGATCATCAGCTGCGGAGGTATCCGCCTGCATGGCGGCCGCCATCATCGCACCCATGTCCATCGAGATCTCCGACGATGCGGTGGCCTGGTCGAACGCACCGCTGAACTGAATGCTGACCGTGCCGGGGATTTCCGAGGTCGGCCCCCCCGTCAGCTCCATGGTGGCCTCGAAGCGGCCACTCGTCTGCTCCGCGGTGGCGGCCAGCAGGTCATCGAGCTCCGATGCGTCGAGTGATTGACCGGAAGCGCCGTCGGCGTCGGCCCCGTCATCGGTTCCCGAGGAGTCGGCCGCAACGTCATCCGCCGCATCGTCACCCGATTCGTCGGCCTCCGCTGCGTCATCGGCGGACTCGTCGACGGCCTCGCTCCTCACGGATTCCGAGTCGGCCCCAGCCGATCCGGCGTCGGTGTCCGAGCCGTCGGAGCCGCAGGCGGCGGCCAACAGCCCGAGTACACAGATCAAAACCAGAATGCGCTTCACACCGCTCCCTCTTCCTCCCGCCCACGCTGCGGGATAGCCGGTTGAGGCGCCCCAGCATAGGCTCGCCATCGGCCCGACGGGCGTCGGGGCAGGAAAAGCTCGGATGGGTGGACGGGTCCGTTGGGAGGGGTCAGCCGGCTTGCGATGCTTCGAAATCGGAGCGATCCCGGGCGATGGCCTCGACGAGCGCAACAGCCAGGTCCCCTCGGGCCCGTGCCTTGGTGCCGGCGAACGCTCCCCCGTGCAGCTTCGAGAGCGCCTCGGCCTTGGCCATGGTTGCCGCCTTGTGGCCTTCAAGAGCGACGACCTCGTCGAGGTAGCCCACGTCGCAGGCAGCCTGCGGTCGGTGCAGCTCGGCCATCGTCGTGGACCGAAGAAAGTGGCGTTTCGACAGCCGGCTCTCGGCCAGGGTCAGAGCGAAATGCGGGAGTGTCATTCCGATGGCCACCTCGTTGAGACCGATCTTGAAACGGCCCTCGGCGCCGATTCGGTAGTCGGCGGCCATTGTCAGCAGCGCCCCCATGGCCACGGCGTGTCCCGTCACCCCCATCACCACCGGCACGGGCGCCTCGACGATACGGCGGAGCAGCTCGGCGCCGGTCATGACCAGATCGGCGAAGGCGTTGACGTCGTCGTTGAGCACGTTGAGGTCGAACCCGGCGGAGAACATTCCCTTCCGCCCCATGATCACCAGCGGCAGGCCGGCCTCGGCGGCCTGGTCAACGGCCGCTGTCAGGGCGGCCGCGGCGGCGAAGCCGATCACGTTGGGGCCGCCGTCGTCGAGGCGGGCGACCACGGCGGAGGCAGTTGCAGTCGCAACTACGGGTGAGGTGTCGGACATCGTGTATACCCTGTCGAAATCGGTGTCAGTTCCCGGGAGCAGCTGGACATAAACCCTAGTCAAGCCGTGCGTGACACCACGTACTGAGGATGAACCACATGACCACGATAGAAATGGCGGCCCAGGCCAAGGCGGCCAGCAAGGTATACGGATACGGGCCGACGGCGGTTCATGCACTCCGTGGCGTCGACGTCGGTTTCGAGAAGGGCAAATTCACCGCCATCATGGGTCCCAGCGGCTCCGGCAAGTCGACGCTGATGCACTGCATGGCCGGACTCGACCGGCTCACCGGCGGCGAGGTCTACATCGGCGACACAGCGCTGACCACGTTGAGCGACAAGGAGCTGACCGAACTGCGACGCAACCGGGTCGGCTTCATCTTCCAGGCCTACAACCTGGTCCCGACGCTCAACGCCAGGGAGAACATCACGCTGCCCATGGATCTCGGGGGACGTGACATCGACAACACCTGGGTCGACGAGGTGATCGACACCGTCGGCCTGTCCGATCGGATCACCCACCGCCCCAACGAGTTGTCGGGCGGCCAGCAGCAACGGGTGGCGGTGGCCCGGGCGTTGGCGTCGAGGCCCGAGATCGTCTACGGCGACGAGCCGACCGGCAACCTCGATTCGAGAACCTCGGCCGAGATTCTCGACTTCATGCGGGCGGCGGTCGACGAACTCGGCCAGACCATCGTGATGGTCACCCACGATCCCCGGGGCGCGTCCTACGCCGACCGGGTGCTGTTCCTGGCCGACGGAGAGATCGTGCACGAACTCGAATCGCCCGACCCCGACCTGATCTACGACACGATCCGCAACCTCGGCGACGGCGGCCACGTGCTCGGCGACAAGTAGCCGGCGACACCATGCTGAAACTCGTACGTCGCGGTATCGTCGCCAATCTCGGACGACTCATTCTCACCTTGATCTCGGTGACGCTGGGCGTGGCCTTCGTCTCCGGTTCCTTCGTGCTGGCCGACAGCTTGCGAGCGATCTTCAACCAGGTGTCGGAAGATGCCTTCTCCGGTGTCGACGCCCAGATCCGGGCGGTCGAACCCGAACTGAACTCCGGCCAGGACCTGGTGCGATTCGACGGCTCGTTGGTCGACGAGATCGCCGCTCTCGACGAGGTCGACTATGCCGAGGGCGGCCTGTTCGTATTCGAGCAGACATACACCCAGGACGCCGACGGTGAGATCGTTCGACCACCGGGTCCTCCGGTCTTCAGCGGCTCGTGGGCGGGGCCCAGCCCGGCTTCCGCCTTCACCCTGGTCGAAGGCGAGGCACCCGTCGGACAGCAGATCGCCGTCGACGAGGCGCAGGCCTCGGCCGGCGACTTCTCCGTGGGAGACACGATCATCGTCACCGTTCCCACCGGCGAGCCCCAGGAGTTCGAACTGTCGGGTCTCATCGACTTCGGCGACGGCGGAACCGGTGGCGCGTATTTCATCCTCTACGATCTGCCGACGCTGCAACGGGTGCTCGGCGTCGAGGGCAACCTGATCGACTCGATCGTGGTGACCGCCAGCCCCGGCACCGATGGCGACGACCTCCTGGCCGCCATCGACTCGACACTCCCGGATGGGCTGGAGGTGCTGTCATCGGAGGAGGTCATCGCCGACCAGCAGGAGCAGTTCGGCACGTTCATCGACATCTTCGGCAACATCCTTCTCGGCTTCGCCGTCGTCGTGCTGTTCGTCTCGATCTTCATCATCTACAACACGTTCGCCATCCTGGTCGGTCAGCGGACCAAACAGCTCGGTCTGCTCCGCTCCATCGGCGCCAGCGGATCCCAGATCCGAGCCATGGTGCTCATCGAGGCGGTGATCATCGGGGTGGCGGCCTCGATCGTCGGCCTGTTCGGTGGCGTCGGAGTGGCCTGGCTGCTCAAGCAGCTGTTCAGCACCGGTGGTGGCTCGTTCCCCGACGGTCCGCTGCGCATCCTGCCCCGTACCATCGTGGTGGTCGTGGTCGTCGGTCTGCTGGTCACGATACTGTCCGCCATCCTGCCAGCCGTCCGGGCGTCGCGGGTTTCACCCCTCGAGGCGGTTCGCGACGGCGGGCAACGGGAACGGTCGATGCGGTTCCGTATCCTGGCGGGTGCCGCCGTGCTCGTTCCCGGCCTGGCCGCGCTGCTCTTCGGTATGTTCGGCGACATCGAAGGCACCGCTCCCCGACTCGCCGCCATCGGTGGTGGCGCCGCCCTCACCTTCCTGGGTGTGGCCATGTTGAGCGCCCTGTTCGCCGGGCGGGCGGCCTCGGTACTCGGCCTTCCGGCCGAGGCCGTCAAAGGCATCACCGGCCGTCTGGCCCGCGACAACGCCAGTCGCAACCCACAGCGAACGGCGGCGACCGCCACGGCATTGATGATCGGTCTCGCCCTGATCACCGGTGTCGCAGTGCTCACCGAGTCGCTGCTACGGACGTTCGACGAGGTGCTCGAAGAATCGATCACCGCCGATCTGTTCGTGTTCGAAGAGGCCCAAGGTCTGCCGTTCTCCAGCGTGATCATCGACCAGCTCGACGCGTTACCCGAGGTGGGCGAGGTCACCGGCTTCGCGCCGGTCGAAGCCAAGATCGATGAAACCGTCGAATCGGTCTCGGCCTATGACACCGAGACCGGATCCTCGGTCGTCAACATCGGGGTGGTCGATGGCGCGGTCGAAGGCCCTGACGGCCTGGGACCCGATGGGATCGGCGTGCTGGCCTCGAAGGCCGAAACGCTCGGCCTCGAGATCGGCGACACCGTCACCATCGAACTGGAGGACGGGTTCACCACCGACCTCACCGTGAAGGCGATCTACGACGAGGACACCCTCGTGGGCGCCCCCTTCGTCGTGGACCGTGATCTGACCAGCCCCCATTTGAACGTCGACAACGTCGGGTTCGTCGGATTGACCTACGCGGACGGCGTCCAACCCGACGTCGGTCGGGCCGCGGTCGAGGACGTCACCAGCAACTTCGCCCAACTGACTGTGCAGGACAACACCGAGTTCAAGCAGCAGACCGAGGATCAGGTCGGGCAGCTCCAGATCGTGATCAACGGTCTGCTGGTGCTGTGCCTGGTGGTGGCCTTCTTCGGCATCGTGAACACGATGGCGCTGTCGATCCTCGAACGGATCCGGGAGATCGGCTTGCTCCGAGCGGTGGGGACGACCCGCCGCCAGCTCCGTACGGCGGTGCGCTGGGAGGCGGTCATCGTGGCCGTGTTCGGGTCGTTGCTCGGCATCGCCATGGGCCTGTTGCTCGGGTGGGCCGCCGTGGTGGCCATCCCCGACACGTTCATCAGCAAGGTCGGCATCCCGTGGCTGAGCCTGGTGATCTATCTGCTGGTCGGGGCGGTGCTCGGTGTCGTTGCGGCGTTCTTCCCGGCAACCCGAGCCGCACGAATGAACGTCCTCGACGCGATCGCGTACGAATAGCGCCTCACCGAACCCACGCCGTTCTGCGCGTGTGGCGCGTCGTGAGCGACGCGGAGGACGCGTGGAACGGTCAGTGATCGGGCGACTCCCGGAGTATGACGAGACGGTCTTCGGCGCGGAAGTCGTTGCGGGCTAGCTGGGTCGGTGACAGGCGCTTGCCTGCCCGGACAACCGCTACCAGCGCAGAACCCGGAGGCGGCCCTAGTTCGCCGGCCGATTCCTCCGGAGCCACCTCGACCAGTTCCAGGCCGGCGCCGGCGTCGAGCAGATCGTCCAGGACCCGCACT